>NZ_JBOFBI010000364.1:0-6916 GCF_051645465.1 Tabrizicola sp. | reverse complement strand
TGCGCTTGGAGGGGAGGGGGCGGCGTGAATGAACGTCATTTCTACCGCATGTTGTAGCACTGGGGCGGAAGGGTCGCGATGGGTTGCGCCAATCGGCCAATTCTTGCCAAGCTACTGAGACCCTTGAAAAAATAGCTTGGAATCGGCAATATGCGTGGCAGAAAACGACCGGAGATGGAGGGTGCGCTTGCAGTCCCAGGACCGGCAATGAGGCAGAAAAGTATGAGACCTATCCTGTTTGCCGCCGTGGCGGCCATTCTTCCAATGATCTCTGGTGCGGCGCTTGCTGGGCCAATCGAGCGGGCCTGCATGGCCTCGGATCGCGGTGGCAACCGGTCGCTTTGCGGCTGCATCCAGCAGGCGGCGGACATGACGCTGTCGGGCGGGGACCAGCGTCGGGCGGCGAAGTTCTTCAAGGACCCGGAGGCGGCGCATTCGACCTGGACGTCGCAATCGGCTTCGGACGATGCGTTCTGGGACCGCTACAAGAATTTCGGCGCCACGGCCGAGGCCTCTTGCGCCGGTTGAGGCCGGGCGCCGGCTAAAATTTTTCGTCGAAAAATTTTAGCCCCGCCGGTCGGTCATGGCTGTGCATAAGCCAAAAGGCCCGCCTTCATACCGAAGGCGGGCCTTTGTCTCATCATCCGGGATGGATCAGACCGAGGCTTGCGCCTTGGCGATGTCCTTCTTGATCTTCAGCGCGGCGGCCGAAAGCTCTTCGTCCTTGGCCTTCGCGAGATAGGCGTCAAGCCCGCCACGATGGTCGACCGAACGGAGCGCCGCGGCGGTGACGCGGAGCTTGAACGACTGACCCAGCACGTCCGAGATCATCGTGACCTCGTTCAGGTTCGGGAGGAACCGGCGGCGGGACTTGTTGTTGGCATGGGAGACGGTGTTACCCGACATCGGCCCTTTGCCGGTGAGTTCGCAGACGCGCGACATTGCGGTGTTCCTTCGATTCGTCAAAAGCGGGGGAAGGCGGGGAAACCCCAACCCTCGAAAGCGATTGCGGGCGTGTAGGGGGAATCCGCGCCCGCGTCAAGCCGTCAGGCGGGCTCTGGCGCACTGGCCACCGGGAAAGTCTTTGCGAAGAGACGGCGGCCTTCGGGTGTGACGCTTAGGGCGCGGCTGCCCTCGCGGCGGTGTAACCAGCCCTTTGTCTCCAGCCGCTGGAGGATCAGCCTGCCGAGGCGGCCGCCGAGGTGGCTTTGCCGCTCGCTCCAGTCCAGGCAGTCGCGGCAGAGGGGGGTGCGGCCTGACGGCACAAGGTCATGATCGGAAAGGCCAAGCGTCAGGCAGAAGCTGTGGCCGTTGGCGGTGAGATCAAGCCCGCCCGCGGTGTGGACAAGGAAACTGCGGGCCGAGAAGCTTTGATAAAGCTGCACGCCAAGCGCTCCGGCGAGGTGGTTGTAGCACAGACGCGCTTCGCGCAGGGCCGGGTCACGAGGGCCGGGTTGCGGCAGGCGGCCGGGGGTTTGGCCCGCCAGCGCCATCATCGCTTCGATCAGCCGGGCAACCTCGGGGCTGGCGAGGGTCAGGTACTTGTGGCGGCCCTGCTTCTCGGCCCGGAGGAGCCCCGCGTCGAGAAGCTTTGCCGCATGTTCGGACGCGCTGGCTTTGGTGAGGCCCGTGGCGGTGCCAAGCTCGGTCACCGTGCGGGCGCGGCCGTCCATCAGCGAGAGGACCATCCGCGCCCGCGCCGGGTCGGCAAGGGGGGCCGCAAGGGCCGCGATGTTGGGGCTTTCGGTCATGGGTCGATCCTAGCCTTCGGGGCCTTCGCGATGGTTCGACATTGCCCGAACCATGGGCGCCGATCAATCGGGCAGAGGAGGGTTGCGGGCGGATACCCCGCATGCAACCTGACGGCGCTGGGAGAGAACCATGGAATTTCCGATCCACGAACTGGCGGCTCTGGGTACCGCGACCTGCTGGGCCACGACAGGGATCATCGCCTCCGATGCGATCCGGGCGCTGGGGCCGTTTCATTTCAACCTGATCCGGCAGGTCTTCGTGGCGCTGCTGCTGTCTGGGATCGTGATGGCCTCGGGGGCGCTGGCGCTGCCGGGGTGGCAGGCGATGCTGGTGCTCGCCGTCTCGGGGGTGCTTGGCATCCTTCTCGGCGATACGCTGAACTTTGCGGCTGTCGGGCGGCTTGGTCCGCGGCGAGCGGGGGCGGTTTTCGCCTTGAACGCGCCGATGGCGGCGATCCTGGGCTGGTTGGCTCTGGGAGAGCGGCTGGGCTGGCAGGCGGGCCTGGGGATCACAGTGACCGTCGCAGGGGTGGCGCTGGCGATCCTTGGCCGACCGTCCGAGGGCGCGCATCGGCTGGAGCAGGTTCGGGGAGGCTTGCGGATAGGCGTGCTCTTCGGTCTGGGCGCGGCGCTTGGGCAGGCGACGGGTGCGCTGATAGCGCGGCCCTATATGGCGGGAGGGCTTGACCCCTATGTCGGCTCGCTGATCCGGGTGGGGGCGTCGGGGCTGGTGATGGGGGTTGTCGCGACGTTGCCCATCGCACCGCCGCGACCGCGAGAGATTTCGGGGAAGGTCCTGGCCCTGACAGCTGCAACGGCGCTGATCGGGCTTCTCCTTGGGATGACCCTGTTCCTTTACGCGCTGCAAGGATCCGAGACCGGCATCATTGCGACCCTGTCGGCGACCTCGCCCGTGATCATCTTGCCGCTTCTCTGGCTGCGGACCGGGCAGCGGCCCAGTGCGAAAAGCTGGGCGGGCGCGGCGCTGGCGGTGACCGGGCTGGCGCTGATCTTCACGCGGTGAGGGGGATAAGGAGGCGTCGATCTTTCGAACCGCCCCTGACCCCGAGCCGATCACTCAATCAGCACGATGTCGGCATCCCCGGCGCGGAAGGTTGAAATCTCGTGGCAGGTCACTACCTCGCTCACCCGTTCCTCCCAGTAGCGCGGGTCGGCGAGTACCTCGGGTGGCAGGCGGTCCTTGGTGAAGATGCGCCGGGTCTGCCGCTTGACCGAGATCTCGAAGCGGTTCGACCGCAGCCGCGCGCCCGGCCGCAGGAACCCCGCACGAAGCGCCTCGGCCCGGTCCTGCAACCGACGGATTTCGTCTTTCAGCCGCGCGAATTCATCAACCGGGTCCATCATTGGCCTCCTTGCGTTCCACCAAGGGGCAGCATGGCCGGGACGGATTGACAGACGGTTAACCGGCTTTCGCTTTGGCGCTTTCGACCCCCTTTAACCAGACCCTTCCGTCGCGCATCCCACCCTGGATCAGAAAGCCGGGCTCGGACACCTGCGGATGTGCCTCGGCCCAGTCGCGATAGCGATCATTGGTCACGATGCGGGCGCTGAACTCCCGCGCGGTCTCCAAGAGATACGGGTCGGCCTGCTCGCCTTTCGGCACCACCAGAACCTGTTCCACCGGCAGTGCCAAGAGCCGGGCGAGATCGCCATGATGCAGATACTTCCCTGCGAGCTTCCAGCCCGCATTGGCATCGAAGACTACGCCCGGAGCATAGCCCTGCGCCTGCAGCGCCCCGATCACCTGCAGCACGGGGGTCAGTTTCGGCGCATTGTCCTGCCAGTACATGACGTTGGATCCGTCGACCAGGATCCAGGCCTTGGGTTCCACCGGCACGGCGGGGTGGCGGGCGGCGCGGTTCCACAGCCAAAGGACCAGAAACACGATGGCGAGGAGCGCCCCCGCATAGAGCGTATCGGGCGGAAGCAGGCGCGTCGTCGCCTCCGGGGCCTGGACGGATTTGAAGTCAACAAGCGGAAAAAACAGAAGTCGCAGCATGGTCGAAGGCTAGCCCGCTCCGACCGGATTCGCAAAGAGTGTGGGATCGCGGCGAGCCCGACCCCCGGTAGCCCCACTCCCCCGTTATCCCGGTCCGGGCTTGACGCCCCGCGGCTTGAGGCCATCTTGCCGTGGATGCGCGCCCTGACCGCCCTTTTGTTCCTCGCCGCCCCGGCCCAGGCATGGGAGTTCACCTCCGTGCCGATCTGCACCATCATGCATGACACAGCCGATCTCGGCATTCGCGTGACCTATGATCCGGCGCGGTCCGAACCCTACGAGATCACGCTGACCCGCACGGGTACGTCCTGGCCGACCACCGAAACCTTCGGCCTTCGCTTCGACGGCCCTGCCGCGATGACGATCGGCACCAGCCGCCAGACGCTTTCCCCGGACGGGCGTTCGCTGACCGTCACCGATACCGGCTTTGACAATGTGCTGGACGGTCTGGCCTTGAACGCCACCGCAGCCGCGCTTGCCGGGGATACGATCGTGCCCTTCGGTCTTGACGGAGCCCGTCCTGTGGTCGAGGCCTTCCGGTCCTGCGGAGTGGCGCCCTCGGCGTAGCGGGCAAGGCCTCGGCGCCCCTTTTGGCCCCCTCCGCTAGAACACCCCCGTCACCTCGTACATCACCGGCTCGAACCCCTTGCAGAGGTCGTTGATCTTCCGGTTCCGCTCGCGCATCTCGGGCGTCCGGAGCATCGCCTGATAGTCCTCGCGCCGCTTCCATTGCGAGTAGTTGCAGATCCGCGTCCGCGCGTCGTTCATGTGGAGGCCCGCCGCAATGAACCCCGGCTGCAGGCGGATGCAATCCTGATACGCGGCCTCCAGAGCTTCGACCAGGTCGAAGGCCATGGCGGGCGTGGTCTCGAAGGTGGTGATGACGGTTTGCCCTTGGAAATCCTTGACAATCTGCAGCATGTCGTCCTCCCTCATTCCCGGAAGGATGCCATGAACGGGGGCCAAAGGCATGAAGTTTCTCGATCCCGACGACCCGTTCTTCCGTCGTCCATGGGTGCGCTGGGTCACCGTTCTGGTCCCCCTCTTCTGGGGCGCGGTCGAGTTCATCTGGCTCGGCTCGCCGTTCTGGGGGGTCCTGTTCCTGGCAGCGGGCGCCTATGCCGCGTGGATGCTGTTCTTCAAGCGGAAAGCCTAGTTCATCCAGTCCGGCCGCGGCAGGTTCAGCGCCTCGGGGTCCGATAGGTAAACTGCCGCAAGTACAACTGCTGCAACGATAATCACCGCAAAGGCGATCTTCCAGATCGACCAGGGACGCTCGCCCTGAACCTCTCCGGTCTGGCCATTGACGAGGAAGCGATAGCTCTTGCCGTTGTACTTGTAGGCCGCCATCCAGACCGGGAGGAGGATGTGCTTGAAGGTCTCGTCCGACCAATCCGTGTCGATGCCATGGATGCGCTGCTCGTCCCCGCCAATGTCGTCGCGGACGTCGCCGCGGATCACGTCCGACATCCGCTCACGCGCCTCGGCGTGGCCATCAGACAGCGTGATCGTGTAGCCTTCGGCCTGAAATCCCGCAAGATAATCAGGGGTATAGGAAACCAATGCGCCAAGGTCCCAAGGTGTCAGCTCATTGCCAAGGCGCGGCGGCAGACTTTTCGATCCCATCACGATGACATCGTCGAAGTTCCGCGAAACCCGGCCCGAGGCGGGATACCAGCGTGTGCGCTGCACCTGTTCCTGCCGCCGCTCGGACTTGCCATTGACCTGGACGGTCACGGTGCGGGTTTCGTAGTAATGCTCGCCCCGTTGGCCGGTGTAACTTGAGGCGGTGTCGGCGTCGAACGTCCAGAATGGCACGTAGACCCCGTTCATCGCCCGACCCTTGCGGGCGTATTCCAGAAGCGTCCCGGGGGCGAACCAGAGGCTTCCCATCCAGGTGATCATCGCCTTGCGCGCCTCGGCCTCGGTCAGGACGAAGGGGACGAGGGCCTGCGGTTTGATGTGGCGTTCGGTGCCGGTGTCAAGCACCACAGGCGTCGCGCAGAAGGGGCATTCGGTGGCATGGGTGGCACCCGTGATCTCGACCTTGGCGCCGCACGATGGGCATGAGGTGAGGCGCACTTCGACCATGTCGCCGTCGGCAAGTTCGTCGCGCAATCCGCTTTTCAGATCAAGCTCTTGCAGCGCACGTGCACGGGCGCGCGGGGCCTCGGGCGCGATCTTCTGCACATGGCCGCAATGTTCGCAGGTCAGGCTGGTCTGGCCCGGCGCGTAGCGCAGTTGCGCGCCGCATTGGGCGCAGGGCCAGCGGTATTCCTCTTGGGCCATGGCGCCGGATCAGGGTTTCGGCGGCGGCGGCGGTGCTGCGTCAAGGAGCCGCGCGAGGTCGGTCTCGGCGGCCATCTTCCAGCCGTCTTGACCGGGGGTCCAGACCATCGTCGCGCGCGAGAGCCGCCCTTCGGCGGCAAGCTTCACGAGGTCCGCCTCGCCGAAGGGGCCCGAGGTCGCGCCGTTCTCGGCGAGATGCCAGGCCTTTGCGGCGGGGGCGGGGGGCGGCGGCGGGGGCGGTGGCGGAGCCGATGCGGCCGGTGCGCCGCCCCAAGGCCCCATGTTCTGACCCAACCCCATGCCCACTCCCGCGGCCATCCCGGCCCCGACCATCGCGCCCATCGCACTCCCCGGCTGAGCCATGACTTCGGCGGCATTGAACTGCATGTACTTGTTCAGATCGCCCACCACGCCCATCGAGGTGCGCTTGTCCATCGCCTTTTCGACCTCTTCCGGCAGGCTGATGTTTTCAATGTAGAATTCCGGGATCGACAGCCCGTACTCCCCGACCTGCGGTGCGATCGCGTTGGCGATGATCTTGCTCAGGTCGGCCACGTTCGCCGCCATGTCGAGGACCGGGATCCCGGACTTCGCCAGCACCTGCGAGACCTGCTGCACGATCACGTTGCGGACCTGGAAGCTGATCTCGTCCGCTGTGAACTCGCCATCGGTGCCGACGATCTCGGTCAGGAACTTGCCGGGGTCGGAGACGCGCAGGGAATAGGTGCCGAAGGCCCGCAGGCGGACCGGCCCGAACTCGGGGTCGCGGGCCATGATCGGGTTCTTCGTGCCCCACTTCTGGTCGTTGAAGCGGGTGGTGTTGACGAAGTAGATCTCGGACTTGAAGGGCGACTGG
>NZ_JBOFBI010000363.1:0-1557 GCF_051645465.1 Tabrizicola sp. | reverse complement strand
TAGTACTGGATGGCCTTGGCGAGGTCCCGTTCGACACCATAACCTTCATAGTGCATCCAACCGAGATTTGTGCAGGCGCGCGAATATCCCGCATCGCATCCGTCCATGACGAGAGGCAGAGCCTTACCAAGGTCGACATGGACGCCGAGACCGGCCAGATAGATCATACCGATGTCGCTGCAAGAAATCACATTGCCAAGTTCGCAGCCCTTCTCGGAAATACGCAGGAGCGCTGCAAAGTCACCCGCAGCTTGCGCCACCCGCGCGGCTTCAAGGCAAGCTTCTTGATCCCCAGATTGACAGGCTTGCCATTCGTCCGCCCTGGCTGTGCCAAGAAGGCCTGTTGCCAGAAACAGCCCCAAAATCAGACTGCGCAATTCATACCTCCCCGATCCATTCGAGAGCCTCCGACCAGAACGTAACCTTGTGGATGAAGCCCGACAACCCAAACGTCGGGGGCGTTTCGGAAAGATCATTTCGTCCTGATGGGCGATGGCGTCGTTTTCTTGCCTTTCCGGATGCCGATCACTGCTCTAAATAGCCTCCAGCCCTACCCTTGGCCCGAGAGGACATGCCGATGAATGCCCCCCACCGCGATACCGGCTTTTTCACCGAAACGCTCAGCAGCCGCGACCCGGAGCTGTTCGCCAGCATCACGTCAGAACTCGGCCGCCAGCGCCACGAGATCGAGCTGATCGCGTCGGAGAACATCGTCAGCCGCGCGGTGATGGAAGCGCAAGGTTCGGTGATGACGAACAAATATGCCGAAGGGTATCCGGGCAAGCGGTATTACGGCGGTTGCCAGTTCGTGGACGTGGCGGAGACTCTGGCGATTGAACGGGCCAAGCAGCTGTTCCATTGCGGCTTTGCCAATGTGCAGCCCAATTCGGGGTCGCAGGCCAATCAGGGGGTGTTTCTGGCCTTGATCCAGCCGGGCGATACGATTCTGGGGATGAGCCTTGATGCCGGTGGTCACCTGACCCATGGCGCGGCGCCGAACCAGTCGGGCAAGTGGTTCAATGCCGTGCAGTACGGGGTTCGGCGGCAGGACCTGACGCTGGATTACGATCAGCTGCAGGCGCTTGCGACCGAGCACAAGCCGAAGCTGATCATCGCGGGCGGGTCGGCGATTCCGCGGATCATCGATTTCGCGAAGATGCGGGAAGTGGCGGATTCGGTGGGGGCGTATCTGCTGGTCGACATGGCGCATTTCGCCGGGCTGGTGGCGGCGGGGCTTTACCCAAGCCCCTTCCCCCATGCGCATGTGGCGACGACGACGACGCACAAGACCCTGCGTGGCCCGCGCGGCGGGATGATCCTGACGAATGACGAAGGGATCGCGAAGAAGGTGAACTCGGCGATTTTCCCGGGGCTTCAGGGCGGGCCTTTGATGCATGTGATTGCCGCCAAGGCCGTGGCGTTTGGCGAGGCGTTGCAGCCGGGGTTCAAGACCTATCAAGCGCAGGTTGTAAAGAATGCACAGGCGCTGGCGGATGAGCTGATGAAGGGCGGTCTCGATATCGTCACCGGCGGGTCGGACACGCCTCTGATGCTGGT
>NZ_JBOFBI010000362.1:0-2875 GCF_051645465.1 Tabrizicola sp. | reverse complement strand
CACTCCGGCGCTTCGATCTGTCGTGCGGCCCGGGGACCTCGCAGCCGAAACCCTCGCGCGACACTTGCCGTGGCTCTCTGCACCGGCGGACAATCTGATCCTGACCCGGCAAGGTGACCTGATCGCCTCTGCCGTGGTCGAGGGGCAGGACAGTTTCACGACGGAAGAGGGGGACCTCTCGCTCGCAACCACCTCGCTGGCGCGGCTGATCGGCCAGTTGGGCGAAGGGTTCGGGTTCCATGTCTCCAAACTGACCCTGCCGGACGCGCCCCAGTTGAAGCCCTTCGATGGTGAGGGCACCGGGGAAGCGTTCGCCGCCTTGGTCGATGCCCGCTGGCAGGGACATCTCCGTGCTCGGACCCTGAAACGCCGGGTGCTGGTGGTCTCGCTCATCCTGCGTCCCACCGCGCTGAAACGTGCCCCCCTGATTGGAGCGCTCTTCAAGGCTGCGTTTACTGGCGATCTTGGCCAGCGGATTGAACGCCTGAATGAAGCAATGGGGCTCTTGGCCGGGGCCTGCCAGGGATTGGGCTTCCGGCGCCTGACCGTTTCTTCGGGCGAATGGCTCGGTCTCTTGGGTGTCCTTCTTGGGCAGCCGATGGCCAAGGGCCTGCCGATGCGCGGCCAGTTTCTTGCCGAGGCCATCGCGTCATCGCAGATGACCTTTGTCGGAAAGCGGGTGGAAATCGAGTCCGGCGCCGGAAAGCGTTTCGGAACGATTTTCGGCGTGAAATCCTACCCCGCCCGCACCTGGGCGCGGATGCTCGATGCGCTGGAACTGCCCTACGACATCGTCATCACCAACAGCTTCACGCCGGCCCGCAACAACGAGATCGAAGAGCGCATCAAGCGGACGGCACGCCAGATGCGCGCCTCCGAAGATGCCGCCGAAACCCTGCGGCAGGAACTGTATGAGGCCGCGGACAACGTCGCCTCGGGCCGACAAGTTTTCGGCAAGCATCACCTGACGGTCATGGTCACAGCCGAGACCCCGGAACAGCTCGAGGAAGCAGCCTCTGAGGTCTGGCGTGCCGGACAGGACTGCGGGGCAACCCTCGTTCGCGAGAGCTTCGCGGCCCGCGCGGCCTGGTTCGCCCAAGCCCCGGGCAACTGGGCCTACCGCCCGCGTACCGCGCTTCTGTCGGCCCAGAACTTCGCGCACCTCGCGGCCCTGCATCGGGTGACCGAGGGTCGCCCGAAGGTGCAGTCGCCCTGGGGTGAGACGATCACGGCGTTGCCGACGGTGACCTCGAGCCTCTACCGCTTCAACTTCCACGACAAGGGCGAACGAGGAGCCGAGCCGAGTGCCGGACATACGCTGGTTCTGGGTCGCACGGGGTCGGGCAAAACCCTCGGCACGGCTTTTCTCATGGCGCAGGCCCGGCGAGTGCATGCCCGCATCCTCGTCATCGACAAGGACCGGGGCCTTGAGATGGCCGTGCGCGCCTTGAGGGGCAGCTATTCCGCGATCCGGATCGGCGAGGCGACAGGCCTCAACCCGTTCCAGACCGAGACCGATGAGCGCGGAGCGGCCTGGCTCACCGATTGGCTGGGTGACATCCTCGCAGGTTCACGGCCCTTCGAGACCGCCCAAACGGTCAGCCTCAACACCGCTGTTCGTCAGATCGTTTCTGCCGATCCGCGGCTTCGGACGTTTGATGGCCTTGCAACTCTCGTCGCCTCGACCGACGACGAGGGTGACCTTGTGGGGCGTGTCCGCGAATGGGGGCAGGGAGGACGGCATGGCTGGCTCTTTGGGCCTGGGGCCTCCTCGGAGATCAGCCTTTCCGAAGATGTGGTTGGCATCGACATGTCGGAGATCCTCGATCTCGGGACCGAACGCTCGGCGCTTCTGGCCTACCTCTTTCGCCGCATCGAACGGGTGATCGAGGATCGCCGTCCGACCCTCATCGTCATCGATGAAGCCTGGAAGATGCTCGACGATCCGATCTTCGAAAAGCGCCTGCATGACTGGCTCGTCACCATGCGGAAGAAGAATGCCGTGGTGATGATGATGACTCAGACGCCGACACACCTGACCCGGGTCAAAGTTGGCCAGATCATCGCGGAAAGCGTGGTGACCCAGCTTCTCTACCCGAACCCGCGTGCCAACCCCGAGGATTACCGGATCCTACGGCTGAACGAGAAAGAGGCCGAGTTCCTCTGCACGCCAACGGGTGGCCTGCGCCTCGCCCTCCTGCGCTCGGCCGGTGACTCGGTCTTCGTGAACATGGATCTTGCGGCCCTTGGGCCCGCGCTCGCCGTTCTTGGCGGCGGCCGATCCGGCGAAGACCGCGCCCCCTATGGCTGGCGCGATACCCCCGATTTCTGGAAGGACATGACGTGACCCGACACGACCGCCTGATCCCCATTTCCCTTCTCGGGATCACCCTCCTTTCTGCCTGCGCCGGCGTCGAGACAGGTGCCGTCTCCCCTTGCCACGGCCAGTTCCGGGCCGAGGGCAAGTATTTCGCGGCGCGGGAGCTAAGCGACGGCACGACGGTCGTCGTCTCGACAATGAACGCCCCCGACGCGCCTTGCGCGGACTGAGCCACCGCATGCGCCGCGCACCCCTCCTTCTCGGGCTTCTCCTCGGCACTGCGGTGCCCGTGGGCCTCATGGCCCAAGGTGTGCCAATCTTCGACGGCTCGCGGCTGTCGAACTTCATCTCGCGACTTGCCGAACAGGCTGAAGACGCCGTGAAGCAGGGAGAGAAGCTCGCCACCCGCACGGAACTCAGCGAGATCGAAGACGAGCAGCTGGCGGCATATGAGCGTTTCCTTGCGGATACGACCGGCGTGACCGACCTCAGCGGCTTCGAGATAGGATCGGGCACCTTCCCCCCTGCCGACGAGGTCTATCCCCTTGAGGAGAC
>NZ_JBOFBI010000361.1:0-4193 GCF_051645465.1 Tabrizicola sp. | reverse complement strand
TCTGCGACGTGGCAAACAGGTGCATCGCGACCGAACAAGCGCACGGCGATCCATATGCCTTCCATGAGTAGGAAGATGTCCCTTGCCGCACGATCCGCGTCTGCCAGTTTCTCTTGCAACGCATAGGCCTTATAGCGGTCAAGCGTCGCATCCTTGGCCCGCCGCGCGGCTTGATGAACGACATCGGAGGGGTCAGGGAATTCGCTGGCTCCGACCTGAAATGTGCAGCCAAAACAGGAATCTTCACTGGCACGCCTGATCGCTGCCTCCACAATCGCAACCAGCGGGTCAGGTCGACCAGAAATGGCCTCTGCCTCCCACTGCATGCTGTAATGGGCTGCCTGATCCAGCAGGGCTACAATCAGCTCATCTTTTGATCTGAAGTGATTATAGAACGACTGCTTGGCGACACCGGCCTCGGCGATGATGCGGTCGATGCCGATGGCGCGAAAGCTATGTTCATAGAAGAGTTTCCAGGCGACCTTAAGAATACGATCACGTGGCGAGGTGAGGACGGCAGTAGAAGACATAACAGGCTCTTTTGGTCCACGAATGACAGCGACATTTCAGCTTGACGAATCTTTAGACAGACCTGTCTAATCAAAGCACCAGCAATAGACCGTTGCATAAGAAGCCTGCCTTCAGCAACATCGCAGTGCGCAGAACCACGCGCCCCTGCTGATCAACGTCCAAGCCAGAAAGGGCCGATGATGACCAGTTTTACCTTGAACGGACAAACCCAACAGATTGATGCCGATCCCGACATGCCCCTGCTCTGGGCGATCAGGGATATAGCGGGGCTGACAGGCACCAAGTTCGGGTGTGGGCAGGCGCTTTGCGGGGCGTGCACAGTGATGATTGACGGTGTGCCGAGCCGATCGTGCCAGACGCCGCTTTCGTCGGTCGAAGGGCTGCAGGTAACGACGATCGAAGGCATGACGGGCCGCGCGACCGAAGTGGTCCAACAGGTGTGGACGGCGCTGGACGTGCCGCAATGCGGTTACTGCCAGTCCGGGCAGGTGATTGCCGCCGTGGACCTTCTGACCAATAACAAGGCCCCGACGGATGCCGATATCGACAGTGCGATGTCCGGCAACCTGTGCCGCTGCAACACCTATCACCGCATTCGTGGCGCGATCCACGAAGCCGCAAAACTGCTGGAGGCGTGATCCGATGCTGCCCAATATGTTGAACCACGTTCTGAACCCCGCAACCACAATACCCGCCACCCGCCGCGGATTTCTGATGGCTGTGACGGCAGTTGTGGGCGGCTTTATGGTCGGGTTCCGCCCTGCCCATGCGCAGGACCTGCCGGGCTTTGTAACCCCGCCGCCCGTCGATCAGCCAGTGATGCCCTACCTCAGGATCAACGCCGACAATACCGTCACAGCGATTTCGGCGCAATTCGATATGGGTCAGGGGATTTACAGCGGTATTGCGACCCTGATTGCTGAGGAACTCGATGCTGACTATGCCCAGATGCGCGCTGAGGGCGGTTATGGCGAAGCCTATGGCAACCTGAATTTCGGCGGAGCCTTCCAGATAACAGGCGGATCGACAGGCATGGTATCGTCCTTCCTGCGTTACCGGCAGGCGGGGGCGGCGGCGCGCGCGATGCTGGTGCAGGCGGCAGCCAACCTTTGGGGCGTCGATGCTGGCACGGTGACGGTTGCAACGGGTGTGGTAACATCGGGCAGCAACACGGCAACATTCGGCGAGCTGGCCGAGGCGGCGGCTGCCGTTCCGGTGCCGGCCTCTGTGACGCTGAAGGACAAGTCCGCCTGGACCATGATTGGCAATCCGGCGCATCGGCGCATGGATTCGGTTGAGAAATCAAACGGCCAGCAGCAGTTCACCATTGATGTGAACCTGGATGGCATGCTGACAGCCGTGCCGATCCATCCGCCAATGTTCGGGGCAACTGTGCGGTCCTTCGATGCGGCGGCGGCGAAAGTGGTTCCTGGCGTTGTGGATGTGGTCCAGCATCCGCGCGGCCTTGCCATTGTGGCAGAACACATGTGGGCCGCGCTCAGCGCGCGTGACCTTGTGACGGTTGAATGGGACGACAGCGCTGCGGAAAAGCGTTCAACGGCGGAGATTGAAGAGACCTACCGCGCCGCAATGGCTGCGACGCCAGAGATGAATGTGCGCAATGACGGCGATGTGGAGGTCGCCTTTGCCGGAGCCGCCAAGGTTCTGGAGGCATCCTTCGAGTTTCCGTTTCTTGCCCATGCGGCGCTGGAGCCGCTGAATGCGGTGGCACGCTTCAATGAGGATGGCACGGTCGAGGTCTGGGGCGGCCATCAGGCACCACTTTGGCACCAGATGGCTGCTGCGGAAGTGGCGGGTGTCACGCCCGACAAGGTGATCCTGCATGTGATGAAAACGGGCGGCGGCTTTGGCCGCCGTGCCACGTTTGACAGTGATGTGGTGGTCGAGGCCGTCGCCGTGGCGAAGGCGGTTGGCCGCCCGGTCAAGATGCAATGGACGCGCGAGGATGACATGCGGGGCGGGCGGTACCGCCCTGCCTTCATGCATGCGATGAAGGCTGCACTGGACGCGGACGGCAAACTGGTCGGTTGGCAGAACCACATTGTCGGCCAGTCGATTACCGCAGGCACGGCTTTTGCGACACCTGGCGCGCCCGACAACGCCTCGATTGAAGGCGCTAACAACCTGCCCTATGCCGTGCCGAACATGAAGGTTGATCTGACCAACATGGTCACGGGCGTGCCGGTTCTGTGGTGGCGGGCAGTTGGGTCGACGCATACGGCCTATGCGGTTGAGGCGTTCCTTGATGAGGTGGCTGAGGCTGCAGGGCAGGACCCAATCGCGTTTCGCCTTGCAATGCTGGCGGATCATCCGCGTCATGCTGCTGTCCTGCAAGAGGTTGCCGACAAGTCCGGCTGGGCGACGCCTGCACCCGAAGGGCGGTTCCGGGGCGTGGCCCTTGCCGAAAGTTTCAACACTATCGTCGCACAAGTGGCCGAGATCTCGGTGAACGACGGCGTGATGAGGGTTGAACGCGTGGTCTGCGCCCTCGACTGCGGTATTGCCGTCATGCCGGATCAGATCAAATCCCAGATTGAGGGCGGGATCGGCTTTGGCCTTGGTGCCATTTTGAAGTCACGGATCACCCTTGAAGGCGGGCAGGTTGTCGAGGGCAATTTCGATGGCTATGAGGTGCTGACGATGGAGGAAATGCCGCAGGTCGAGGTGCATATCGTGCCGTCAGACGGCTATCCGACGGGCGTGGGCGAACCGGGCGTGCCCCCGATTGGACCGGCTGTTGCAAATGCGTGGTATGCCGCGACAAAGCGACGGGTGAGGGTGTTGCCGTTCAACGATGCCCGCAACGCATAAACGCTAGTGAAACAACCCGCGGCTCGGCCGCTAGCAGCGTGGTTGAGGCGATGCCTGTGTGGTAGTCCCTTACGAAACCTGGCAGCGTTCTGTTCTGCCGCGCTGGCAGCACCCAACCCTGGCTATCTCCGGTCCATTCCAGTCATTCGAGGGGCGGTTGTTGCCGCAGTGCAGCTTCCCCAGACCGGTCATTCGACTTGATCCGTGCTATCATCGGTCATCAGCACAATGTTGGTGTCGGGCGGGTTTGGCGGACGGAGGAAAAGCCATGTCCGCAATTCATCTTCCCGTCGTTCGTCCAATCGCCCCGGCGTGGAACAAGGGCCGTATCATCGGTCAGAAACGCCCCCTTCAACCAAAGCACGTCTGGGCGATCCGGGTACGTCTTGAGATCGCGGACAACATCCGCGACCTCGCCCTGTTCAACATGGCGATCGACAGCAAACTTCGCGGGTGTGACCTCGTCAGGCTCAAAGTGCGGGATGTCTTCGTCTCTGGCCACATGAAAGAGCGGGCCTCGGTCCTTCAGAGCAAGACCCAACGGCCCGTCCAGTTTGAGATCACGGAACAGACCCGCAAAGCAGTCCAGCGGTGGATCGAAAGCCCGGCGATGTTCGGATGTGACGACCTTTGGCCGAGCAGGTTCCACGACAGCCCGCATCTCTCAACCCGGCAGTATGCGAGAATTCTTCGGGAGTGGGTGACCTCGATTGGGTTGGAGCCGAGCGCTTACGGAACGCACTCGATGCGGCGCACCAAGGCAGCACAGATTTACAAGAAGACCGGCAACCTGCGGGCGGTGCAGCTTCTGCTTGGTCACACCAAGATGG
>NZ_JBOFBI010000360.1:0-10984 GCF_051645465.1 Tabrizicola sp. | reverse complement strand
TTTGGTCGTTCGTCGATCCTATTTCGACCCCGTCCGTCCCCAACGCGGGAGTTTTGGTGGAGTCGCCGGGTACCGCCCCCGGGTCCGAGCCGATTATTACAGGTGCGTTTATCGCCATAGGCCGGGTTGCCCCGGTCAGGGATCAATATAGGGGGTGGGCCGGGGGGGCGCAAGGTGGGCGTAACGCTGAGTTACGCTTGGCTGCCGCAAGGAATATCAATGGGTTGTGCGGGAGCCGTTAAGGGTCTGGTAAGGTTTGGGCATCGCTGCCGTCCGGCATTGCGGGGATATCCGACCTGACGAACTTGCATCCCGAGGTCAAAGAAACCAAGCTTGCGAAAGCAGCGACTTGCCCAGTTCCACAGATTGGACTGGTTGACGCCAACAAGACGTGATCGCCTGCTGTGCCATATGATACGTTTGCCCAGAAAGACTGCGACAAAGCCACCGCATCGATCCCGCCGGAGCTGTGTGAAGTCGCTTACAGGCCGTTAGGACCGGAGACAATTCGTTGGACGAGTTTGATGAAATCCTGAACGGCATCTACGATTGCGCGGCAAATCCGGACTTGTGGCCGCAGACGCTGGAGCGGATAAGATCGACCCTGGGCTGTGCCTATGTCATGTTCGAGTTCAAAGATATTTCGTTGACCGCCGTCAATGGCACGGCGCTAAGAAAACTTCGATATACTACCTGGGACCACACGTGGCTTCAAAGCCTTGAACATTTTCTTTCCATCATTCCTGGCGCCGACGTCTTTCTTCGGGCTGGCGTTGATGTGCCATGGACCCAGATGGACCAGATTGACGAAGCCGAGTTCCACAAGACGGACTTCTACCAGGGATGGGTCCGACCACAGGGACTTCGGGATTGCCTGAACATCAGTTATCACGAAAGGACTCTCTTGCTTGGCTACATGGCGTTCGCAAGAAGCCAGGGCTCGCCCCTAATTGGTCGGCATGAAAAGAGCTTTGCCGCCCGGATAACCCCTCACATTCGCCGGGCCGTTTCGATCAACAGCATGGTTGATCGCAGCAATCTGGCCTTGGCGTTGTATTGCAAGGTGCTTGATGCCTTGTCGGTGGCGGTTCTGATCGTCGATGGCGATGGTCGGCTGGTCTACGCCAACGCGCTTGCCGATGCGATCCTGTCAAAAGGGGACTTCCTGACCTTCCACAACGGACATGTGCGGGCGCGGCGGGTAGATGTGGCGGCTGACCACCTCGGGTCCGCCATCGCGAGAGCAGCCAAAGGCGCCGAGACCCTTGGTATCTCGGGCATCGGGGTGCCTTTGGTCAGCGCTGACGGTGAACGGGCCTCGGCCTATGTGCTGCCGTTGGAAGGCAATGATCTGCGTGGAGAACTGGCCCCCGGACATGCGGCCATCTTTATCGCGCAGCGCAGCGAGCAGCAGCCGATGGCGGTGGAGATTCTGCGCACCATCTTTGGGCTGACGCCTTCGGAAGCCAAGGTTGCCTACGCAATGTCCCTTGGCGAAGCGCCCCAGGCTGTTGCTGCAACGCAGGGCACGACGGTCAATGCCGTCCGCTATCACCTGAAGAACGCCTACGCCAAGGTGGGCGTGAACGACAAGACCGCGCTGGCGGCCCGAGTGACGGCCCTTATCCCGCCGGTAGTTGAAGCCTAGCGCTAATCCCTGACCAGAGAAGTCGTGCCCAGATCATCGCGCCCCGGCATAGCTGCGACTTGCGTTGGCTGACTGCTTGGCTAAGGTCGTGACCGAAGAACGTGATAACCTGCTGTTTTGCGTGACGTTGTTCGACGGGAACGACGAGACCGTCGGGCCGCCATGCTGATCCTGCCGAAATCGCGTCGAGTAGAGATCGTCGGTATCGGAGATAATTCGTTGGATGATTTTGATCGGATACTGGGCGAAGTCTACGATTGCGCGGCAAATCCGGACTTATGGCCGCAGACGCTGGAGCGGATAAGGTCGAGCCTTGGATTTGCATACGCCATGTTCGGGTACACCGATCTTTCGATGCACTCCAGCAGTGGCGTCCCGATGCTGAAAGTGCGAAGCACGTCGTGGGACACGACCTGGTTCGAGCGACTTGAACGCTATCTCCCGGACGCCCCCGGCCTGGATAGACTATGGCGCGGCGGCCTCGATGTGCCTTGGGTTCAGATGGAGCATGTTGAGGAGGCCGAGTTCCACAAGACGGAACTCTACAACGAATGGGTTCGTCCCCAGGGGTTGCGCGACTGCATGAACATTCTCTTCTATGATCGAAAGCTTCTGCGTGGTGCCATGACATTCACAACGAGTGAAGGTTCACCGCTTATAGGCAAGCGTCAGAAGGACTTCGTCGCGCGAATAGTCCCCCACATCCGACGCGCCGTTTCGATCAACAGCATGGTTGACCGCAGCAATCTGGCCCTGGCGCTGTATCGCAAGGTGCTTGATGCCTTATCGGTGGCGGTTCTGATCGTCGATGGCAATGGTCGGCTGGTCTATGGCAATGCGCTTGCGGATGCGATCCTGTCAAAAGGGGACTTCCTGGCCTTTTCGCAGGGACATGTGCGGACGCGGCGGATGGATGGGACAGTTGACCACCTTCAGGCCGCCATTGCCCGGGCGGCTCATGGCGCGCAAAGCCTTGGTATCTCGGGCATCGGGGTGCCTTTGGTCAGCGCCGATGGCGAACGGGCCTCGGCCTATGTGCTGCCGCTGGAGGGCAATGATCTGCGCGGAGAGCTCGCGCCCGGGCATGCGGCCATCTTCATCGCTCAGCGCAGCGAGCAGCAGCCGATGGCGGTTGAAATTCTGCGCACGATTTTCGGGCTGACGCCTTCGGAAGCCAAGGTTGCCTATGCGATGTCCCTTGGCGAGGCACCCCAGGCTGTCGCGGCGGCACAGGGCACGACAGTCAATGCCGTCCGCTATCACCTGAAGAACGCCTACGCCAAAGTGGGCGTGAACGACAAGACCGCGCTGGCGGCCCGGGTGACGGCGCTTATCCCGCCGGTTGCTTAAGACCAAGTCGACGTCCCTATCAAAATGGGTAGTGCGCGGTTGCTTCGTTTGAAGAAGCATTTGCCGTGTCGGGAAGACGAGCTGAGTTTTTCGAAACAAGGATTGATCGATGACCTGCGATTGCCGCCCTGCAAAGTCAGCACCAGTTTCTGCAAATCACGCGCCGTTGACGGACGTTCAGGTAATCCATGGTTCGGCGGTCCGGGGGCGTGAAACCTCGGGTCCAGCCCCGGTAATCAGGAAGATTTCAGAAGTCCTTCAGGACTTTTGCTGCGTGACCGACCACCATCGCATTCAATTTCAACGACCGCGGTTCTTATCATGAGATTTAATCTGATCCTGTCTTTTATCACGCTCTGGTCCGGCGGCATCCCAGCCGCCGGAGCTTTTGCATCCTGTGCTGACCTGGCGCTGGTTCTTGCGATTGATGGTTCGGGCAGTATTGATGCCGGCGAGTTCCAGTTGCAGCAACTCGGATATTCGGCCGCCTTCACCAACGACGAGGTGCTGGCAGCCTTTTCGGCGGCCGGAATAGTGGATGTGGCGGTCGTCATCTGGGGCGATTCCGAGATGGCCCCGCAGATCATCCCCTGGCAGCGCATTACGACTACCGAAGACGCCTTTCGCATGGCAAGCCTTATCGCGTCCACGCCGCGCGAGGTGACGGGAGATACCGGGATCGGCCGAGGTATTTCGACGGCTTTGGACTTGCTCCAGGCGTCCCAAGCCTGTGCTATCCGGCAGATCATTAACGTGTCTGGCGACGGCGTGGAGTCGGCGGGGCCGCATCCACGCTATCATGTGCCGTTGGAATACGCCCGGACACGTGCCGAAGAGTTGGGCGTAACGGTAAATGGGCTAGCGATTGCACAGAAGGGATCGGATCTCGACGCCTGGTACCGTGACGAGGTGATCGTCGGACCGGGATCATTTGTCATGACGGTCGAGTCGTTCGAGACGTTTGGCGACGCAATTGCCCAGAAGCTGGCCCGCGAAATCGCTTTACCAACTTTGGCGGGATTGACGCATGGAATGGGAGGCAAACCATGAAGACGTTTCTGATCGAGCGCGATGTCGAAGGAATTTCGCTGGCCGACCTGCACGGGCTCATCGCTGCCAACCGGCGCCATGCTGCACTGATGTGTGATAATGGTGATTTGGTTCACTACATGGGCTCGACCTTTCTGCCAGGCGACGGCCGTTGCCTGTGCCTGTTTCAGGCGAAGGACGAAGCGGTGCTTTCCAGCCTGAACGCTGCGGCAAGGCTTCCGGTGGAAAGGATCGTGTCGGCGATAGCGCTTGCGGTGGACTAGGCATTTGCGCGCGGTCGTTTCTATGAGCTGCCGTTTGTGGCAGGCTGCGAATTGAAGGTCGTGTCCTTTATCTTCGAAGGAAGGTGAACCTCGTGCCGATGGACCCGCAAGTGATCTCCATTGGTGAGTTGACCCTTGATCTTGCCCAGGGACGGCTTTTCTCGCGGCATGGCGACGTGCCGATCCGGCCAAAGGCGCTGAAGCTGCTGACCGCCATGGTTCAGCAAAGCGGACGCGTGATGACCAAGGACGATCTGATGTCCGAGGTCTGGCCGGATGTGATCGTGTCCGAAGATTCGCTGACGCAGTGCGTGCATGAAGTGCGCAAGGCGCTTGGGCCGGACGGGCCATCGCTTTTGCGCACGGTGCCGCGCCGGGGATACATGCTGGCAGATGTCGGCCTGTCTGTGATGACGATGCCAAGTGTTCTGGCAACCGCCGAAGCGGGGTCGATCGCTGTCATGCCGTTCCTGATGCCCGACGGAACGCCGAGCAGGATGCGAATCCTGTTCGATGGGCTGACACACGATGTCATCTCGCGCCTGGCGCGGCTTCGGGCCTATCGGGTGACCGGGCGCGGGAGCGTCTTTGCGCTTCGCAACTTCGGTGAGGATCCCTGGCGGTTGCGTCAGCTGCTGCGCGTCAGCAACGTGGTTTCGGGGAGAGTTGTTTCTGGCAGCGGCGCGGCGGGCGAGCCGTTTCGGCTTGTGGTCGATCTTGTCCGTACGGACGATGGCAGCCTTGAGTGGTCTGATGAAATCGTGGTCTCGGCGGACGACCTTCACCGCAGCTCGGCACATATTGCGGATCGATTGGTCAGTGTCATTTCGCTGGCAGTGACGGAGGCCGAGATCAGGGCGGCACTGTCAGATCGCAATGGCGGGTCGGAAGCGTGGAGGGAACTCCACCTTGGCCTGCACCACGCGTTTCAGTTCACGCCAGATGGGATGCATGCGGCGCTGGGGCATCTGGAAACCTCGACGGCGCTGGACCCGGGGAGTTCCCGCGCGCATGCCTTCGTTTCGTTTTGTCAGTATCATCTTGCCTTTACCAATCGGCTTGGGGACCGAAAGGCCGGTGCCGCGGTCGCTTTGGCATCAGCCGACCGGGCGCTGGCGGCGGATGCGCTTTGCCCGGTGGCCCATTGGGCTTACGGTCGTGCGCAGTGGCTGGGTGGCAATCTTGACGCAGCGAAAGAACATGTCGCACGTGGCATCGACCTCAGCCCAAGCTTTCCGAATGCGCATTACATGCTGGGATTTCTGGAATGCCATGCGGGCGATCCGGTCCGGGCTTTGGAGAGCCTTGAACGGAGCGAAAGCCTTAGCCCGTTCGACCCGTTTCTGCCGTCGATCCAGCTTAGCAGGGCGAATGCCTACTTTCGCTTGGGCGACCTTGATGAAGCCGCGCACTGGGCGGCGCGGTCGGCGGCGCATCGGTCGACCTATGGACATATGCTGTTCAATGCGGCGCTTATCCTGCAGGAGGCTGGCCGGACCGAAGAGGCGAAGAGCATGATGGGTCAGCTGCGGAAGCGTGATCCCGACTACGATCCAGAGCAGTATTTCGCGACGTTCTATTCCCTGACGGCCGAGGTAAGCCGGGTTTTTCGCAAGGGGCTGCGGCAGCTGGGTGTCTGACCGGTGAGCCGGGTCGGACAAGGGCGATTGGTGCACTTCGGCGGTCGCGATCATGCGGTCGCGCGGGTGAGGACCGCGAGCGCCCAAAGCACTGCTCCGTCGGTTTCGTTGCGGCGGTGGTGGAGCGCCAGGACGGGGAAGCTTCGTAAGGGAAGCGGCGGGTCGGCGATGGCAAGGCCCATTGCCGGGGCATGGGCGCGGGCCACGATGTCGGGGAGGGTGGCGATGCAGCGGGTCCGCGCCACGGCGGCAAGTGCCGGGAAGGCGGCGGGTACGGCGGCCACGACGTGGCGGGTCAGTCCGCGCGCCATCAGGGCCTCATCCACGATGCCACGCAGGTCGTTGCCGGGCGACAGCAGGATATGGGGCAGGGCGGCGTAGCGTTCGACGGTCAGCGGCCCGGCCCCCAGCACCTCCGGCCTGCCCACGACGGCGTAGCCCATTCTGTAAAGCGGTGTGGCGATCAGTGCGGGCGGCGTCTCGAAGAACACCCCGGTGGCGAGGTCGACCTCGCCTTCGATCAGCGCTTCGATCGCTGCGCGGCGGGCGAGGGGTGTGACGATGATCTGCACGCCGGGCGCCTCTTCGGTCGCGGCTTTGACCAGAGGCGGCACGAGGATCGCCTGTTCGGCGTCGATGGCGGCGATCTTCAGCACACGGCGGGCAGTGGCGGGATCAAAAGGCGCCTCACCGCCGCCGAGCGCTTGCCTGAGAGCCTCGACCGCCGTGCGCACGGAAGCTTCGCGGGCCAGGGCGGCGGCTGTCGGTTCAAGGCCGTGGGGGCGGCGGAGGAAGAGGGGGTCGCCGAAGATGTCGCGAAGCCGCCGCAGCGCCTGCGAGACCGCGGACTGCGTGAGGCCCAGTTCCGCCGCCACCGCGGTCGCCTTTCGGTGCCGGAGGAGGCCGAGGAAGACGAGGAGCAGGGTGAGGTCGAGACGACGGAGTTCAGAATTGCTTATATCAGACATGACTCGATTTCGTTCTTGTTTATGAAAGCACCACCCTATCTTTGCGTCAAGGCAATCAGGAGGTGTGCGATGGAAGATCGGTTCACTGGGGGCTGCCACTGCGGGGCCTTGCCAGTGGACTTGTGCCGCCATCGCCGTCCCAGCAACAAGCGAAAGGAATGCATCATGACCTGGAACTCTCTGCTTTCTGGCGCCGCGATGCTGGATATCGAGTAAGCCATGCCGGAACCTGTGACCGTTCTGGTGCGTCGCCGGGTGAAGCCGGGGTCGGAGGCCGCCTACGAAGACTGGCTGAAGCGTATGGCCGAAGGGGTGACGCGAGAGTTTCCGGGCTATCTGGGGGCGGAATTCCATCGCCCTGCTGCCGGGTCTGGCGAATACCGAAGCGTCTTCCGGTTTGACAGTCTGGAGGCGCTGGAGCGCTTCGAGACCTCGGACTTCCGCGCCCGGATGCTGGCGGAGGCCGAGCCTTTCTTTGCTGGGGATGCCGCGTGGGAGCGGATGACGGGGCTGGAGTTCTGGTTCGATCCGCCGCCCGGCACCCGCGTTCCCCAACCCTCGCCGCACCGGATGGCGCTGGTGCTGGTGGCGGTGGTCTTCGTGCTGGTGCTGGCGCTGAACCTTACGATCGGGCCGCTGATGGCGGGATGGCCGCTGGCCCTGCGGGTTCTGGTGACGGTGACGCTGCAGGTGGGGCTGATGACCTATGTCGTCATGCCGCGCCTGACGCCGCACATCGCCCGATTCATCTATCCGAAGTCTGCAACACCTTGAAAGGAAAAGACATGTCTGCGACGATTGATATCCATGGCACCAAGCGGGTGCTGATGATTGCGGCCAATCCGGCGGTCTCTCCGGTAACCGGGTGGCCCGTGGGGTTTTGGTGGGCGGAGGTCACCCATCCGTGGTGGGTCTTCACCGAGGCGGGCTATGCGGTGGATATCGTGAGCCCGGCGGGTGGAGACCTGGTGGGTGACGGCTATTCCGATCCGGAGGACGCAAGCGGCTATTCGGCGCATGACCTGATCTCGCTTGGGTTCAAGCATTCTGCGGCGCATGCCGATCTTCTGAAGGGCACGAAGGCGATTTCTGACATTGATCCAATGGCCTACGATGCGATCTTCATAACCGGCGGGCAGTCGCCGATGGTGACGATGATCGACGATGCGGCGGTGCATGCATTCGTTGCGCGGGCCTGGGAGGCGGGGAAGATCGTGGCGGTGATCTGCCACGGGACCTGCATCCTTCTGAAGACCCGGCTGTCGGATGGCGAGTTGCTGGTCAAAGGCCGGACCTGGACCGGCTTTGCCGACAGCGAGGAGGATTTTGCGGACGGCTTCGTCGGCAAGCGCATCCAGCCGTTCCGGATCGAGGAAGAGGCGAGGAAGCTGGAGGGGACGAACTTTGTCGTGTCAGGCCGGTTCCGGTCCTTTGCGCTTCGCGACGGGAACCTCATCACCGGCCAGCAACAGTATTCGGGTGCGGCGGCGGCAGAACTGGTGGTCGGGACGCTGGGCCGGTGAAACGAAAACGCCCGGGGGGTCCCCCGGGCGCATTTCAGATCTTTGGTGCCGGGCTCAGAAGCCCGACTTGATCATCTCGAATTCCTCGATCATCCGGTCGCGCAGTTCGGTCGAGGGCGGGGACTGGATGAAGAGGGGGGTGGTCACCGGGTCGACATAGGCGGCCTTGACCGCTTCGGGATCGATCGTGGCCATGGCGGCGTCGTTCGCGAGCGCATAGCCGATCGCGTCGAGGAGCGGCTGGGCCGAGCTGTGTGCGAGGAGCGAGTTGATGTGGTCATAGACCTTGTCCTCGTTGCCGGGGCCGTCCTTGGCGTTCACGAAGCCGCAGTACCAGCTGGCAGCGCCCTCGGCGGGCGAGCGGTTGAAGCCGACGGGGAAGTTTTCCGCCTGCAGGATGGCGACCGGGTCGTTCCAGGACCAGGCGACCTGAACCTCGCCCGAGGCCATGAGCTGGGACAGTTCCGACGGGTCGGCCCAGTAGGCGCGGACGTTCGGGTGGACCTTCCGCAGCCAGTCGGCGGCGGCCTGGAACTGCTCGTCGGTCACGTTGTCCCACGAGGTCACGCCGGTGGCCATGAAGGCCAGCGACCAGACGTCATCCGTGTTGTCGGGCATCGAGATGCGGCCGGCGTATTTCTCGGACGCAAAGACCTGGATCGAGGCCACGTCCTCGACCGGGACGGTCTCGGCGTTGTAAGCGATCGCGGTGTAGGCGTAGTCGGTCGGGATGAACCAGACGCCTTCCTCGTTGGTGAAGGGTGCGACCATCCGTTCGGGGATATTGGCGAATTCCGGGATCTTCGAGGTATCCCAGGGCTCGATCAGGCCGGCTTCGATGTAGCGGGGCACTGCCGCGGCGCAGGGGTGGACCACATCGGCCTTGAAGCCCGAGGAGACCTTCTGGAACGCCTCGTCGTCGTCGGCGAAGAAGACATAGCTGGGCTTCTGGCCGTGCTTGTCGACGTAGGGCTGCAGCATGCCGTCGATTTCCCAGCCTGCCCAGTCAAGGACGGTGAGTTCGGGGTCGGCCGCGCGGGCGGAGACGGTCAGCGACAGCACCGAAACGGCACTGATCAGGGCTATCTTCATATTGGTCATGGGTGCTCCTCTGTCGTAGCGGCGACCGTACTTCCCCAAGCTGGCCGCAGTGCGTTTCATGCGCATTTTTGTCTGGCAGGCCTGCCCACACGGACAAGCGCTGGCTGGAAGGTGGTTCGGAGCTTGAAAAAGGGCAAGGGGTTCTGCACAGAAAACGTACCGAAGGGCACGCAATTGCCTGTGAATGCCGCCTTTTGCGGCGGTGAACCGGACCAGACGCCCCCCGGCGATGCGGGGGGCGCAAGAATCATGCGGTCAGAGGAGGCCGCGTTCCCATGGGCCGGTGATCGCGAAGGTGATCCCGGGATCCTGGATGTTGACGAAGAGCCAGCGGCCCGATGGGTCGAAGGTGGCCCCCGCCCATTCGTTGTTGCGGTAGTCGTCGGCCTTGATGAACTCGGCCGATTTGCCCGCTGCCTTTACCTCGGCATCGGTCAGCGTGATGTTGTTCTTGGCGAAGAGATAGGTCTCGCCAGCCGGGGTCAGGCCCATGAGGCGTTCGCCCTTGCCGAAGTCATCCTCGACCCCGCCGCCATCTTCGCAAAGCAGGACGCCGCCGCGAGGCGACACTGCGACGTTGTCGAAGTTGTTGCCGGCGACCTTGTTCTGGGCCTGGAAGATGCAGGTCAGACGGTCGGTCGCGGGGTCGAAGGTCCAGACCGAGCCATCGCCTCGGCCGACCTGTCCGAAGGTCTCGGACGCGGAGTCCTGATCCTTGCCGGTCGAGGTGTCGACCAGGTAGATCAGCCGGTCGGCGGCGGAATACCAGCAGCCCTCGCCGCGGGACATGCGAAGGCCGCCGAGGTTGCGGCCCTGGACGAATGGGCCCGAGGCGGTGTTTTCGGCGTCGAACGGGGCTTCGGTAAAGGGCTGGGGCGCGAGGTCCGGGTCGTCGATCTTGACCCATTCCAGAACGTAGTTGTCGCCCATCTGCGGATCGAGGAGATCGACCTTGTCGGCGCCTGCGACCTTGGCCATGTAAAGCGTGCCGCCCTGCGCCAGAGCGCCGAGCTTCTGGCTGCGGTCGGTCGGTTCGAACTTGTAGAAGCCGGACTGGTTGCGGTCGTCTTCCGTCAGGTAGAGATTGCCGCTGATCGGGTCGAAGGCCACGGCCTCATGGTCCATGCGGCCCATTTCCTTGATCGGGGTCGCGGTGGTTTCGCCCGCTTCGGTTGACACTTCAAAGACATAGCCGTGCGGCATGCCGCCCACTTCGGTGAAGTCGGACTTGTCTTCCTCGCAAGTCAGCCAGGTGCCCCAGGGGGTTGGGCCGCCAGCGCAGTTGTTCCAGGTGCCGCCGAGGGCGGGTTCGACCGAGGTGAACTTGCCGTCGGTGAAGATGAGCTTGGTGTTGCCGCCTGCCGCGGGGCCGATGATTTCCTTGTCGTCATCGTCTTCGCCGACAAGTGCTGTGCCCTTGTCGTAGAAGGCCGAGGCGCCG
>NZ_JBOFBI010000359.1:0-6886 GCF_051645465.1 Tabrizicola sp. | reverse complement strand
GATGTACCAGCTGGGCTTGGTCTTCCAGGCGGCGACGGTCACGGGGGCGGCAAGGGCCGCCATCGCAATGGGCACCTGACTATCGCGCAGGAAGGCCGCGTCAGCCTCGCTGGTGTCTCCGGCAAAGCCGGCGCGGAACTTCTCGCCGTTTAGATAGGCAAAGCCGTCCGGTTGCTCTTCAGGCACGAAGTTCGGTGGCGGCGGGATTTCCGCATACTGGTCGAGCGTCGACTTGCCGACCTCGGGCGCGAAGGCCGCGACATAGACGAGGCCCGCGACCTTGGGATCGGTACCCGCCTCGGTGATGACGCTGCCGCCATAGGAATGGCCGACAAGGATCACCGGGCCGTCCTGCCGGTTCAGGACCCGCTGGGTCGCTGCGACATCGTCGGCGAACGAAGTCAGCGGGTTCTGCACGATGCTGACGACATAGCCGCGGGCGGTCAGCTCGTCATAGACGCCGCGCCAGCCCGATCCGTCGGCGAAGGCGCCGTGGACAAGGACGATGTTGCGGACGGGCTCGGCACTGGCACCAAAGGCGACGCTGCCTGCAACCGCCGCGGCGGCGATTGTCTTCAAGACGTTGGTCATGGTCTTCTCTCCTGTCTTGGATGAGGGTGTTCAGGCCGAGCGGGCGAAGGCCAGCAGATCGGCGTTGATGAGGTCGGGATGCGTGGCGAAGAGGCCGTGCGAAAGACCCGGATAGGTCTTCAGCGTGCCGTTCCGCACCAGTTTGATCGCCTTGTGTGCCGAGTTCGCAATCGGCACGACCTGATCATCCTCGCCGTGCAAAAACAGAACGGGGACAGTGATCGCCTTCAGATCTTCGGTGAAGTCCGTCTCGGAAAAGGCGGCGATGCAGTCGTAATGCGCCTTTGCGCCGCCCATCATGCCCTGACGCCACCAGTTGTCGATCAGACCCTGGCTGATCTTCGCGCCATCCCGGTTGAACCCGTAGAACGGCCCGCTGGGCACATCGACAAAGAACTGGGCGCGGTTCGCCGTCAGGGCGGCGCGGAAGCCATCGAAAACCTCCATCGGAATCCCGTCCGGGTTGTTCTCTGATTTCACCATCACGGGCGGAACAGCGCCGATCAGCACGGCACTTGACACGCGGCCGCGCTCGGCACGGGCTGCGTACCTGGCCACCTCGCCGCCGCCAGTCGAGTGTCCGATGTGGATGACATCGCGCAAGTCGAGGGCCTTGGCGATTTCCGCGACATCCGCGGCATAGGTGTCCATATCGTTGCCCGTGTCGGTCTGGTCCGACCTGCCATGTCCGCGCCTGTCATGCGCAATCACGCGGTAGCCTTGCGACAGGAAGAACAGCATCTGGTTGTCCCAATCGTCGGAGCTGAGTGGCCAGCCGTGGTGGAACATGACGGGCTGGGCGTCTTTCGGACCCCAGTCTTTGTAGAAAAGCTGTGTGCCGTCGGATGTGGTGAGGAATGCCATCACGAAGTCTCCTTTTGGGTGAGTTTGAGCAAGGCCCGGAATGGGGAAAGCGATCGCAGCGGCAAGTGCTCCGGCAGAGGAGAGAACCGCGCGTCGGGTCAGCGTCAGCTGGGTCAGATCATTGCCGAGTTGCATGCGTGATCCTTTCGCGAAACAGCGGCTCCGCGAAGACCGGGGCGCCCTGCATTCGTAAGGTACCGGGGGTCAGCATTCGTCGCGGCGCAGAACCTGCGGCGACGGTGCCGGTCTTGCGGTGTTTCGGATCCGGGCCGATGTGATCCGACAAGTCGCCGAAGCGGTGGAGTAAACGAAGCTTGCCGCGTGGACCGGAGCATGGGCTCGCGAAGCGACAACGTTTCAATCTTTCTCGTAGGCCTTCATCGCGATGGGGTTCCAGTATTCCGAGTACTGGGCCACCTTGCCGTCCTTCATGATCAGCTTGACCACGTAGTCCTGCTCATACTTCTTGCCGGTCTGGGGCACGTTGCCGGACCCATGGACCTCGGCCCAAAGCAGGTTCGGGTCGGTGGTCGGAAACTTGCGGACGTTCGAGAATTTCAGGTCCGGCATCATCGGCAGCGCGTCGGCGATATGCTGGTAGACCGCTTCTCGACCGACAAGTCGACCCGGCCAGCCGATACTCGGGGCGTAGGGAAAGTCTAGAATGACGTCCTCTGTGAGGAGGTGGGACCAAGCCCTCGTGTCCGCGACCATCAGGCGCAGGGCGTCGTCAAGCAGGTTTTCGATTTGAGTTTGCATCAGGTAGTCCTCCGTTATGGGCCGCGCCCATGGGAGCGGCGGGTGGTTGGTGGTCGCGGGGCGTCCGCTGGGACGCTTGCCGGGACCGGTGGAAAAGGTGCGCGCCGTCACGGCCCGCGTCAGGTCGTAAGGCCCTCGGCGACGAGCGCTTCGCGGACCTTCGGCCGGGCCGCCACGCGGGTCATGAAGGCCAAGAGTTCGGGGAACGACGCCAGACTGATCCCGACAACATTCGACCAGTTGACGATAGTGAAGAGGTAGGCGTCGGCCACGGTGAAGGTCGCGCCCGTCAGGTACTCCCGCCCGGCAAGCACCGTGTCGAGTTCGGCGAAGCGTTCATCGAGCTTAGGCTTCACTGCATCTCTGGTGCTGTCAGCGGTATCCTTTTGAAACAGCCAGGGACTGAATGTGCGGTGCAACTCGGTCGCCACGTAATTGAGCCACTCCTGAACCCGCAAACGCTCGGGCGTCCCTGCGGCGGGCATCAGTCCGCCATCGGCGGCACTGTCGCCAAGGAACTGGACAAGGACGGCGGCCTCGGTATGGACCGATCCGTCGTCGAAGCGGAGCGCAGGCACATAGCCGCGCGGATTGATCGCGCGATAGTCCTCGCCGGCCTCGGTCCGGTGGCCGCCGTAGATATCGACCTTGACGAGCTCGACGGGGATTCCGCCTTCGCGGGCAACGATGTGGGGCGCCAGCGAGGAAGCCCCGGGAAAGTAATATAGTTTCATGGCCCGCCCTTTCGCTTGGGTGGATCAGGTTTGACGATCGCGACGCCAGTCGAGATCGCGCTTTCCGTCAGTCTTCGTTGAAGGCAAGGATGTCATCTTCCGAGGAGACTGCCTGAGCGAACACTAGCGGTTGCTGCCGAACCCTGCGGCGCAGCGTTTGTCGACTGTTGCCGATCTTGATGTCTTTCCGGTCCGTTCTGCAGAACGCCCGGTCCGGATCGTCGCCTGCCCTGGATCGGTTAGCCCTACGCGGTCGTGCGCGACGCGTCGCGAACGGATCGCCGATAGAGGGAGGGGCTCATCCGCCGATGCTTCTGGAAAACGCGGGCGAGCACCTGGTTCGACGAATATCCGACGTCGAAAGCGATCTCGGTGACCGGAAGGTCAGTCGCTTCTAGGAGTTCACAGGCCTTCTCGATCCGCAATTGCGTGAGGTAGACCCGAGGCGGCACCCCGACGCTGTGTTTGAACATGCGGGCGAAATGACACGGTGAGAGCTGCGCTTCGGCCGCCAGTTCGTCAAGGCTGATGTCTTCCGCCAGCCGCGCCCGCATCAGTTCCAGGGAACGCCGCTTTACCCATGGGGCAAGGCCGCCCTTTGCAGGAGCAAGCGGTGCGCCGCTGATACGGCACAATTCAGCAATGATATGGCAACCGGCCGCCTGGGCCATCAGCCGCGACGCAGTGCCCTCTTCGTCACACAGACACCACAGTTGTTGGAACGCTGACTGAATGCTCGGCGCAGAAAATGTCCCGCTGTGGAGTTCCCGAAAATCGAACGAGAAACGGGCATCAGTTGCTTCGTCGAGCAGCCGTTGCCAATGCGCCAACGGGAATGCGAGCGCCCTTATTCTGTGCCGGGTCTCAACAACGATCCGGTTCGCGAAATTCGGTGCGATGAGAAAGAAGCCACCCCTTTCGCTGGTTTCGTCGAAGTTCGTTCCCCCGAGATTGCCTTTGACGCGCATTCCGCCGAGTGCGTCCTGACACAGGATGAGGTCCGGCAGGGCAGGCCCGGAGCAGTCTCCGGCTGGTCGTTCAATCTCTAGCAGATCAAGGACCGCACCCTGCGATTTCCGCGTCCGTACGTAGGGCGCACGGTGATCTTCGGCGTACCAGCGGGAAAATGACGGATAGGCATGAACTGTCACTCTCGTCCCTCCAAGGCCGAAAGCGGACGAAACGAAACGGATGAACGCGCGGGATCGCGAACCGCCCGCCGATAGTCGGAAGGGCTCATCCGCCGATGCTTCATGAAGACCCGGGCGAGCACTTGGTTTGACGAGTACCCGACCTCCAGCGCTATCTCGGTGACCGGAAGGTCCGTCCGTTCCAGGAGTTCGCAGGCTTTTTCCACACGCAACCGCGTCAGGTGGACGCGTGGCGGAACGCCGACGCTCTGCTTGAACATACGAGCGAAATGAAACGGCGAAAGCCGCGCCTCGACTGCCAGCTCGTCGAGACTGATGTCCTCCGACAGCCGCACCCGCATCAGCTCCAACGAACGCCGCTCGGCCCAAGGCGCAAGCCCGCCCTTGACCGGCGCAAGCGGTGCGCCGACCAACCTGCACAACTCGGCCAAGATCTCGCAGCCGGCGGCCTGCGCCAAAAGCCGCGACGGGATTCCCTGTTCATCGCACAGTGCCCAAAGTTGCCGAAGTGCTGACCAGATCGCTGGTGCCGCGAACCACCCACGGTGCAGGTCCTGGAAGTCGAACAAGAATCGCGCGTCGACGGCTTCGTCGAGCTTGTCCTGCCATTGGGCCACAGGAAACGACACGCTGCGAACACGGTGGCTGGTTTCCATCATGATCGCATTGGCGAAGTTCGGTCTCGCGAGCAAGAAGTTGCCCTTTTCACTTCTTGCATTGAAGCGACCCCCTCCAACGTCGCCACTGATCCGACTGCCCCCAAGCAGATCCTGGTGCAGAACAAGATCCGGTACCGCCGGATCCGACACATCCCCGGCCGGTTGCTCCACTTCAAGCATACTGAGCGCGCCTCCGGCAGATTTCATCGTCCGCACATAGGTCGAAAGGCGGCCTTCGCTGTACCACTGGGCAAAGGAGGAATAGGCCTGCAGTGTCATTGCATTGTCTCCTTTCGGTGGGCCGACGTAGGTCGTCATTCGTCTGCGATGCGGGCCACCGGTGGCCCCAATGCGCGCGCCGGAGCGCTGCAAGCAATGCGCGCAGGGCCGAAGGGATGGCCCGCGCGGCAGTGCTCCCGCGCAGATTTGTCGCCAAAGAGCGAAGAGTCGCGGCGGTATCGATTCGGTAGTTGTATCGTAACACATAGTATGTGTATCGTAACAAACAAGTCTCATGTCGCCTGATGGTCAGACGTGACAGACATGACAAGCGGGGCGCATTGATTGGAACCACGCAGCAAGAAGCCGACCATGAAGACCATCGCGACTGCGTTGGGCTTGGGCGTCACAACCATCTCGCGCGCCCTTCGTGACGATCCCAAGATCGCCGCCAAGACGCGCAAGTCCGTCAAGGACATGGCACTCAAGCTTGCCTACCATCCCAGCCGGGCGGGTCTGCGGCTCAGGACGGGAAAGACGAACGTCCTCAGCCTTGTCCTGGATACCGAAGAGCAGATCGGCAGCTTCCTGTCGCAGATCATCTTCGGGATCACTGAGGGCTTAGAGGGGACCCCGTATCATCTGATTGTGACGCCCTATTCCAAGCACGGCGATCCGGTCGCGCCGATCCGGCACCTGATTGAGACCGAAGCCGTCGACGGGATCATCATCTCCCGGATCGAGCCCGAGGACAGGCGGGTCAAGTACATGATCGAGCAGGGCATGCCCTTCGTGACTCATGGCCGGACGCACATGGGTGTCGAGCATCCCTACTTCGATTTCGACAACCAGGCCTTCGCCACGATTGCCGTTGAGTGCCTCGCGCGCCTTGGCCGCAAGCGTTTGGCGTTGCTTGCTCCGCCTGCAGGCCTCAGCTTTCACGACCACATGCGGCAAGGCTTCAAGGCAGCGGTGGCGGTGCAAGGGTTGGAGGAGGTGCGGTTCCCAGGCATTTCGAACGACAGTTCGATCGAAGAGATCAGGCTTGCCGTCAGGGACCTGATGCAACAAAGCCCCGCGCCGGACGGGCTGGTCAATAGCTCGGGCGGGGTCAGCGGCACGGGCGGTGCGATCTTGGCGATCCAGGCCGGCCTCAAGGATGTCGGTGTCGTCATCGGCCGCGACGTCGACATCGTCACCAAACAGCTGTTCGCCAACCTTCCCGTATTCGGCGACGCTTTCTACGTGGTCCACGAGGACATCCGGGAAACGGGCCGAGGCCTTGCCAAGGCCCTGGTCGGATCGATCGAGGGCAGGCCGGTCGTGGAACTGCAGACGCTGATCGTTCCAACGAAAGTGTTGCTGCAGACGACAACCGCCCGACTGAACCTTGGGACCGGCTGAGCGGTTCAATGTCGCCAAGTTCACAAATCGGCGCTGCGCTGGTCGCCTGAGAGCAGCGCGCGCCCTTGGCCACTATGTCGCGCCGATCCCAACGCGCGTCCTCCGCGTGGCCTGCTGTCGCGGGGCATGACCAGATCTGCTCGTCCCGTCATCGCGAAACGTGACGCCGGGCGGCTCCCTTCCAGACGAAACGCCTGTGAAAGACCCGCAAGACTGGGACCCTGACAGCAATCCCGGAAACGCCTCCCCGGCGCCGGAAACGTATGGTGCAGTACGTGATCTCTCCAGAAAGGAAACCAGATGAACCGTCTCTCTCTCGCTCTTGCCTTCACCCTTGCCGGTGCCGGTTTTGCCGCCGCGCAGGCTTTCAACCCGACCGAGATGTCGCAGGGTCTCGACATGCTGCAGGTCCAGCTGAACAACATGATCTCCTCTTACGGGATCGATGTGAACGTCGATGAACTGACCGTCGCGCAGGTGGCCTATGTCATTGGACGGGTCAATG
>NZ_JBOFBI010000358.1:0-2193 GCF_051645465.1 Tabrizicola sp. | reverse complement strand
GAAGAAGAATGGCCGGAACCCGTAGGTCAGGATCGCAGGGCCGGTCCAGGCGCGCATCTGTTCGGCAGTGGTGGTCATCATGCGTCCTTCTGTTCGTACTGGACCCCGGCCTCGGTCAGGATGACGTCCAGTGCGATGTCGTGGGGTTGGGGAAAGATGGTGGCAAGCCGGGCAGATTGCAGACCGATACCGATTGTCATCGGGCGAGGCGACAGCACGGCGAGCGTGCGGTCAAAGTACCCCCCGCCGTAGCCCAGCCGAAACCCTGCCGGGTCCCAGCCCACCAAGGGGGCAAGGGTCAGGTCAGGCACCACCTCTGGCCCGTCAGCCGGGACCGGGATCTTCCAGAAGCCCTGCACCATCCTGCAATCCGGCGTCCATAGGCGGAACGCCAGTGGTGCAGAGGGCGCTGTGACCACGGGCAATGTGACGCGCGCGCCGCGTGCGAGCAGGCTTTCCAGCCAGGGCCGCAAGTTCAGTTCCGCCTTGATCGGCCACCAAGCCGAGAGCGTCAGCCCGTCGACGCTCGGGAAACGTTCAGCAAGGAGGGTATCGACACGCGCGGCAATCATGTCTGCCGCTGCACGACGCTGCGACACGGACAGGGCCTGACGGTCTGCGAGCAATCGCGCGCGCTCGGCCTTGCGCCAGCGGGCGACGTCGCGCGCCTGCTCTTGGTCCACAGCCAACGGATCGAAGTAGTCCGGGGCGATCTCGCAAGCCATGCAGGGGGACGAGGCGAATGGGCCCGGCTCAGACATCGGCGCGCCGCTCGGCCTCGAACTGCGGGAACAGCACGTCGTTCTCCAGCCGCATGTGCTCGGCCAGGTCGCGGGTGAACTCATCCAGTCCACGGTAAAGCCCGGTCCAGGTGCCGCAGGCCCCGTCGGGCAAGGTCAGGTTTGCGGTCAGTCGGAGGATCTCGGCCAGCTCGCGGTCATGCCCGGCATGATCGGCGCGCATCACCGCGATCGGAGTCTCGATGCCGGGCATCCCGCCCTTGCGGATCGCGGGAAACAGGATCAGTTCCTCTTTCTTCATATGTACCTCCAATTCGCCGAGCATCTCGTGCAGCAGGGCCGACAGTCCGTCAGGCACGCCCACGTCGCCGAAGTGCACGTCCTCGACACGCTCCGCCATTGCCACCAGTTGCGGAAGCTGCTCCCTGTGGCGGGCATGGTAGCGCTCCTCGATGTGCCGGGTCAGGGCGGTCGGCTCGGACGGCGCTGCAGCTTCGGTCATGTGAGGTCTCCTGTCAGAAGAACAGTTTGGGTGGGGCGACGGGGTCGCTTTGGGCTGACTGAACGGCGATGTGCAGGGAATGGGCGATCCGCTCGGCGCGCTCGATCAGGTGCAAGGCTCCCGCGGGCGTGCAGGTATCAACAGCTGTCGCGCGGAACAGCGCAAGCCAGCGGTCAAAATGTGCCGCATTGATCGGCAACGGAGTATGCGCGGGCACCGGCCGGCCATGATACTGCCCGGTCATCAAGGCGATCGAAGACCAGAACGTCACCATCCGCTCAAGATGCACGGCCCAATCGGTGATGCGGGCCGCAAAGATCGGCCCCAGAACGGCATCTGCACGGACACAGCCGTAAAAGCGGTGTACCAGATCGCGCAGAACATCGGGGCTAAGACCCGTCTCTACCATAAGGGCGGCCGTCACTTCCGGCCTGGTTGTCGGGATGGACAAGCTGACAGTTGCGCTGGACATCTGAGTCTCCGTCTTGCGCTTTGGCTTAGGCCTGCTAATTGGTATTGTAAATACCTATTCAAGGAAACCGACTTCATGCGGCTGACCTCCTTCACCGACTTCGGGCTACGGATGCTGATGCGGATGGCCGCCGATCCGTCGCGCGCCAACTCCACGGCCGAACTGGCCGAAGCCCTGGGCCTGTCCCGCAATCATCTGGCCAAGATCATCCAGCATCTGGCGCGCGCAGGCCTGATCGAAACCCGGCGCGGCGGCGGCGGTGGCGCCGTGCTGGCCCGACCGGCGTCCGAGATCCGGCTTGGCCAGGTAATCCGGTTGTTGGAAGAAGGGCAGCCCTTGGTCGAGTGTTTCGGGGCCGATGGGGGTGCCTGTTCGATAGACACGCGCTGTCGGCTCAAGGCGCGTCTGCGTTCTGCGGAAGCAGCTTTTCTCACGGATCTCGACCGATCGACACTGGCCGATATCGCCCTGCCCCCGCT
>NZ_JBOFBI010000357.1:0-3387 GCF_051645465.1 Tabrizicola sp. | reverse complement strand
CCCATGAGCGCTTCTCGGCCGCGGGAGTGGAGTTCACGCAGGAACCGGTCGCGCGCTTCGGTAGCGTTGATGCAAGCTTTCGCGATCCTTCCGGAAACGGGTGGAAACTGATCGAGGCCCGGTCATGAACGCCGCGTTTTATTCGCAGCACCCAGCCAAAGCGTCATCGACCTCGCAAGCGGTCTCAATGGCCAAGGGTGGGCGCGCTCGGCTCGTCCATCGCTGGGTGGCGATGATCTTCACGCTTACCGTCGCCGCCAACTTCGCGGTGATGCCTTGGGGGCCGCCGCCAGCCTGGATCACTTACGCCCCGCTTCCACCGCTGCTTTTTCTCATGATCACCGGGCTGACAATGCTGGTCTCATCGTGGGTCGGACAGGTACGCGCGCGTCGCGCCAAATCGAAAGGAACAAACCAATGAGTGATCCTGTCGGCGAGAAGATCGAGAGCCTCGGCGACTGGCGCGGCGCGCTGCTTGCCCGCATCCGCCGAACGATCAACGACGCTGCGCCCGGCGTTGTCGAGGAGATCAAGTGGCGCAAGGCGTCGAACCCGCTCGGCGTGCCAACCTGGTCTCAGAACGGCATTGTCTGCACGGGCGAAAGCTACAAGGACAAGGTCAAGCTCACCTTCATGCGCGGGCGCGATCTGAAAGACGCACAAGGCTTGTTCAATGTGCCCGCCGACGGCGTCCGCCGCGCGATCGATTTCAAGGAGGCCGACGCGCTCGACGAGGCTGCACTTGCCGCCCTTGTCAGCGAAGCCGCGGCGCTGAACCTTGCAGGCGGCAAGCCGGGCTAGTGCTAATCCTCTGCAAAGCGATGATGTCCGCTTTGCATGGTCTTGTAAGCAAAAGCAGACTTGCGGCGCTCCCCAAACGATCCGGACATTCAGGTCCATGTTACGGACTGACCGCACAGGACTCGAACACCCTGAGCGGCGGGCGGCGCAGTCCAGCGGACTGCGGCTGAGGGGCGCAAGAACTCGCGGCCCAAACCCGCCTTTCGGTACCGATGAGATGCTGCAGTGCGGCTTCCCCAAACCGGCCATTCGCGCTGCCAGCGACGGCAGAAGTCGTTTCGCAGAGCCGCAGATACGCATTGTAAGTCGGCGTCGGCATAGATTGCGCATCGTCCACCTCGGGCTGGGTGGAAGCCTGCTAAGCCTAGGGGCGCCAGACCAGATCGGCGCGTTCGCTGAACGTAGCTGTCAGGTGCCGGATAAAGGCCTGCAACTTGGCCGGGACATAGCGTCGGGTCGGCCAGACAGCATAGACGCCTCGCGAGGAGACCGCAGTTTCGGGGAAGAGAACGACCAGGCGACCCTCGCGGATCAGTGGCAGGCAGACGTTGGTGCCGACCTGGGCGATGCCGGCGCCTGCAGCCGTTGCCTCTCCGATCGCTTCGGGATCGTTCATGATAAGGGTTGGTGAGATCGCCAGGCTGCGTCGCCCATCCGGTCCCTGAATCTCCCAGTCGAAGACCCTGTGGCTGTCCATGGCGCGGAACCCGATCAGGCAGTGTTGTGCGAGGTCATCCAGCGTTGCCGGGGCCCCGTGCTCGACGAGATAGGACGGGGCCGCGACGATCAGGGGTGTGATCGGCAAGAGCAGACGTGCGATGTACTCGTTCTCTGGCAGGATACCGATCCGGATTGCCAGATCAAAATCGTTGGCAACCAGATCGACGAAACTGTCACTGAAATGGAGTTCGATCTCCAAGCCCGGGTGCGCGGCTTGGAACGCAACGACCTCGGGCAGAAGATAACGGCGACCGAACTGGGTGGTTGAGGTGATCCGGAGCCGCCCGGTCAGCGCATCGCGACCCTCTTGCACTTCGTCCACGGCCTGCGCCAGCGCCTCCACCGCCGGTGCGCAGCGCTGCAAGAACCGCGCCCCTTCCGGTGTCAGCTTTATCTGCCGGGTGGTGCGGGTGAAGAGGCGGGTTTGAAGCTCATCTTCGAGGGCGCGGATGTTCTGGCTGACGGCGGCTGGCGAGATGCCGAGGACCTTGGCCGCAGCCGTGAAGCTGCCCTGCCGTGCGGACTGGATGAAACAGTAGATCAGGCGAAGGTCGGTCATGCCTATTAGTAAGTGATACTTGGCAGTGCTATCAATCCTGAACCCATACTTTCCCGAACCGCATTGCGCCATGTTCGTACTATCCGCAGCAATGGTGGTCCAGATGATCATCGCCGTCATGCCGAACCGTTATCGCCGGTCTTAGCGGAGCGCCTGTTCCAGCTGCTTCACCTCAAAGGATGTTCAGAATGTCTACCGAACAAAGGCCAATCATCTCGGTCGTTGGCGCGACCAGCAAGCAAGGCCGCAGCGTGGCCTCGACACTTCTCAAAAGCAATCGATACAGGGTCCGCGCGCTGACCCGGAACCGCGAGTCTGAAGAAGCGCGCGGCCTCGCTGCTCTCGGCGCAGAGATTGTGGTCGCACCGCTCGGCCCTGGCCATCAGAAGGAACTTGTTGCTGCCTTCACAGGCGCTGATGGCGCGTATCTGATGACGCCTCAGCTTCTGCCGCAGGACAACGCTGAATTTGCCCTCGGCAAACAGCTTGCCGATGCGGCCGTTGAAGCCGGAGTGCGTCACATCGTCTTCTCGACCCTGGAGAATGTCGACAAGATATCCGGCGGAAAGAAGTTCACGCCCCACTTTACTGACAAAGCTCGGGTCGCCGATTACATCAGCACCCTGCCGGTAACGCACTCGTTTGTCTCGCTCGCTTTTTTCTACACGAACCTTCTCGAGTATTACGTTCCGCAGATGGATGGCGACACGCTTCTCATGCCGATCTACCTTCCGGAGGACTTCCGAGCACCGTTCGTCGATCCTACGACGGCAACGGGACCGGCCGTTCTATCCGTATTGTCAGATCCGGAGAGCTTCAAAGGTAAGACGCTGCCGATCGTTGGCGACATCATTTCCCCAAGGGAGATGGTTGAAACCTTCCAGCGCGTGACCGGGATCAAGACGGAATACCGCAGCGCATACAAGCGCGAAGAGTTGCTGAGGTACTTTCCCGGGTTCGCCGCCAACGAGCTGCTTGTCGATGAGCTTATCGGGATGGTCGAGTTTGCGGTCGAATACGGATACTTCAACGCTGACAAAGACCTGGAATGGAGCCGTCGCTTGAATCCGGAAACGCTGTCCTGGGTGCAGTTCCTGAAATCGACCGGTTGGCGTGGTAACAAAACGCAGTTCGGTCTTTGATTCAGCCCCGCAGCGATGGTGAGAATGATATGAGCATCAAAGACAACAAGCAAGTCGTGCGCGAATTTCTTGGCAACTTCAAGACATCGAATGCCGATGGCATGATCGATGCCATGACGGAAGACGCAACCTGGTGGGTCAATGGTAAGCCGCATCTCTTTCCGT
>NZ_JBOFBI010000356.1:0-1681 GCF_051645465.1 Tabrizicola sp. | reverse complement strand
AAAATCTGCGTGACCTTGGCGTTGAAGGCGTTCGCGTCCGGCAGGTTGACGAACAGGAACACCGCTGCGGCCAGCAGGATAAGAACAATCGCGACGATCCCAAATGCAACGACGCGGTTGCCCGCGCGCAATGAATCAGTAGCGGAGGAAGTGGTCTCCGGCACTTGCTTCCCTTTCACCAAGACCTTCGGGTCCGAAGGTTGACATGACGCTCAACAATGTCCAACCCGCCGATGCCAGCCTCGGCGCCAATTCGTTTGCCGCACTGCCCGGGTCGCAATTGCCATCAGATACTTGCGCCACGCCATAGGCAAGGCGCAAGGGGTCATCCTGCTTGGCCTTGTAGTCGGCATAACATTCCGCCGATGCAGGCCCGGCGGCCAGCATCAGGGCGACAAAAATTGTAACACGGGCCATTTGGGCCTCCTCACGCTCGATGACCCCAATCTGCGCGGGAAGCCACTGATATTCAATATCCAAAGGGTCTTGGGCGCATTGCTATCGCATATCAACGCGCCGTTATTGCCTGTCTTTCGGCCCGTACCCAAGGATTTCACGACGGGCCCCGTCACAGGGGTAAGTGCGAAATAAGAAGGAGACCGCGATGCGACAGTCCCACCACATTCCGCCCCAGCCGACCCGGATCGAGGTCGTCGCCCCAACCCTGCGCCGCAAGGGATCGCGCGGCAGATGGACCATGGCCAGCAGCCTGACGCTTGGCCTGGCAGTCCTTGCCGTGATCCTGTCCGTGACCCTGCCTGCCGCCGCTACAGATGGCGTCTGCGCCCTGCCGCTCGACGCCCCGATGGGGAAGCACTGCGAGTGATCTCCCCCCGGGCGGTCACTCGTGTCCGGCCGCCCGGCAGCCTCGGGCAGGGGGGTGAGCAGCCCCTGCCCGCTTTTCAGCCGGATCGCGCCGCCTGAATCGCAGCGGCCACCGCCGCACCCGCCGCAACCGTATCCGCCGTCCCTCCCAGATCGCGCGTCCGCGTCGCCGGATCGCCCAGCGTTGCCTCGATCGCGGCCAGCACCGCCGCCGCTGCTTCCGCCTCACCAAGGTGATCGAGCATCATCGCCCCGGCCCATATCTGCCCCACCGGATTGGCAATCCCCTGCCCCGCGATGTCGGGGGCGGAGCCATGCACCGGTTCGAACAACGACGGAAAGCGGTGGTCGGGGTTGATGTTGCCCGAAGGCGCGATTCCGATGGTGCCGGTGCAGGCCGGGCCCAGATCGGACAGGATGTCGCCGAACAGGTTCGACGCCACGACCACATCGAACCGGTCCGGGTTCAGCACGAAATGCGCGGTCAGGATGTCGATGTGATACTGGTCGACCGCCACCTCGGGATACTCCGCCGCCACCGCGCGCACGCGTTCGTCCCAGTAGGGCATGGTGATCGAGATGCCGTTCGACTTCGTTGCCGAGGTCAGCTTGCGGCGCGGACGGCGGCGCGCAAGATCAAAGGCATAGCGCAGCACCCGGTCGACGCCGATCCGCGTCATCACGGTTTCCTGGATCACCGTTTCACGGTCAGTGCCTTCAAAGATGCGCCCGCCGATGGAGGAGTATTCGCCCTCGGTATTCTCGCGCACGATCCAGAAATCGATATCCCCCGGCACACGCCCGGCCAGCGGGGCCGGAACCCCCGGCATCAGGCGCACGGGACGGAGGTTGACAT
>NZ_JBOFBI010000355.1:0-3934 GCF_051645465.1 Tabrizicola sp. | reverse complement strand
TGCTGGTCGGTGCCCTTGAAGTTGAAGGCGCCGGTGTAGACGCGGGAGTTCATCTGCATGTCGCCAAGGTGGATGACCTCGGCCCCGCCGGAGATTTCCTCCCACACGTTCTTGTTGGGGTCGAGGGCGTCGCGGGACTGGTCCACGAAGGCGAGCTTGACCGTTTCGCCGAGCTTGATCGTGCCTTCGTCGGGCTTCTCGGCCCCGATGATCATGCGGAAGAGGGTGGATTTGCCGGCACCGTTCGGGCCGATGACGCCGACGATGGCCCCCGGCGGGACGGTGAAGGACAGATCCTCGATCAGAAGCTTGTCGCCCATGGCTTTCTTCAGGCCCTCGACCTCGATCACCTTGTTCCCCAGACGCTCGCCATTGGGGATGATGATCTGGGCCTGCGTCGCGCGTTCGGTGACGGTCTGGCTCGCCATCTCGTTATAGCGGGAAAGGCGCGCCTTGCCCTTGGCCTGGCGGGCCTTGGCGCCGGAGCGGATCCATTCCAGTTCCTTCTCAAGCGCCTTCTGCTTGGATTTATCCTCGCGCGCCTCTTGCGCCATGCGTTTGGCCTTCTGGTCAAGCCAGGCGGAGTAGTTGCCCTCGTAGGGAATGCCCCGGCCGCGGTCGAGTTCGAGGATCCAGCCGGTGATGTCGTCGAGGAAGTAGCGGTCGTGGGTGACGATCAGGATGGTGCCTTTGTAGTCGATCAGGTGCTTCTGCAGCCAAGCGATCGATTCCGCATCAAGGTGGTTGGTGGGTTCGTCGAGGAGAAGCATGTCGGGCTTTTCGAGGAGGAGCTTGCACAGCGCGACCCGGCGGCGTTCGCCACCCGAAAGCGTGGAGACGTCGGCATCGTCGGGCGGGCAGCGGAGGGCGTCCATCGCGACGCCGACACTGGCTTCCAGCTCCCACAGGTTCTGCGCGTCGATCTGGTCCTGAAGGGCGGCCATCTCGTCCGCAGTCTCGTCCGAGTAGTTCATCGCAAGTTCGTTGTAGCGTTCCAGGATCGCGGTTTGTGCTGCGACACCCAGCATGACGTTGCCTTTGACGTCGAGGGTCGGGTCCAGCTGCGGCTCCTGCGCCAGATAGCCGACCTTGGCACCCTTGGCGGCCCAGGCCTCGCCTTTGAAGTCGGTGTCCATGCCGGCCATGATCTTCAGGAGCGTCGACTTGCCCGCGCCGTTGACGCCGACGACACCGATCTTCACTCCCGGAAGGAAGTTCAGGTGGATGTTTTCAAAGCACTTCTTGCCGCCCGGATAGGTCTTGGAGACGTTCTCCATGTGGTACACGTACTGGTAGCTGGCCATCATTCTTCTCCGGGGCGGGATTTCGGGTTGAGCTGGTATCTAGACGTTCGGGCGGGCGTCGGCAACGGGCCGCGCAGTCATGAAAGCGTCACTGGGGCTTTGGCTGGGCGTTAGGCGTGGCTGGCAGGCTGATGCGGCTGGCTTGGCCAGCGTATCCCACATCAGCGAAAGGACGAGCAACATGACGTATTGCCATGTTCCGGCATTGGCCCTTCTTCTGGGCAGTGGTCTTGCTTTTGCGGTTCCAGCCGTTGGACACAGTTATGTGGCCGACATTCACACGGTGCCTGCTACGGCCGGCCAGACGGCCGATATGGCGCGGGGCGCGGTGTTCCACGATCTGTCGCGCGACGGCGTTCGGCAGGAGGACGAGCCGGGCATCGGGGGCGTGATCGTGTCGAATGGCCGCGATGCCGTGAAGACGGGGCCGGACGGGGCCTACGAGCTGCCGGTCTTCGACAACATGACGGTGATGGTGGTGAAGCCGGCGGACTACGACACCCCGGTGAACGCCGATGGCGTGCCGCAGTTCTCCTATGTCCACAAGCCCGCGGGCACGCCGCAGAAATTCCGTTATGGAGGGATCGCGCCGACGGGACCCCTGCCCGTGGAGATCAACTTTCCGCTGCTACGCCGGCCGGTGGGGGAAGAGTTCTCTTGCGTCGCGATGGGCGATACGCAGCCCTATTCCAACACCGAGGTGGGCTATGTGCGCGACAGCGTGCTCGATTCGATCCTGCGGCAGGATTACCAGGGGGTCGAGTGCCAGCTTCTGCTGGGCGACGTGATGGGCGATGACCTCGGGCTTCTGCCGCGGTTCATGGACATCATGTCGGTGACAGGGTTCCCGCAATACTACATCCACGGGAACCATGACTACGATTTCGACGCGCTTTCCGACGCCGACAGCGCGGACAGCTGGCGCACGCTTTACGGGCCGAACTACTATGCCTTTGAAATCGGCAAGGTGTTCTTTGTGGCGCTCGACAACGTTGTCTTCCCCTGCACGGCGGCCGAAGCGAAGCCGGGCGACCGCGAGCGGTGCGGATCGACGGAAGGAAACCCGATCTACAATGGGCGGGTGACGGACGAGCAAATGGAGTGGCTGAGAAACGTGATGGCACTGGTTCCCGAGGACCGGCTGATCGTTTTCATGCACCACATCCCGTTCGTGAGCCACATCGACAGCAATACGGGACGGCACCAGACCGACAACGTGAACGACATCTATGCGCTGGTCGGCGGGCGGCCCGCGCTGTCGCTGTCGGGCCATACGCACACGCTGGAGTTCCTGGCGGCGGGCGAGTCGTTCAAGGGCTGGAAAGAGCAGGTGAACGTGACGCGCATTCCGTTCGACCATCTGGTCGCGGGCGCGCCGTCGGGCAACTGGTTCTTCGGCGACATGTCGTTTGACGGAACGCCGATGGCATTTTCGCGCGGGGGTACGCCGCCCGGCTATGTGGTGATCGATTTCGACGGTACGGGCTATCAGATCACCTTCCATGCGGCCAATCAGGATCCGGACCGGCAGATGGCGCTGTCGTTCAACACGCCTGCGTTCCGGGAATGGTTCACGGCGATCTACACGTGGCAGGAGGCGCAGGAGGAGGAGACGGCTGACCCCGCGGCGCTGCCGCCGAAGACGCTGAACGACCTCGCCGATGTGAAGCTGTTCACTCCGGAAGAGATCGGGCAGGACGTCTGGCTGACGGCGAACGTCTGGCTGGGCGAGCGGAACACCGAGGTCTACGCCCAGATCAACGACGGCCCGCGGATGCCGATGGAGCGGACGCAGGCCGGGAACGGCGAGGACGTGCTGAAGGGCGCGGAATATGCCGACCCGTTCGCGGTGCAGCGGCAGATGACGGTCGGGCGCTATGCCTGGCAGTCGGCCTCGGGCGACCCGAGGACACAGGGCTTTGAAATCTGGCAGGGCGAGCATTTCGGGCCCGTCGCGCCGCGCGCAGCCGAGGCGTGGATGATCGCGGATTCGTCCTCGCACCTGTGGCGGATGCGCATGCCGGAAGACCTGCCGGAAGGGGCGCATGTGATCACGGTGACGAAGGTCGACCGCTGGGGCCGGGAGTGGCAGGACGAGATCGTCTTCGAAGTGAGGGGCGAGAAGCCGCCGCCGTTCTGGCGGAGCGAGCTCTGGCCGTCGCAGTAATCGGCAGACCGCCCGCCGGACTGGCGGCGGGATGCTGAAGGTCTGGGAACGCCCGCGTTTGTGCGCGGGCGTTTTCAGTTGGGTGGTGGGGCGGGCGATGTGGTCCTTGGGCGCCTTGGCGCGCCAGCGATCAGAGCGTCTTTGCGAACCAGTATTGGGCGTAGGGGTTGTCGTTGTAGCGCGGGATGTCCGTCCAGCCGGTGCGGCGGTAGAGGGCGATGGCTTCGGTGAGCGTCCCGTTGGTGTCGAGGCGAAGCTCGGTGAGGCCGAGGGTGCGGGCTTCGTCCTCGATGGCGGTCATCAGGCGGCGGGCGAGGCCAAGGCCGCGGGCGGTGGGGGCGATCCAGAGGCGTTTCACCTCGGCATTGGGGACGCTGAGGGCGACGCAGCCGACGGGGCTGCCGTCGGCGGTGGCCATGAGGAAGAGGCCGTTCGGGGGGCGGTAGTCGGCGGGGTCGGCGGG
>NZ_JBOFBI010000354.1:0-12232 GCF_051645465.1 Tabrizicola sp. | reverse complement strand
GGTCGACACGATGGCGCGCTATGTGGCGCGGCTTCGGGAATGGGACTGAGCCGGGACTGGAGGGTTTCACACCCTCCAGACCTCCCGTGGGATATTTGCGCAAAGATGAATGAAAATTTGAATCGAATGCGGTGGGTTTTGTGATGGCTGACATCGGGCATAACGGCGGGCCGTCCATGGCGGGCGGAGTCAGCTGGCGGCGGCATTGCTGGAGTGCTGCGCGGGAGCAGTTGCTGCCGGTGCTGCCGCTTCAGGTGGTGAGGCTGCGGGTGAAGCGGGCGCGGGAGCTGGGGCTGGAGTACAGGACCTATGCCTCGGTCCGGGCGGCGACCGGGCATGATGTGGTGGCGTTTCTGTTTTCTTCCAATGCCTTGCGGGTCTCGGTGCTGAAACCCGCGATGCCGGAGGAGAGGGCGGCGAAGCTTGCAGTGGTGAATTGCGGGCGGGTGGCGCTGGCCGTGGCTCCGCTGTTGCCGGGGATGGTGCAGGCCGCAAATCCCTTGCTGCTGGATAGGGCGCATGCGGCTCCCTATGCGCTGGCGGGCTTCGGCGAAATGCGGGCGGCTTTGCGCGCGGCTTTGGGCAAGGTGCCGTCGGATCAGGTGCTGCTGGTGGGGGATATGTCGCTGGAGCGGGACTGGTGCGGGGCGGGGCGGCTCGCGGGGTATCTGTCGGCGGAGCGGTATTTCGGGTGAGGCGGGCTGGGGACGTGGTCCTTCTGGTCCTTCAGCGGGTGCTGGTTCTGGTCGGCCTCTACACGATCTTGGTTGCGCTCCATCTCTATGCGATTGAGACCAATTGGGCTGGGACTAAGCCCAAGCCATTGCCGGGCCAAGACTACTACATCCTTCCGAGCTGGCAGCGCTTCGTCCAAGGAACGGCGACTGGTGCGATTGCAATGGGGCTGGGCGGGATGCTGTTCTACCTGCGCCGCCTTTATCTCGCAAAGCGCCCGCAATGAAAAACGGCGGCCCTTTCGGACCGCCGTTCTGTTTCCACTGAAGCCGGATCAGGCCGCGCGGCCGACCAGCACGTTGTCGACGGTCTTCGCCGCACCGGCCTCATCCACACCGGACACGGCTGCCACTTCGCGGGTCAGGCGCTCCAGCGCAGCTTCATAGAGCTGACGCTCGGAATAGGACTGCTCGCGCTGGTCGTCGGTGCGGTGGAGGTCGCGGACCACTTCGGCGATCGACAGAAGGTCGCCGGAGTTGATCTTCTGCTCGTACTCCTGCGCCCGGCGCGACCACATGGCGCGCTTGACCTTGGCCTTGCCCTTCAGCGTGTCGAGCGCCTTCGTGATCACATCGGGGCCCGAAAGGGCGCGCATGCCGATGTCCAGCGCCTTGTGCGTGGGCACGCGGAGCGTCATCTTGTCCTTTTCGAACGAGATGACGAAAAGCTCCAGCTGAATCCCGGCGATCTGCTGTTCTTCGATCGAGATGATCTTGCCCACGCCATGCGCGGGGTACACCACGAAATCGTTCGGGCGGAATTCAGGCTTCTTCGATTTGGTCATTCGGCACTTTCCCCAGTAAGGAGGCCCCCTCCGCAACAAAACTCCTCGCGCCCTGGACCCCTCGTCCAGGCGTGTGGAGCTAGATTGTCACAAAGGAATTGGGCTCAGGCGATGCGCTCTAAGCCGGTGTCAGGCTTCCATGCTTGTTTGTAAACAAATCATAACACAAATCGGCGTTGATTCCAACTGCCGCGAAACTTGGCAGTTCAGCCGTAACGCATTGAATTATCTGTACTTCTTCTGCCGTAACTGATTCGTGCGGCCGGAACGACCCGAATCGGTTGCTGGCGTCAGCCACCCGTACCGGGCGCTTCCGAGAAGTACTTCTGCAGTTTGTCGGTCTCACCGTCCCGTTCTTCGTAGCCGGGCAGCGGGTCCTTTTTCGTCACGATCACCGGCCATTGCACCGAGTACTTGCGGTTGAACGTCACCCATTTCTCCATGTCCGGCTCGGTGTCGGGCTTGATCGCATCCGCCGGGCATTCCGGTTCGCAGACGCCGCAGTCGATGCACTCATCCGGGTGGATGACGAGCATGTTCTCGCCCTCGTAGAAACAGTCGACCGGGCAGACCTCGACGCAGTCGGTGTATTTGCAGGCGATGCAGTTTTCGATGACGACATAGGTCATGGGCGGGCTCTGATGCGGAACGTTTGTCAGCTTGCTAGTGCACGCAAGCGGATCATTCAAGCAGGTGGAGCGTCCCAGGCCCGGTGTCAAGATCAGTGTACAGATTCTGCGCCTCGGTGGCCGGGCCGCGGCGCTGCCCAAGGGCCAGGATGCGGACCACGCGGATGTGGTCGCCTTGCGGAAACGTCAGGACATCGCCCGGACTGACATCGCGGCCAGGACGGCTGACGGGCGTGCCGTTCACCCGGACATGGCCTTCCGACACCAGCGTTGCCGCAAGGGTGCGGCTCTTGCAGAACCGCGCCTGCCAGAGCCATTTGTCGAGCCGGAGTTTCGGCTCGGGCGAGGGATGTGCTTTGCCCGATGGGCCGGCCAAACCTCAGACCTTGCCCTTGAGCGCGAGGAGCGCTGCGAAGGGGTTGTCGGGGTCGATCGGCTTTTCGGCGCGGGGCGGGCGGGCCTCGAACGACTTCTGCCGCTCTTCGCGCGGGGGCTTGCCGCCCTTGCGGTCATCGCGGCGGTCGCCTTTGGGACGGTCGCCTTTCGGGCGGTCACCCTTGGGACGCTCGCCCTGCGGACGCTCTCCCTGTGGACGCTCGCCCTGGGGGCGGTCGCCTTTCGGACGGTCGCCGCGCGGGGCGCGGGCTTCGCCTTCCTTGCGTTCGGGCCGGGGGCCGCGCTCGGGGCGCTGGTGCCGGGGTTTCGGGGCCCAGGTGAAGGTGTAGAACGCCTCCATCTCGGGCGCCGCGGGTTCGCCTTCGGGCTCGGGCGCGGGGGCGTGGATCGAAACTTCCTCGGGGATCGGCAGGCCTGCAGCAATCGCCGCTGCCGCCTCTTCGGAAATCTCCGGGGCCTTGGGCGCCTCGGTCGTCTTGACCTTCAACCGTTCGGCCTTTTCGCCCTTGTAGCCGAGGCCCGCCATCAGGTCGGCGAACTGGTCAAGCGTCATGCCGGTGATCGACAGCATGTCGGGTGTCGCCTCGAACCCGGCACGGCTGTCCTTTTGCCGCAGGATATCGGCCAGGCGCTCCAGCATGTCGATACGGATCGCGCGGGTGCCTGCGGGGTGGTAGCCGGCGAGGGTGTAGTGCTGCTTCGGCACTTCCGTGACGTTCGGGATCGTCACCAGACCTGGAGGCGGGCTTTCGGGGAATTCCTGCAGGCCGTTCCAGAGCGACCAGAGCACCAGACGCAGTCTTGTGGGCGCGGGTTTCAGAAGGGCGGGCAGGAAGATGGTGAATTGGCCGAAGCGGACGCCGTGCTTGCGCAGCGCGCCACGCGCCTCCTGGTCCAGCTCCTTTACCTCGGCGGCCACGGTATCGCGCGGCAGGACGCCCATTGCTTCGGCGATCCGGAAAGCAAAGCCGCGGGCGAGGCCGGTCAGGGCTTCGTCCCGGCCCATGGCCAGAAGCGGCTCGAACTGGGCGGCGACCTTGCGGTCGATGAAGTGCTGGAGGCGGCGGCGGACTTTCTCGACGACCTCGGGACCGGCTTCTTCGTCGACGAAGGCCTCGACCGACGGCTTCGCGGCCTCGGCACCCTTCACCAGCTTGCCAACGGCAGAGGAGCCCCACATGAGGCCGCCTTGCTCGGTGAAATCAAGCTCGGTATCGGGAGCGTTGTAGAAGCGGTCGGCGCGAAGGTGAAACTCGGGCTTCAGCGCCTGAAGTGCCGCTTGGGCCAGCGTGCGCGCCGCGTCGGGCGTGGCGCTGGCATCCTGGCTGAAGCGGAAACCTTCAAGCTTCCCGGCAAACTCGCCTTCGACCGTCACTTCACCCTTGTCGTTCACTTCGGCCACCAGAGCCTCCTTCTGCTTCAACCGGCGGAGGAGAACGCTCGTCCGCCGGTCAACAAATCGTTGTGTCAGTGCCGTGTGGAGCGCATCCGACAGGCGGTCTTCTACAGCGCGCGTTTCGTCGCGCCAATGGCTTTCGTCTTCGACCCAGTTTTTCCGCTGAGTGACGTAGGTCCAGGTGCGGATATGCGCCAGCCTGCGCGATAAAGCGTCGATGTCGCCCTCGGTCTTGTCGATCCGCTTGATCGCCTGCGCCAGCCAGTCGCTGGGGATGCGGCCCCCGCCTAGGCCCCGACCCACCAGAAACTCGAAGATACGGGTCAGAAGCGTGGTGTGTTCCGGGCCGGTGGACGACCGGAAGTCCGGAATCCGGCAGACATCCCACAGAAGCTGCACGCGCTTCGGTTCGGTAAGCTTGTCCTGCACTTCGGGCAATGCCGAGAGCGCTTTCAGCGCCAGAAGGTCATCAGCATCGCGCGCGCGGGTCAGCCAGTCGTTCGAGGTCGGCTCTTCCAGGCTTCGGATCAGGCGGTCCACGGTGCCGAAGTCCAGCGATTCGTTCCGCCAGTGGAGCTTCTTGACCGGGGCGAAGCGGTGGTTCTCGATCGCCTCGACCAGGTCGTCGTCGAAGGGCCGCGCTTCGCCAGTGACGCCGAATGTCCCGTCCTCGGTATGCCGCCCGGCACGCCCCGCGATCTGGGCCAGCTCGTGGGGAAACAAAGCCCGCATCCGGCGGCCGTCGAACTTCGCCGTGGCCGAAAACGCCGCGTGCTTGATGTCGAGGTTCAGACCCATGCCGATAGCATCGGTCGCGACCAGGTAATCCACGTCGCCGTTCTGATACAAAGCCACCTGGGCGTTCCGGGTCCGCGGGCTAAGCGCACCCATCACGACCGCACAGCCACCCTTCTGACGGCGGATCAGCTCGGCAATCGCATAGACGTTCTCGACCGAGAACCCCACGATTGCCGACCGCGCAGGCATCCGGCTGATCTTCTTCGACCCTGCGTATTTCAGCGTCGACATCCGGTCGCGCTTCAGGAACGTCACATGCGGCACCAGGCCCGCAATCGCCCCACGCATGGTGTCCGACCCCAGGAACAGCGTCTCGTTCAACCCCCGCGCGCGCAACAGCCGGTCGGTGAACACATGCCCCCGGTCGGCGTCAGCGCAAAGCTGGATCTCGTCCACGGCGACGAAATCGGCCCCGATCTCCAAAGGCATCGCCTCGGTCGTGCAGACCCAGTACTGCGTCCGGTCGGGAACGATGCGCTCTTCCCCCGTGACCAGCGCCACGACCGACGGGCCGACACGGGCCACGATCCGGTCATAGACCTCGCGCGCGAGCAATCGCAGCGGCAGGCCGATGACGCCGGTGCGGTGGGCCAGCATGCGGTCAATCGCGTGATGGGTCTTGCCGGTGTTCGTCGGCCCAAGGACCGCCGTCACCCGCCGGGTGGCGTCCATGACTTAGAGCTCCTGACCCTCTTCCTGGGTCTCAAGCCGCTCGACCGCCTCGACCGCGCCTTGAAGATGCGGATGGATTGCCAGGGCGGCCTTGTAGGCCTCAAGCGCGCGGTCGGGTTTGCCGCTTTCTTCCAGAATCATCCCAAGACCGGAAAGCGCGCCGAAATGCCGCGGGTTCAGCGTCAGCACTTTGCCGATATCGGCGATCGAGGGCCCGAATTCGCCAGTCATGTAGTACGCTGTCGCCCGCGCATTCCAGGCCTCGGCGAAATCGGGGGCGTGGTCGATGATCGCGGTGAAGTGTTCGATGGCCTGCAGGCTGTCGCCAAGTTCCATCGCATCGCGCCCGCGCTGCAACAGAAGATCCATCGCCGGAGAGCCCGATTTCGACCATTCGATCCAGATTTCGGTCTCGATCCGGCCCGCCTCTTCTTCGCCCGCCGCTTTCAGCCGGGTGAAAAGCTCGTCAAGCTTGGCTTGATCCTCGGCAAAAGCCACGGCGCAAGTCAGGAAAAGCGGCAGAAGTGCCGCAACGATATGATTGAGAAGGCGGGGCCAGAGACGCATAACACGAAAGTAACCGATCCGCGCCAGATTGCCAGTATCTGCGGGGTAACGAAGGAGAGACTTGCATGAGCGAAATGATCGATGCTGCAGTAAAGGCACTGTCCGCCAAGCTGTCGGGCGGATTCGACGGTGTGGCCAAGTTCGTGATCAACGGCGAAGGGTCGATCATGATGGACGGTGCGGGGGTCCGCGCGGGCGATGATGAGGCCGATGTGACGCTGACTGCCGATGCCGACGTCTTCCGCGCGATTCTCGATGGCGACATGAATCCGACCTCGGCCTTCATGACCGGCAAGCTTGCGGTCGACGGCAATATGGGATTGGCGATGAAGCTCGGTTCGGTGCTGGGGTGATAGCTGCGCCGTTCAACGCGGCTCCGTTTTATGCCGACCTGGCCGAGGCGCCGGATGGGGCAGAGGCGGTCTGGCTGAAGGTCGGGTCCGTGCGGGTCCGCGTCGCCTCGTGGAAGGCCGGGGACAAGGGCACCGTGCTCCTTCTGCCCGGCCGCACGGAATGCGTTGAGAAATACGGGCGTGCGGCGGGCGATCTGATCGCGCGCGGATATTCGGTCATCACCATCGACTGGCGCGGCCAGGGCCTGGCCGACCGCGCGCTGCCGGATCGGCACATGGGGCATGTGGACGATTTCGCCGAGTATCAGGAAGACCTCGATGCCATGCTCGCCGAGGCTGGACGGGCTGGTCTGCCCAAGCCCTACTACCTGATGGCGCATTCCATGGGTGGCTGCATTGGTCTGCGCGGGCTTTTGCGCGGCCTGCCGGTCAAGGCCGCAGCCTTTTCGGCGCCGATGTGGGGGATCTCGATGGCCGCCTGGCTTCGGCCGGTGGCGTCGGTGGTGACGGCACTTGCCCGCCCCCTTGGCTTTGCCCACCGCTATGCTCCAAGCACCAGCTGCGAAACCTACCTTCTGCAGGTGCCGTTCGAAGGCAACGTGCTGACGACCGATAGGGAGATGTGGGATTACATGCGCGCCCAGGTGCGGGAAGTCCCGGACCTTCAGCTTGGGGGGCCGTCGATTGCCTGGCTTGGGGCGGCACTAAGGGAATGCGCGGCGATGGCGAGGATGCCCGCACCAAAAGTGCCGACGATCTGCGCCCTTGGAACGGCCGAGAAGGTCGTTGACGTCGCATCCGTGCATCTGCGCATGGCCAGCTGGGCCAATGGCCAGCTTGACCTGCACCCCGGCGCCGAACACGAGATCATGATGGAAGGCCCGGCCACCCGGAAACGCTTCTTCGACCGGGCTGCGGCACTGTTTGAGGCGAACCGCGGCTAGAGCCAGACCGGCTCGAACGGCCCCGCTATCGCCATGACGCCTCGCGCGTTCTTCTGTCGTCACCTCCTCGAGCACTTCGTGCACTCGTCGGAAGAGGGCGCAGCGAGGAGTGCACGAAGTGCTCGAGGAGCGGTTCCATAGGAGCCGATTGCTCTAGGACTTCTGGTCCAGCTTCCGCTCGATCTCTGCCAGCCGCTCCAGCACCTTGGCCTCAAACGCCTGCGTCTCTTCGCGTTCGTCTTCGGATGCGGCCTCCTGCATCGAATTGACGATCAGGCCGACGATCAGGTTCAGAACGGCAAAGGTCGTGATCAGGATGAAAGGCACGAAGAACGCCCAGGCGTAAGGGTAGACCTCCATCACCGGGCGGACGATCTCGCCTGACCAGCCTTCCAGCGTCATGATCTGGAAAAGCGTGAACGAGGTGGTCGCAAGGCTGCCAAACCACTCGGGGAAGCTTGCGCCGAAAAGCTTCGTCGCCATCACCGCGGCGATGTAATAGATGATCAGGATCAGCAGGAACACCGACCCCATTCCCGGAAGCGCGCGGCCAAGGCCGTCAACGACCTTGCGCAAGCTCGGCGTCACCGAAATGACCCGCAGGACCCGCAGGATGCGCAGCGCCCGCAGGACCGAGAAGCCCCCGGTGGCGGGCAAGAGCGAGATACCGACGATCACGAAGTCGAAGACGTTCCAGCCCGACCGGAAGAACCGCAGGCCAAGCGCGTAAAGCCGGGCAGCAAGTTCGGCGACGAAAATCCCCAGGCAGATATGGTCGATCGTCAGGATCAGGCCGCCCGCTCGCTCCATCACGGTCGGAAAGGTCTCCAGCCCCAGCGTCACGGCATTGATCAGGATCACCGCGATGATGAAGCGCGCGACCTGGGGGCGGTCAAGGAACTCGGCAATGGACTGGCGGCTGAGCATTTCGGGCCTTTGGTGGCTTCAAGACCGCCGTGATATGGCGCAAAGCCGCGATTTGGTCCATCCCCGCAGGTGCGGTTTGGGCAGCCAAGGCCCCAATCGGGGGCGGTCGGCTTGCCGGTGATCAATCCTTGGGCGGGCAGGTCTTGCAGACCGTCATGCTGTTCATCACCTCGGTGACGAACTCCATCGTCCGCCCGTCCGGCCCGGTCAGGATGAGGTTCCGGCTGCCGTCCATCTTCGCCGAAGTCATCAGCGCAAGCGCATCGAAGAACGCCTGTTCTTCGGCCAGCTTGTCGCAGGCCCTTCGCGTCGCGCGGATGCCCTTGATCGCAAGCTCGGGAAGCTCGGCCGCATTGCCCGTCCCCCAGCTGTTGCAGGGCGCCTTGCCCGTGATGCTGCCATCCGGTTCGATCCGCATGGTCGCCTGGGCGTCGAAGAACACGCCGTCGATGGCCAGAAGCTCCCAATCTTTCCCGGTGATGGTCTGGGCAGTGGACATGGCGGGCATCATCGCAAGAGCAAGGACAAGCAGGCGGCGCATGGGCAACTCCTTCAAAGGGCCGACCCATTGGACGGATCAGAACGCCTCAGGCTTGGCTTCCCGCGCCATATGGTCAAGTACGGCATTCACGAATTTAGGCTCTTTCCCGTCCGGAAAGAAGGCTTTCGCCACATCGACATATTCGGTGATCGCGACCTTGGGGGGTGTGACCATGTCCACGATCTCGGCCCCCGCCGCGCGGAACAGCGCCCGCAGCACCGGGTCGATCCGGTCGATCGGCCAGGCCGCAACCAGCGCCCGGTCGGTCATCTGGTCGATCTTCGCCTGCCAGTTGACCGCCGAAGCGACCACGGCGCGGAAATGCTCCACATCGCCCTCGGCGAACTCGCCTTCCTCGTAGGTCGCGCCAAAGCGATGCGTCTCGAACTCGCGCGTCACGCCCTCGACCGTCTGGCCCGAGGCTTCCATCTGAAAGAGGGCCTGCACGGCATAAAGCCGGGCTGCGGATTTCATCTGGCGCTTGTCGATCTTCATGCCCGAAAGCCGATCCCCTTGGTTTTCCCGGCCCATTTGCGCGAAAGCGCCACCAGGTGCAAGGCGGCCGCTGCGGCACCGCCGCCCTTGTTCGCGCCCTTCGGGTCCGCCCGCACTTCGGCCTGCGCCATGTTTTCGACCGTCAGGATGCCGTTGCCGATACAGGCGCCCTGCAGCCCCAGAAGGCTTAGCGCGCGGGACGAGTCATTGCAGACCGTGTCGTAATGCGTCGTCTCCCCGCGGATCACGCAGCCAAGGGCAACGTAAGCGTCATAGTCCGCCAGCCGCTCGGCCAGCGCGATTGCCGACGGCAGCTCCAGCGCGCCTGGCACTTCCACAAGGTCGACCTCGGCCCCGCAAGAGGCAGCGACCGCCCGGGCACCCGCCACCAGATTGTCGGCGATGTCCTTGTAGTAGGGCGCCACGACGATCAGCAGCTTCACCGGCTTCGCAAAGCTTGGCAGCGGCATCGTGTAATGGGTTTCCGATCCAGCCATGATTACTCCGAGATCCGGCGCGTGCCGACGATGGACAGACCGTAAGCTTCCAGGCCCACGACCTTGGGCTTCGGGGAATTGGTCAAGAGGATCAGCTCATGCAGCCCCAGCGACACCAGAATCTGCGCGCCAAGACCATACTGCCGCAGCGTCTGCGGCGAAACCTCGCTGTCCGAGGCAAGCTTCATGTGAAGGTCGCGCAGCAGCACCAGCACCCCCCGACCCTCAGCCGCGATGAGCCGCATCGCCTCGCCGAACTCCTGGGTCCGGCCGGCGGGGCCAAGGCCCACGACGTCCAGAAGCGGGTCAAGCGTGTGCATCCGCGTCAGCACCGGCTCGCCGCCACCGATGTCGCCCTTGACCAGCACCACATGCTCGGCGCCCTCGGTCACGTCGGTATAGATCCGCATCGTCCAGTCGCCGCCGAATTCCGACGCGATCGTCCGCTCGGTCGTGACGCGGACCAGGTTGTCGTTCCGCCGCCGGTAGGCGATGAGGTCACTGATCGTGCCGATCTTCAGCCCGTGACGCTGTGCAAAGGCGATCAGGTCCGGCAACCGGGCCATCGAACCATCGTCGTTCATGATCTCGCAGATCACGCCAGACGGGTTCAGCCCCGCCAACCGGCTGACGTCAACTGCAGCCTCGGTATGGCCCGCCCGGACCAGCACGCCCCCGTCCCGCGCGCGCAAAGGGAAGATATGCCCCGGCGTCGCGATATCGGCAGCACCCTTGGTCGGGTCGATGGCGATCGACACTGTCCGCGCCCGGTCAGCGGCGGAAATCCCGGTCGTCACCCCTTCACGCGCTTCAATGGACAGCGTGAAGGCGGTCTCATGGCGGCTGGAGTTCTTCGGGCTCATCAGCGGCAGGCCCAGGGCGTCGATCCGCTCGCCCGGCAGGGCCAGGCAGATCAGCCCGCGCCCGTGCGTGGCCATGAAGTTGATGGCGGACGGGGTGCACATCTGGGCAGGCAGCACCAGGTCGCCCTCGTTCTCGCGGTCCTCGTGGTCGACCAGAATGAACATCCGCCCGTTGCGGGCGTCTTCGATGATGTCCTCGATCGAAGAGATGGCATCCGAGAAATCGAAATCGGTCATGGCGGCATCCTGCAGGCTCTCGTTGGTGCATCTATCCCGCAAGTGTGACAAATGCCAGAGGGCGAGCCCCTGCGATAACGCAGGCCTACCCCGCGCGGGCTGCGAGGACGGCAAGGCATGCAACCTCGGCCAGTTGCTGGGACGCCCCAAGGATATCCCCGGTCTGCCCGCCAATCCGCCGCAGCGCGGAAAGCGCAAGAAGCAGGGTCACGGCCCCCGCCGCCAGAAGCATCGGCAGCGTGGCCCACCCGGCGAGGAGAATGGAGATGGCCACAGCCATCGACATACCGACGAGCGCCACCCGCAAGGACGGCCGCCCCGTCGCATGCGACAACCCCTCGCCCCTGGCATTGGGAAGGACCGCCATGATCAGCACCATCGGCGCACGGCTCAGCGCCCCGGTTGCCACCAGTGCCGCCCAATGGCCCTCGAAGACCAGAGGCAGCAATGCCGACCAGCGGGCAAGGGTCACCAGGACCAGCGCGAGCGCCCCGTAACTGCCGACCCGGCTGTCCTTCATGATCGCGAGCCGCCGCTCACGCGTCCAGCCGCCGAAAAGCCCGTCCGCGGTGTCCGATAGGCCGTCCTCGTGCAGCCCGCCGGTCAGAAGGACAAGCGCCGCAATGACCAGCACGGCCGTGACGCCCGCGGTCACACCAAGCCAGAGGCCGAGACTGGCCACCCCTGCGGCCAGCGCGCCCAGAACCGCGCCAACCAGCGGCCAGGCCCAGGCCGAACCCGCTCCGGTCCCCCGATGGTTCGGCATGGGCAGGCGGGTCAGCAAAGCGAAGGCCGACAGAAGGTCAGCGGGCAGCCTTAGCGCAATGTCGCGAAGCGTGGTCAAAGCGGCTGATCCCGGCTGGCCTTCCCTTGGGCCATGGGGTAGCCCCTAGCGGCAAAAGGATCAACCGGGAGAAAATGATGCCGTTCCAGTCTTTGGCCGAGTTTCAGGCACTTCTTGCCGACCTTCCCGCCCCCGATCCTGCAGCCATTGCGGCCGCAGAGGCCCGGAACGGCCAGCTGACCAAGCCCCCCGGCGCTCTCGGTCGGCTGGAGTCCCTCGCGATCTGGATGGCGGGTTGGCAGGGCACCGATAAGCCCCATGCCGATCGGCCGCAGATCGTGATCTTCGCGGGGAATCATGGGGTTACGGCCAGGGGCGTCTCGGCCTTTCCGCCCGAGGTCACGGTGCAGATGGTTGCAAACTTCGCGCATGGCGGGGCGGCGATCAATCAGCTCGCCAAGGCGTTCGGGGCCAAGCTCGATGTCCACGCGCTTGATCTTGACCGGCCGACCGCGGACTTCACCGAAAGCCCGGCGATGAGCGAGGCCGACTGCGTGGCAGCCCTCCGCAAAGGCTATGAGGCGGTCGATCCGGCGGCCGACCTTCTGGTCGCG
>NZ_JBOFBI010000353.1:0-2504 GCF_051645465.1 Tabrizicola sp. | reverse complement strand
TGTTGATTTCCACGCAGAACTGACCCGGGTTTTCCATCGAGAAGTGACCCACCTTTAAGTTATGCGGATGGGATCATGTCTGGGTCAAGGCATGTGTGCTTTCCTTTTTCTTGCGGGTTGTTGCGGCGGTGCTGGCCTTGAAGCGGAAGCTGTCGTTTCCGGTCTCCAGGATGTGGCAGCGATGGGTGAGGCGATCGAGGAGGGCTGTGGTCATCTTGGTATCGCCGAAGACAGTGGCCCACTCGCTGAAGCTTAGGTTGGTGGTGATGACGACACTGGTGCGTTCGTAAAGCTTGCTCAACAGGTGGAAGAGCAGCGCGCCGCCCGAGGCGCTGAACGGCAAGTAGCCCAACTCGTCCAGGAGAACGAGATCGAGGCGGACCAGGTTCTCGGCCAACTGTCCTGCCTTTCCCCTGGCCTTCTCCTGCTCCAGGGTATTGACGAGCTCGATGGTTGAGAAGAAGCGGACCTTCCGCCGATGATGCTCGATGGCCTGGATGCCCAAGGCGGTCGCGATATGGGTTTTTCCGGTGCCGGGACCGCCGATCAGGACGACGTTCTGCGCCCCATCAATGAACTCGCAGCGGTGCAACTGACGCACCGTCGCCTCGTTGATCTCGCTGGCGGCGAAGTCGAAGCCGGAGAGATCCTTATAGGCCGGGAAGCGCGCTGCCTTCATGTGATAGGCGATGGAGCGCACTTCGCGTTCTGCCACTTCGGCCTTCAAGAGCTGCGCCAGGATCGGCACGGTCGTTTCGAATGCAGGCGCGCCCTGTTCGATGAGCTCCGTGACAGCTTGGGCCATGCCATACATCTTGAGGCTGCGCAGCATGATGACGACGGCTCCACTGGCAGGATCATGACGCATGGCGGCCTCCGGTATTGCGGGCGCGCAGATCGTCGTAGCGCTCGACATTGGCCTTGGGTTCGCGGTGCAGGAGCAGCGCCTGCGGCGCGTCGAGGGTCGGACCATCGATCGCCTTGCCGTCGATTAGACGGTGCAGGATGTTGAGCACGTGGGTCTTGGTCGCCACACCGTCGGACAGGGCCAACTCGACTGCGGTCAGCACCACCTGTTCGTCGTGATGCAGGACCAAGGCGAGAATATCGACCATCTCGCGATCCCCGCCGGATCGCCGCAACATCTGATCTTGCAATCGTCGGAAGCCTGACGGCAGCTCCGCGAAGGGGGCACCGTTGCGCAGCGCACCGGGCTTGCGCTGGATCACCGTCAGATAGTGGCGCCAGTCATAGATCGTACGGGGCGGCAGGTGATGCGATCGCTCAATTCGCCGTTCGTGCTCGCACAGTATCTGCCCCTCGGCCGCGATGACGAGCCGGTCCGGGTAGACGCGGAGGCTGACAGGCCGGTTCGCGAACGACGCTGGCACGCTATAGCGGCTGCGCTCGAAGCTGATCAGGCAGGTGGGTGAGACCCGCTTGCTCTGCTCGACGAAGCCATCGAAAGCAGGCGGCACCGGCATCAGTGCGGACTGCTCTTCGACCCAGACATCAGCGAGGCTCCCTGCGAGGCGGCCATGCGGGATCTCACGCCAAAGCTCCAGGCAACGCTGCTCGAGCCAGGCGTTCAGTGCGGCGAGATCGGGGAAGTCAGGCATCGGCTGCCATAGCCGCGGTCGCGCATCCTGCACATTCTTCTCGACCTGTCCCTTCTCCCAACCCGAGGCCGGATTGCAGAACTCAGGCTCGAACACATAGTGGTTTGCCATGGCGAGAAAGCGGATGTTGACCTGCCGCTCTTTACCCCTGCCGATGCGATCCACGGCGGTCTTCATGTTGTCGTAGATCCCGCGCTCCGGCACGCCGCCAAGGACGCGGAAGCCGTGCCAGTGGGCATCGAACAGCATCTCGTGGGTCTGCAACAGATAGGCGCGGACCAGGAACGCCCGGCTATGCGCCAGCTTGATATGGGCAACCTGAAGCTTCGTACGCTCTCCACCCAGAACCGCGTAATCCTCGCTCCAGTCGAACTGGAAAGCCTCGCCAGGTTGAAAGACCAACGGCACAAAGGTGCCTCGACCCGTCGTCTGCTGTTCACGCTGCCGCTCCGCGCGCCATTCGCGGGCAAAGGCCGCGACCCGATTGTAGGAGCCGGTGAAGCCAAGCGCGACCAGATCGGCATGCATCCGTGTCAGAGGCCGGCGTTGCTTGCGCGACTTGCCGGCCTCGGTCTTCAGCCACCCCGCCAGCTTGTCGGCAAATGGGTCAATCTTGCTCGGTCGTTCCGGCACCGAAAACTTCGGCTCGATCGCGCCTGTCTTCAGATACTTCTTGATGGTGTTCCGGGAGAGCCCGGTTCGCCGTGCGATCTCGCGAAGCGGGAGCTTCTCCCGAAGCGCAAGCCGGCGGATGACATTCAATAGTCCCATGTGGATCACTCCATTACCCCCCGTCGCTCATCGCGCTCGGGACAAGGGTCACATGGGTCAAATCTCAGTGGAAATTACGCCCCTAACCGGGTCAGTTCTGCGTGGAAATCAACA
>NZ_JBOFBI010000352.1:0-2059 GCF_051645465.1 Tabrizicola sp. | reverse complement strand
CGACTTCACCGAAGTGGGCGGTATGCCGCACGGCTATGTCTTCGAGGTCTCGCCCGAAGCGGCGGAAAACACCGCAGTCCCGATCAAGGAAATGGGCCGGATGGACCACGAGGCCGTGGCCTTCGATCCCATCAGCGGCAACGTCTACCTGACGGAAGACGACCGCAACCAATCCGGCTTCTACAAGTTCGAACCGACCGACCGCAGCCAGAAGGTCGGCGCGCTGGCCCAGGGCGGCACGCTCTACATGGCCAAGGTCGCGGGCGAGGACAAGGTCGACCTCCTCGATCCCCAGATGGGCGACAGCCACCTGATCGAATGGGTCAAGATCGAAGACCCCGACCTCGCGCCGCAACCCTACACCGAAGCCCCGCATGAGGCCGACAACACCGCCTCCGGCCCCTTCGTCCAGGGCCGCAACCTCGGCGGTCTGCGCATGTCGCGCGGCGAAGGCGCGTGGTATTCGGCCTCCGACCGGCTGATCTACCTCGTCGACACCTCGACCGGCGTCGATCAGGACCCCGCCTCCGAGCACTACCAGAAAGTCGGTCGCGGCGAAGGTTCGGTCTGGACCTTCGATCCCATGACCGACCGCCTCACCTGCATCTTCCAGGCCCAGAACAAGGTCGCGGGCAACAACTTCGACAACGTCACCGTGTCGCCCCGTGGCGGAGTGCTTCTCTGTGAAGACGGCGGCGGGGTCGAGGATGACTTCGGCATCGGCGAACGGCTGATGGGCCTGACCCCGGCAGGCGAAACCTACCTCTTCGCCAAGAACAACGTCCAGCTGACCGATGCCGACATCAAGGCCGCGGGCAAATCGGCCGAGTTCATCAAGGCCGACGACCACCGCAACAACGAATGGGCCGGGGCGACGTTCGACCCCTCGGGCAAATGGCTCTTCGTCAACATCCAGAACCCCGGCATCACCTTCGCCATCACCGGCCCATGGGAGCGCGGCCTCCTCTGACACCTGCAAAGGCACCCCTTGCCCGCAAGGGGTGCCAATCCGCCCCAATTTCAGCCAGTCACGCGCATTTGCACCGCAACTTGCACGATATCTGTGCATAGGCTCTTGCCCTTTTTGTCGTTGCGACCCAATTTCGTGCCAGTGCTTGCAACCGCAGGCCTGCCCGCCAAAAAAGCGTCATAACGCAATTGGCGTCCGCCTTGGGGAAGACGGCCGCCGCCACGACAGAGGAGCACCCATGAAACATTTCAGACTTGTCCTGCTCGGCGCAGTCTCGGCAATCGCGGTTTCGACGGCCGCCCAGGCTGCGGACCCCGAATTCACCGTTTTCGACTGGGCCGGATGGGACATCGACGGGCTCATGACGGACTACGTCGCCAAGCACGGCACGAAACCGACCTTCTCGTTCTTCGGCGATGATGACGAAGCGTTCCAGAAAGTGTCCTCCGGCTTCAAGGCCGACGTCGGCCACCCCTGCGCCGCCTCCGTCTCGCGCTACCGCGATGCCGACCTTATCGAACCCTGGGACACCAGCCGTATCCCGGAGTTTGCCAATATCCCCGCGCGGATGCTGAATTCGCCGATCTTCAAGGACGATGCCGGCGTCTGGTTCGTGCCGACCGACTATGCCTACACAGCCATCGCCTACAACACCAAAGAGGTTCCCGCCGAGGACGTGGCCACCCTGAACGTCTTCAAGGATCCGAAATACGCCGGCCGCATCTCGCTGCCTGACAGCACCGATGACGTCTGGTCCCTCGCCTTCCTCGCCACCGGCGTCACCGACTGGTCGAATGTGACCGATGAACAGTTCGCCGCCGCCGCCGCCTGGCTGCGCGAGGTTCACCCGAACGTCCGCGCATATTGGGCCGACCCCGCCGAACAGGCCCAGCTGATGGCCTCGGGCGAGGTTCTGATCGCCTGGTCCTGGAATGACGGCGTCGCACTCCTGGCGGACGAGAGCTTCCCCGTCGGCTTCCAGCGCTCGCCCGCCGAAGGTGTCGCGACCTGGTTCTGCGGCTACGTGAACTTCAAGGACGCGCCCGGCAACGAAGACAAGGCCTACGACTACATCAACAGCATGCTGGC
>NZ_JBOFBI010000351.1:0-5057 GCF_051645465.1 Tabrizicola sp. | reverse complement strand
GAGGATGAGGTCGGCCTCCAGCACCTCTTCCAGGGTGGCGCGGAAGGCGGCGACGAGCTGGGTGGGCAGGTCGGAGATGAAGCCCACGGTGTCGGAGGCGATGATCTTCCGTCCCGATGGCAGAACGATGCCGCGCATGGTGGGGTCGAGCGTGGCGAAGAGCATGTCCTTGGCCAGGACCTCTGCCCCGGTCATCCGGTTGAACAGCGTGGATTTTCCGGCGTTGGTGTAGCCGACGAGCGCCACCAGCGGGAAGGGCACCTTGCGCCGGGAGGCGCGGTGCAGTTCGCGGGTTTTGACCACCTTGTCGAGCTGGCGCTTGAGGCGGATCACCTGATCGTCGATCGCGCGGCGGTCGCTTTCGATCTGGGTCTCACCGGGGCCGCCAACGAAGCCGAAGCCGCCCCGCTGGCGTTCGAGGTGGGTCCAGGCGCGGACCAGCCTTGTGCGCTGGTAGCTGAGGGCGGCGAGTTCCACCTGGAGGACACCTTCGCGGGTCCTTGCGCGGTCGGCGAAGATTTCGAGGATCAGGGACGTGCGGTCGAGAAGCTTGACGCCCCATTCCTTTTCCAGGTTCCGCTGCTGGACCGGGGACACCGTGCCGTCGACCAGGACGAGGCCGATCTTCAGTTCGGCAAACCGGGCTTTCAGCTCATCGACCTTGCCAGAGCCGATCAGCGTGGCAGGCTGGACGCGGGAAAGCCGGACGACCTCCGAGCCGAGCACGTCAAGCTCGGGCAAGGCGGCGGCAAGCGCCACGGCCTCGGCGAGGCCATGTTCGGGCAGCCTTCGCTCGCGCGCGGATTTCAGCGCCGGGTGGATGACAAAAGCGCGCGTGGCTTCTGCCGCGGTGTCACGCAGCCGCTGCCCGGCCCGTTCGGACAGAAGATCGGCATCGTCGTGCGGGCTCTGTGCGATCAGTCTTCCCCTTCGTAGAGGCTGATCGGCGCGCCCGGCATGATGGTCGAGATCGCGTGCTTGTAGACGAGCTGCGATTGACCATCGCGCCGCAAAAGCACGCAGAAGTTGTCAAACCAGGTGATCACGCCCTGCAGCTTGACGCCGTTTATCAGGAAGATCGTCACCGGAACCTTTGCTTTGCGAACGTGGTTAAGAAATGCGTCTTGCAGGTTTTGCTTGTCAGCGGCCATCTTCTTTGTGCCTTGTTTTTCTATTGCTTCACTGTCACGGCGTGGTCGTTCTTGGTTAAGCCCTGTCTTCACCGCCCTAGCGGTTGTGTTAAGTATGTAGCGGGTCTGCGGGAGTTTCCAGCGCAAAAAACAGGTGCTTAAGAGTCGTGGCCCGGCGGGCTTAGCGGCGTCCGCGACCGGGAAGGATCAGCGCGAGAAGCGCCAGCGTCTCAAGCCGGCCGACGACCATGGCGAGGCCGAGGATCATTTTCACCGGGTCCGAAAGCCCCGCGTAGAGGATGGGCTGGGCAGCGCCAAGATCGGCAAGCTGGCCGGTTGTGGTCAGCGCCGCGATGGCCAGGATCATGGCGTTTTCAAACCCGACTCCGGCGATAAGCAACAGCGCCATGGTCACGGCAATCGAGATTGCGAAAAGCATGAAGAACACCCAGGCAAACTGGGCGCCTTCGCGGCGGAGCCGCCGTGCATCCGACCCGCCGCTGCCGATCGAGTTCGGGTGGATGATCTTTTCCAGCTCACGCTCGCCATGGCGCAAAAGCGCGTAGACGCGGAGAAGCTTCACCCCTCCGGCCGTGGTGGCAGTACCGCCGCCGACGATCGCGAGGCCGAGAAGCGCCAGACCGGGCGTGCCGATGCCCGACCAGTCCGCGGCGGTCTGCCAGTCGGCCGAGACATAGCCCGTGGTGGTGAGAAACGATGCAGCGGTGAAGATTATGCCCCAGAGCGACGGAAGCGCGCGGCTTGCTTCATCCGTTTCGGCTGCAGCGTTCGCGACAAACCAGTGCCGCAGGAACAGGATCAGCGTCACCGCGACAAGGAGCAGGGCCGCGAGGCGAAGCTCGGGGTCCTGCAGGAGCGGGCGGCGGTTTTCGGCGAGCCGAATTCCAGGAAGCGCGCGGCGGGTGATGGCGAAGACAAAGCAGGCGAAGACCAGGACTTCGCCCCCTGGCCCTGCGGAAACCGCGGAAAAGGGGGTGGCACCGCTGATGCCCGAGGTCGAGAGCGTTCCCATGGCGTGGATCACCGCCGAGATGCCGTCTTCGCCCAGGACAAGAAGCCCGCACCACAGAAGGAACGTGAGCGAAGCATAGACCGGGAAAAGCTGGAGCGCGAAGCGGGTGAGGCGTTCGGCCGGTTCGGCGGTGCGCGCGATCTGCGCGGTGCCATTGGCGCCCCGGCCCGGGACACGGCCCGACGATACCTCGGTCCCCCCGAGGTTCAGGGGTGCCAGGATCGCATAGGCGGCCAGAAGTGTCAGAAAGCCGCCGAACCAGCCCACGATCGCGCGCCAGAGATGGACGGTATCGGAAAGCCGGTCGGGGACATAGACCGTGGCCCCGGTGGTGGTGAAGGCCGACATCATCTCGAACCAGGCATTGGTCAGGGTCGTGTCGGGCAAGGCTTCCAGAAGCGGCAGCGCCAGAGCGAAGGGCAGGATGGCATAGGCAAGCACAAGTGCTGCCAGGTGACTGCGCGCGGGATCGCGGGGCGAAAAGGCGGCGGTGGCGATGCCGAGCATCACCGTGATCACAAGGAGGATCAGGGCGGAATAGAGGAAGTCGCGGGCATGTTCATGGTCGTCCGCGGCCAGAGCGTAAAGTGCCGGGACCAGGGCCATGGCACCCGCAAGGCCAAGGAGGACGACCAGAAGCGGCAGTTCTGCCAGGCGGGCGAGCATCAGAAGAAGTCGATCGAGACTTGGAGGAGGCGTTCGACCTCGGGGACGTCGCTGGCCATGGCGAAGAGCGCTATGACGTCGCCGGGCTCGACCCGAAGATCGCCGGTGGGTTTCTGGACCTTCTCGCCCTTCATCACCGCGCCTACGAGCACGCCTTCGGGGAATTCGATGTCGCGCACCAGCCGGCCAGCGATGGGCGAGGTGGAAAGGACCTGTGCCTCGATCATCTCGGCCTCGGCGTCGCCGATGGAATAGACGGCGCGGACGCGGCCATGACGGATGTGGCGCAGGATCGACGAGACGGTGGTGGCGCGGGGGTTGATGTAGGCGTCGATCTCGAGCGGTGCCATGAGGGGCGCAAGGGTGGGGTCGTTCACAAGCGCGATGGTCATCTGGCACCCGGCCTGCTTGGCGCGGACGGCGACGAGGAGGTTGGTCTTGTCGTCATCGGTGACGGCGAGGATCGCGTCGGCGCGGTCGACCGAGGCCTCCATCAGGAGGTCGATATCCATCCCGTCGCCGTTGAGAACGATCGTGCGTTCCAGCGCATCGGCGGCGAGTTCCGCGGTGGCGCGGTCCTTCTCGATGATCTTGGCGCGGATGCGGTCGGTGCGGGCTTCGAGCGCGCGGGCGACGGCGAGGCCGACGTTGCCGCCGCCGACGATGACCACGCGTTCCTGCTTTTTCGTTTTCTTGCCAAAGATTTCGAGCGCGCGGTTCACGTCCTCGAAATGGGTGAAGACGTAGATCTGGTCGTCGGCGTAAAGCTGGTCGCCGGGGTCGGGCGCGAAGAGGCGGTCTTCGCGGCGGATGCCGACGACGATGGCGCGGAGGGTGGAGAAAAGCTCGTTCAGCTGGCGAAGGGGGGTGTTCAGGACCGGGCAATCCTCGGTCAGCTGGATGCCGAGCAGCTGGGCGCGGCCGTTCATGAAGCTTTCGGTGTCGAAGGTCGCAGGCGCTGCAAGGCGCTGGAGGGCGGCTTCGGCGACCTCGCGTTCGGGGCTGATGACCACGTCGATGGCAAGGCCATCCTGGTTCAGGAGCGTCCCGTAGAGCGGGTCAAGGTAGTTCTGCGCCCGGATGCGGGCGATCTTCCTTGTGATGTTGAAGACGGAATGGGCCACCTGGCAGGTGACCATGTTCACCTCATCCGAATGGGTGGCGGCGATGATCATGTCGGCATCGCGGGCGCCGGCCTTGGCCAGGGTATCGGGGTGGCTGGCGAAGCCCACCACGCCCTGGACGTCGAGCGTGTCGGTCGCACGGCGAACGAGATCGGCGTTCATGTCGACGAGTGTCACGTCGTTCTTTTCGCCGGACAGGTGCCGGGCGATCTGCCAGCCGACCTGACCCGCCCCGCAGATGATGACCTTCATCAGACTCCCCGCGATCTGCGTCGGTGACTGAATGTCAGATCGGGGTCGGGGGGTCAATCGGGAGGGCGCGAGGCCAGATCGGAGGCAATCCGTTCAAGGCAGGCGGGGAGGTCGGTCATGACCTCGCGGTTCCAGAGCCGAAGCACGCCAAACCCCTGGGCGACAAGCCAGCTGTCGCGGGCAGTGTCACGAAGGTTGCCATGACCGCCGCCGTCGGTTTCGATGATCAGGCGATGATCGGGGATCAGGAAATCGACAATGAAAGGACCGACGGGTGCCTGCCGGCGGACAGACAGCCCCATGAATCGGTGGGCGCGCAGATGGTGCCAGAGAACGCGCTCGGCCACGGTCATGTTTCGTCGCAGGCGTTTGGCCTGGGCACGCTGCAGGGTAGTTTGAAAGCCACTCATCCGGTTCTCCACGGGCGGGACCTGCTGCCCGGCGTTCCGTCAGGGGCTTGGGAAGCGCGGAAGATCCCAGCCGGCAGTGTGAGATTGGATGGGTTAAGGACGGCTTAAGGCCCGGCGGTCTCGTGTTTGGCTGCCGTCGCACCCCCTCCCTGGCCCTCCCCCTGACAGGGGGAGGGAAGCCCTACCCCAGCGCTGGTGCAGGACGGCGAGCGACATCTTGCCTGTATGGCGATCGGTTGTCGGGTCTTGCAAAACGCGCTTCGCACCCCCTCCCTAGCCCTCCCCCTGACAAGGGGAGGGAAGCCCCACCCCAGCGCTGGTGCAGGACGGCGAGCGACATCGTGCCTGTATGGCGGTCGGTTGTCGGGTGTTTCAAAACGCGCCGGTTGCCATCCGGCGTCCCCTCCCCCTGCGAGGGGGCGGGCCAGGGAGGGGGACGCCC
>NZ_JBOFBI010000350.1:0-1702 GCF_051645465.1 Tabrizicola sp. | reverse complement strand
GTTCATTGTCGATTCCGGTTTCGCCGAATTCGTTGATGATGACGGCGTATTTCTTGCCATGCTCCTCGGTCAGGATGCGGTTCAGAAGCGTGGTCTTTCCGGCGCCAAGAAAGCCGGTCAGCACGGTGACGGGGATTTGTGCGTTCATGGGTCAAGTCTCCTGCAGTGGGGGAAAACGGTCGGTCCAGATCAGCGACTGATGCGCTGCGGTGCCGGTAATGGCACCATCGGCCAGCGCCGGGGTGACAATGCCTGCGGGGCGGATGATGTCGCCTGCGGCGAAGATGCCGGCGCGGCTGGTCACGTTGAAGGCTCCGGTCTTCAGATAGGGGCCGGTCGGGCCTGCTATCGTGGCAAGGCCAAGGTCTGCGACAAAGGGCGCCGCAAAGGCGGTGTCCGCGTGCAGAAACAGGCCGGAGGTGTACAGTGACGTTCCGTCTACCAGCGTCAGCCGCGCACCGTCGCTCTCGGGTTCGGCGCGGATCAGGGGAGAGCGGAGCAGGCCCACGCCAAGCGCTGCCGTCTCGGCTTCGGCGTCTGGACCAAGGTCGCCTTCATGCGCGATCAGGCTTACATCCTGCGACCAGTCGGTGCGCAGCATCCGCGCCATGTGCAGCGCCATCGGTCCGCGTCCGAGGATCGAGAGGGGTTGCCCCTTGATCTCATAGCCGTGGCAGTACGGGCAGTGCAGAGCCCAGGTCCCCCAGCCTTCGGCGAGGCCAGGGATGTCGGGAAGGCGATCGGTGACGCCACAGGCAAGGATGACGCGCCGTGCCATCACCTCTCCGACCGCCGTGGTCAGGCGAAAGGCATCGGCCTCGCCTGACAGGCCCGTCACGGCGCGGTCGCGGAGGCTAACGGTCGGGTAGGCCGCCAGATCGCCCCGGATCGCGGCAAGGATGTCAGCGGGCGCGCGCCCATCCCAGCCCGGCACGCCATGGGCGGCAGGCGAGGCTGCATTGCGCGGGCGCCCCGTGTCGAACACGGCAACTTGGCGACTGGCGCGGCCCAGTTGCAGCGCAGCGGTCAGACCCGCAAAGCTGCCGCCGACGATGGCGACGTCCAGAACCTCCGTCATTGCGACAGCGCAGCGGTCAGCTGCGACAGGTTGTGGCGCATCATGTCCAGGTAGGTGGCCGCGGGGCCGTCCGCGGCGGAGAGCGCGTCGGAGTAAAGCGTGCCGCCGATCTTGGCGCCGGTCTCGGTTGCGATCTGGTCCAGCAGGCGGCGGTCGGCGATGTTTTCCACAAAGACAGCGCCGATCTTCTGGTCCTTGATCTGGGTGATCAGGGCCGCCACGTCCTGCGCGCTGGCTTCGGCCTCGGTCGATAATCCCTGCGGGGCGACGAAGGTCAAGCCGTAGGCGGCGGCGAAGTAGCCGAAGGCGTCGTGCGAGGTAACGATTGTGCGCCGGTCTTCCGGCAGGGTGGCTACCGCAGCACGGATTTCGGTGTCGAGCGTATCGAGTTCGGCCAGGTAGGCTGCGGCGTTGGCCTTGTAGGTCTCGGCGCCTTCCGGGTCGGCGGCGGACAGGTCCTTGGCGATGTTGCTGACGTAAATGCCGACGTTCGCAACGCTTTGCCAAGCATGCGGGTCTTCGGCCCCGTGGTCGTGGCCCTCATGCCCGGCCTCACCCTCGGCGTGGTCTTCTTCGCCAAAGGCGATGGGGGTCACCCCTTCCGAGGCATTCACCATCGCGGCC
>NZ_JBOFBI010000349.1:0-6944 GCF_051645465.1 Tabrizicola sp. | reverse complement strand
GTCGCCCGGGCGCTGCCCTTCTTCGAGCTCGCGGCGGGTGCGGTCCTTGCGGTGGCGGCCATCGGGCTTTTGATCCGGGCGCTCTGACACACTCTGGCGCCCTTCGCGGCTTGTGAACGATGGAAAGGCGGCTTAAGCCCGTCGAATGACCACCCTCGTATCGCCTCCAATGACCCGTTCGACCCATGCGAGGGAAACGCTCGTGCTGGGTCTGCCGCTCATCGGGTCGCACCTCGCGCAGATGGCGCTGCATGTGACCGATACGATCATGGTGGGCTGGTATGGCGTCGTGTCGCTTGCGGCGGTGGTTCTGGGGTCGTCGTCGTTCTTCATCATCTATGTCGTAGGCTCGGGCTTTGCCAAAGCGGTGATGCCGATGGTCGCCTCTGCGCTTGGCCGGGGGGATGAGGCCCAGGTCCGGCGCGATACGCGGATGGGGCTCTGGCTTTCCATCGCCTACGGGATCGTCGTGCTGCCGGTTTTCTGGTGGTCCGGGCCGATCCTTCTGGCACTGGGGCAGGCCCCCGATGTCTCGGCCATCGCGCAGGATTACATGCGGGTCGTGGGCTTCGGCCTGGTGCCTGCGCTTTGCGTGACGGTTCTGCAAAGCTATCTCTCGGCCCTGCACCGGACCCAGGTCGTGCTCTGGGTGACCCTGGCCGCCGTCGGTCTGAACATCGTGGTCAACTGGGCGCTGATCTTCGGGAACTGGGGGTTCCCCGAGCTTGGGGCGCAAGGCGCTGCGATTGCTACGATTTCGGTCCAGGTGATGTCGCTGGTGGTCCTGAGCCTTTACGCGGGCCTGCTGCCGGCCCTGGCGCGCTTTCGTCTCTTCCAGCGCTTCTGGCGCCCGGACTGGCAGGCCTTGCGCCAGGTCTGGAATCTGGGCTTGCCGATCGGGCTGACGGGGCTTGCCGAGGGCGGGCTATTCCAGGCATCGGCCCTGATGATGGGCTGGATCGGGACGATCGAGCTTGCTGCCCACGGGATCGCGCTGGAGGTGGCTGCGCTGACCTTCATGCTGCATGTGGGCCTCTCCAGCGCCGCGACGATCCGCATTGCGCGCTTTGACGGGCAAGGCGACCGGGTGGCCCTGCGGCAGGCGGCGAAAGTGGCGGTGGTGATCTCGCTTGGGGTCGCGGTGGCCTCGGTCATCCTGTTCCTGTCGGTGCCCGAAGCGATCGTTTCGCTGTTTCTCGACCTATCGAAGCCCGAAAGCGCGCCCATCGTCGCCTATGGCGCGGTGCTGCTGATGCTGGCAGCCCTTTTCCAGCTGGCGGACGGTATGCAGGTGATGGCGCTGGGTCTTCTGCGCGGGGTGAAGGATACGCGCGTGCCGATGTGGCTTGCGGCGGCCAGCTACTGGCTGATTGGCATCCCGTGCAGCTATGTCCTGGCCTTCCCGCTGGGGTATGGGGGCGTGGGCCTGTGGCTTGGTCTTGTCGTGGGTCTGGCCTGCGCGGCGGCGAGCCTGATGTGGCGGTTCTGGCGGCTGGTGCGCTAGGGGAATGCTCGTCGATGCACTTCGTGCACTCCTCGCGCGACGGTCGCGAGGAGGAGACGAAGTCGAACGAGGAGCTTCACCGCCAGAGATGCGCGAAGCTTGCGAACCGGCCCTGCAGCTTTGAGACCAGCCGGTTGAGCCGCCCCGGATGCGGGATCTCGCCCGAGGCGAGCCTTTCCAGTGCCACCTCCGGGGGGCAGGGGCGGCGGCTGACCGGATCCCAGTAGCGCGGATAGGCGATGAGGGCGGCGTGGGTCAGGTGGACGAGGTCGGGCTTTGCCGTCCGCCACTCCGGGGTCCGCCCAAGGTCGCGGGTCAGGCCCCAGCCCGTGTAGAAGGGCGCGCCAAGGCAGGTCACCGGCAGGCCCCGGATCAGGGCCTCGAACCCCAGAAGCGAGGTCATGGTCCAGACCTCCTGCACTTCGACGAGGATTTTCGCGGGGTCGGCGTTGGGCAGGACTATGTCGGCCAGGCCTTTCAGGGTTTCGGGGGGGATCGCGCCTTTGCGGAGGCCCGCTTCGACGTCGGGATGGGGTTTGTAGATCAGGATCGCATCCGGATTTGCCGCCCGCGCGGCCTGCAAAAGCCCAAGGTTGGTCCGGACTTCGCCACCGCCCTTCAGGATCGAGGCGTCGTCCTCGACCTGGCCGGGGACGAGGATACGGTGGCCTTCCGGCAGGGGCGGCAGGGGGGGGCCGCCGAGGTTGTACTTGGACAGCCCCTCGGCGCGGAGCCGCGCGATGAGCGCTTCGGCCCGGTCCCGGCCACCGGGGGGGAGGGGTGCTGCGATAAGGCTGTCGAGGTGCGAGGGGCGTGAGGGATCGTAGTAGATGCCCTGCGCGTCGGTGACGAGGCTGAGGGGTGGCACCAGTTCCGCGCCAAGCCCACGCGAGCGGAGGAAGCCGTCCTCCACCCGCAGGCAGGCGGACTTCGGGGTGAAGCCGTCCGGTTCCTTTCCGGCCCAGAGGAGAACGCCACGGTGCGTGGCCTGCGCAAGCCGGTCCGCGGCGGCGGGGTCGTCGCGGAAGCGGAGCGCGCGGGTCTGGCCGAAGACCTGTTGCAGGCGGGACCGCTTCCAGAGACGCATCCCCGCGGCGACATGGCCGTGGCGGTCTTCCCGGAAGGCGCGGACCTCGGCCTCCAGCTGGCGGATGACGTCTTCCAACCCGCAAAGCCGGTCGCGGCAGGGGTCGTACCAGACGGGGGCGAGGAGCATGGCGCCGGCGAAAAGCTCATCGGCGCTAAGGCGGCGGGTGCGGCGGGGGAGGGGCCGTTCGTCGCGGGTCAGGCCCCAGCCCGCGTAGAATGGCTGGCCGAAGACGCGCGGGCGGTGGCCGTGGAGGATCGCCTCGAAGCCCATCTGGGATGAGACGGTGTAGACCTCGGCGGCATTGGCGAGCAGGCGGTGCGGGGAGACGGGGGCGGTCAGCAGGGTCACACGGCCCATGGCGTCGGCGGGGCCGTAGTGGCCGGGGCGGAGGTTTGCGGCGGTCTCGGGGTGGGTGCGGATGATGATGCGGGCATCGGGGTGGTCGTTGAGTGCAGTGGCGAGCATGTCGCGGAAGGTGGCTTCGGACGCGCCGGAATGGCGGATCGAGGCATCGCCGCGGGTCTGGTCGATGATCAGGACGTAGCCGGGGTCGGGGGAGGGGATCAAAGGATCGTACGTGTTGTATTTTGATAAGTCGCTGGCCATCAAACAGCCGGATAGCCGCGCCACGTCAGCCAGGATGTCTGAATTTGTAAAGTCGAAAGATTGCAGGATCTCCTCCAGCCGCGATGGTCGACTGCTGTCGAAATGCACGCCAACCGGGTCCACCAGCAACCCGAGCGGCGCTTCGCCCCTTGCCCGGCCCGGTTGGACGGACCGCAGGAACGCATCCTCGATCCGGACCAGCGTCACACCGCGACGCGCCGCAATCCGCTCGCCCCGCCAGGCGGTCGGGCTGCGGCCCCAGACCGCCACGCCGTCGCCGGGGCCGGGCATGCCGAAGTGCAGCTCATGCCCGGCAAGTTCAAGCATGCGGGCGACCCGGCGGTCGCGCAGCAGCGACAGGTTCTGATGGTAAAGCCGCCGGGGAACGCCGGTCAGTGCCTCAGCCGAGACCGCGCCAGACACCGGCGCCGTCAGTTGCCCGCGTCTGCGGTGCTGGCGAGGTTCGAGGCCGCAGCCGTAGTGCCGGTGATCGCCCCAAGCGTCTTTTGCCACTGCACGAAGGGCGCCTCGGTCACATAAAGCGTGTCGCCATCGCGGATCTGGAAGTCGCGCGCCTCAAAAAGCCCGGTGGGTTCGGTCAGGTTCAGCACGTAGACGATCCGCTGGTCGCCGACGAGGTCATTGCGGCCAAGGACCGCGCGGGCGATCTCTTCGCTTTCGTCGCGGAGCACGAAGACGCCGGTCGGGTCGGCCGAATTGGTGGAAAGGCCGCCCACGGTGGCGATCGCCTCAAGCGCCGAGAGCGTCTCGGATTCGAAAGGCACCAGATTCTGCGCACCGGTCGCACCAAGGGCGATGAACTTCCGGCTGTCCTCTTCGATGACGATCTGGTCGCCGGGGCGAAGTGCGATGTCGAGTGCAGGGTTTTCGTACAAATCCTTCAGCCAGACTTTGCCGGTCCTGCCGCCGCGGGTCACGCGGACGATGGCAACACCCGGGTCGATCGTGACACCGCCGGATTTCGCCAGCATTGACCCAAGCGTGCGGGTCGAAGCCTCGATCGGATAGACGCCGTTGGCTGCGGCCTGACCGGAAATGGAAACGGTCGAGCCTTCGCCGGCCGTGCGCGTAACGGTGACCTGGGGGTCGGGGGTCTGGTCTTCCAGCTGGCGGGTGACGGCCTGGCGCAGCCCTTCGGGCGTCTGGCCGGCGGCTTTGATGCGGCCCGCATAGGGGATGTAGATGAAGCCCTGACCGTCGACCTGGATCTGCGAGAGGCTCGAGACGCGCTGGCCGGTGTTGCCGAGGAGCGGGTCATCCTTGACGTTTTCAAAGACTGTCACGTCGATGACGTCGCCAGCAGAGATGGTGTCCGAGCCCACGAGCCCGGCATTCCGGAAGCCTTCGCTGAAGCCAAATGTGGGCTGGACCGCGGTTATGCGCGATACGGTTGGGGTCACGGTGACGATGAAGGCGTCACCCTTCTTGTCGACCGAGCCGGCAAGAAGCTCCCGCTTGTTCGGCCCCGAGCGTGGCAGGCCGCAGGATGCGACGATGGACACACACGCCAGAAGGGCGATCAGCTTGACCGAATGTGCACGCGTCAATCTCACTGCCCCTGTCCCCTGCATTCGTTTCGCAGTTTTGTCGCGAGACTTTACCCAAACGGAATTGCCATGGCCAGCATGGGATGCCGAAATCAGCGGACAACGCGCAACTGTTGCCGTGGCGCCGCTGTCCCGGAGCGAAGTGCCTGATATGGGTCCTCGGGCGCGAGCATCAGGTCCACAACCTGTCGTAGGAGCGCCCGCCGCCCCCGCGAGGAATAGAAGCCGCCGACCACCTGCGAGGTCTCCAGAAGAAAATGCCGGTAGTGGCGGTAGGCGCGGGTATCGGGGCGGTCGGGGGCGGAAAAGAAGGCCTCAAGCGGCTGCGGCGACACGAATTCGGGCTTGGCATAGACCGCTGTCCCGAAGACGCGGAGCGGAAGGCCGCGCCAGAGCGCCTGCTGGCCGGCCGTCGAATTCACCGTGACGGCCGACCGGGCATCGTTCAGAAGTTCGGCCAGTTTACCGCCCCGCACAAAGTGCACGCGGCCCGTCAACCCGTGCAACGCGGCCAGTCGCCGGATTTCCGGCAGAAGGGCCACGCGGCCGTCTTCCAAGGGGTGGGCCTTGAAGACCAGATGATGGTGCTGCGGCGCGCCCTTGGCAAAGCCTTCCATCACCAGCGCAAGGAATTCGGTCATGCTGGCGAAGGGTGAATGGTCGCGGAAGCTCGCGTCGTGTTCCAGCTGCAGGATCGCCAGGTGATACGGGAAGCCCCCGCGCCGGATGCGGCTGGTGGCGAGCCTGCGCTCAAGCCGGTGGACCGGCATCAGAAGGAAGCGCTTGAGGTACAGGAGGAACTCCTGCCCCACGGTCAGCGCGCGGTGCGGGCGGAAGTTGCGGTAGGCCCGCCCCCCAAGCGCCACGAGACCATGGTAGATCGCGCCCCAGAACATGTGCTGGCGCATGTCACCCCAGGTGGCGGGGGTGTCGGGAAGGTCAAGATCGACCGTTTCAAGGGCGGCCTGCATGTCCGGGACGGTCAGCTCCATCAGCCGGGAATGGCCGTTCGACCCGCCGCGTTCGTAGGTGATCCAGTAGGGGCGAAGATAGCCTTCCTCGAACACATGCACAGTGATCCCGCGGGCCTTTGCGATGGCAACCGCCTGGGCGTGGATCGGCCTTGTGTCGCCGTAAAGGACGAGGTCGGTGATCTGGTGACGGGCGAAGATGTCGGCGCAGGTCCCGGGCCAGAGGTCCTGGGCGTCGTTGAAAGGGATGTAGCCCGGTCCTGGCCAGAAGACCCGGTCGCCGAAGTTGAAGCCGACGCGCCAGACCTTTGCCCCCGCCGCGCGGAGGAGACCGCCCAGCCGGTGGAACCAGGGCCCATGCGGCCCTTGCAGGAAAAGGAAGCGGCGGTCGGCGGTCACGGTCGCACTCTCATGTGCACGGTATTGCCCCGGTTTCGTGCGGAACTACAGCAGAAATCGCGAGAAAGCGTGAATTGATCGTGGCGTCAATGGCGGCAGGCTTGCAAGGCGCAGACCTCGGGGCTAGGTCGGAGGGAAAGCGGAGGGGCCATGTTCACCGGAATTGTCACCGATATCGGCAGGATCCTGGACGTGAAGGTCACGGGCGATCTTCGGGCGCGGATCGCGACCAGGTACGACGTGGGAGGCATCGACATAGGGGCCTCCATCGCCTGCGACGGGGTGTGCCTGACGGTGGTGGCGTTGGGGGCCGAGCCGGAAAACTGGTTCGACGTCGAAATCTCGGCCGAGACGGTGTCGAAGACCAACATCGGCCGGAACGGCTGGCCGGTCGGCAAGCGGGTGAACCTTGAGCGGGCTTTGCGTGTTGGCGATGAGCTTGGCGGGCATATTGTCTCGGGCCATGTCGACGGGGTGGCCGAGGTGGTTTCAGTGCGACCGGAGGGTGGGTCGGTCCGGGTGCGGTTTCGGGCGCCGGTGGAGCTGGCGAAGTTCATCGCTCCCAAGGGCTCGGTGGCGCTGAACGGGACCTCGCTGACGGTGAACGAGGTGGAGGGGGCGGAGTTCGGGGTGAATTTCATCCCCCATACGCAGGAGGTGACGACCTGGGGCGAGGTGGCGATGGGTGACCTCGTGAACCTCGAGATCGACACGATGGCCCGCTATGTGGCCCGGCTGCGCGAGTGGGGGTGAGGGTTGCGCTTTTGGCTGGCCGGGGGGGGGGGGGGGGGGGGGGGGGGGGCGGG
>NZ_JBOFBI010000348.1:0-5010 GCF_051645465.1 Tabrizicola sp. | reverse complement strand
AGCTTTTCCAGGAAGCGGCCGTCGCGCGGCATGCGCGAGTCGGTGGCAACGATGGAATAGAACGGGCGCTTTTTCGAGCCGCCACGGGCCAGACGGATTTTCATCGACATTGGGTAGTCTCCTTCGGTTTGTCTGAAGGTGCGCATGAATGCACACCCCACGGGTTTGTTATTTCTGCAGTTTCTCGTGATGCCTGATGACTTCGGAGATGATGAAGGTCAGGAATTTCTTGGCGAGGTCGGGGTCGAGATCGGCCTCGGTGGCAAGTGCGTGGAGCCGTGCCATCTGGCGCGCCTCGCGGTCGGGGTCGGAAGGCGGCAGGCCGTGTTCGGCCTTGAGCCTACCCACGGCCTGGGTCTGCTTGAACCGTTCGGCGAGCGTGTAGACCAGGATCGCGTCAAGCCGGTCGATGGCGTCGCGGTGGTCTTTCAAAAGCTCGGTGGCATCGGTTGCGGTGTGCATCAATCCCTCTTTTCCGACGTCTTCTTTGCGTCTTCTTTCCGTCTTCCTTCCGTCTCTACGCGAGCAGAGACGGCGTTCGGCGCAGCCGGGCGGTGGACCCAGACGTCGGACCCGTCAAGCTGACCTTCGACAACGGCGCCCAGCCGTTCGGCGACACGCGCCGAGGCTGGGTTCGCGGGGTCGATATAGCTGACGAACCGGGCCAGCCCGAGGGCCAAGAACGCATGGTCGCGCGCGGTGGTCGCGGCCTCGGTGGCATAGCCATGGCCCTCGGCGCCTTCGGTGAGGAACCAGCCAAGCTCCGGTTCCTGGTCGCCGGGTTCGAACCCGATCAGGACGAAGCCAACGAGATCGCCCGCATGGGTTTCCACGGCCCAGTTGCCATGACCCCGCAACAGCCAGTTGGCCGTCATGCAACAGAAGTCGGCCCAGGCCTCTTCCTCGGTGAAGGGGCCGCCGATGTGGATGCCGCGGTCGGTGCAGGCGATCGCCGCATAGGCCGGGAAATCGGCAAGGCGCGGGGCGCGCAGGGTGAGGCGCGGGGTGTGCAACACCGGGACGGCGGCCGCGACGACCGCAGCTTGGGCGGCCATGCCTTGGGTGAGTGGGGAGGTCCAGGGCATCATGGCCGCGCCTCCGGTCCGGGGTGGCGGTAGACGTGGAAATCGCCGTCCGGATCCTTTTCGGTGCGCTCAACGGTCGCGCCGAGGCGCTTGGCCAGGGCTTCGGAACGGGTGTTCGGCACGTCGATCATGCTGATCAGCGGTTGGGCCGAGATGCGGGCGTGGAAGTCGGCCTTGGCGGCGCGGGCTGCCTCGGCGGCGTAGCCCTTGCCTTCGAAGCCGTCAAAGAGGTGCCAGGCAAGCTCCGGTTCCGGCCATTGGTCATGATAGATCACGCCGATCCGGCCGATGAAGTCGCCCTCATGGGTGTCCACCGAATAGAAGCCATAGTCGCGGATCGCCCAGTGGCCGATGTTGGCCAGAAGCCCGCGCCAGATCCATTTCCGCCCGATGGCCCCACCAATAAACTCGGCGCGAGGGCTTTCGGAGAAGGCGAGCATCGCCGGGAAATCCGCCTCGCGCGGTTCGCGCAGCGTCAGGCGTTCGGTGGTGAGGGTCGGGATGTGGAAGGCGAGCGTCATGCGGCCCTCCGGTGGCGGTAGACGACGTCTGTCGGGCCTGGACGCTGGGCGGTCTCGTCGATGATGGCGCCCAGACGTTCGGCCACCCTGCGGGAGGCGATGTTGTCCGGGTCAATGTAGCTGACGGCGGTGTCCCAGCCGAGCGTGCCGAAGGCATGCTCGCGGGCGGCTGTGGCCGCCTCGGTCGCGTATCCTTTGCCTTCGCAGGCCGGATCCCAGATGTGCCACCCGATTTCCCGTTCGGGCCAGTCGATCGGAAAGTAGAGACCCACAAGCCCGATGGCGCGATCCGACCCCTGCAGCGTCACCGCCCACATGCCGAAGCCACGCATCGCCCAGTGGCCGATCATGCTGGCCAGCGCGCGCCAGGCCAGCCGTTCCGCCAAAGGTCCGCCGACAAATCGCGCGCGGTCAGAGGCGAGGAACGCGGCCTGGCCGGGAAAGTCCTGCGGGCCGGGGCCACGCAAGGTGAGGCGGGCGGTGGTGAGGGTGGGGATGTGGAAGGCGAGCGTCATGCGGCCCTCCGGTGGCGATAGGCGTCCGTCGTCATCCCCGCTGGTGTGTCGGCCTTCGGGTCGATCACACCGCCAATACGTCGGGCCAGACGGGCCGAGGCCAGATTGTCGGCATGAACATAGCTGACGAGCGTCGGCAGGCCGCGTGGACCGAACGCCCAGTCGCGCATCGCTGTGGCAGCCTCGAAAGCGTAGCCGTGGCCTTCGCTCCCGGCGAACAGGAACCATCCAAGCTCGGGTTCGGGGAAGATCGGGCCGTGGCAGACGGCGACCTGACCGATGGGGTGACCTTCAAGGGTGATGATCAGCGCGCCCATGTCCAGCAGCGACCACTGTGCGCTGTCATTGCAGAACCAGTTCCACGCCGTCGCCGCGCCATGAGGTCCGCCCATGAAGCGGGTGCGGTCCGACGTCACAAATTCACGATAGGCCGGGAAGTCGGCCATAACGGGAGCGCGGAGGGTCAGCCGGGCGGTGGTGAGGGTAGGGATCATACCGCCCTCCGCAGGTCATGGCGGATCACCACATCGCCGGGGTCGATGCCGGGCAGCGAGGGGTCGATCACCCCGCCGAGGCGCAGGCCGAGGGCGATGGAGCGGGTGTTGGCGGGGTCGATGATGTTGGTGATGTGGGGCCAGTCGAAGCTGTCCGCCGCCCAGTCCAGCACGGCGCGGGCGGCCTCAAGTGCTATGCCTTTGCCCTCGCCGGTAGGCACGACGAACCAGCCGAGTTCCGGTGCCGGGTAGCCCTCGCCGTGATAAAGGCCCACCTCGCCGAAGTATTCGCCGGTCTCACGGTCGTCCACGCCGAAGGGCCCGTAGCCCTTGAGCGTCCAGAGCGCCACGTCCGCCGCCCAGAACTGCCAGGCGGCGAGGCGGTCTTTCGGGCCGCCTTCATGGATCGAGCGGGGGGAGGCAAAGAAGTCGGCCCAAGCCTCGAAGTCGGCGAGCCGGGGCATCCGCAGGGTCAGCCGGGCAGTGGTGAGGGTGGGGGCGATCATGCGGCCCCCTTGAGATCATGCCGCATCCGGGTGGACTCACCCCAGGTCGAGAGCCAGATCACCAGATCGACGCTTTTGCGGACCACGGCTTCAAACGCAATCGTAAGCCGGGTGTCGCGCAGCTTTTCTTGCCGGGCGAGGTTCAGGTGGCCCTCCTCCTCGGCACGGATGCTCTGGATCAGCTGATGCAGTTCTGCGTCGCGGGTCTGGAGGAAGGCCAGTTGATCGGACATGTGGTGGTGCACGGTGTCCTCGACCGCCTCGGTGCAGGCCCAGACCAGATTGGGCCCGAGAAGCGCCGAAGCGGCGCCGAGAACCCAGCCCCCTGTGCTCCACAGATACATCGCGCGGCAGGGGCGTCCGCCGCGTTCGGCGAGGGCCTGGGCGAAGAGGCGGCAGTGGGTGATCTCATGCGCTTTCAGTTCGGCCAGCTGGGCCGCGAGCTTGGGCCAGAACCAGCGGCTGATCGCGATTTGCGCCGCGTAGATCCGGATCGCGCCGTATTCACCGGCGTGATTGACCTTAGCGATGCGGATCGCGGAGAGGCGTTCGGCGGGGGTCGGCGTCATGCCGTCACCTCAGGACCCGGATGCCGGTAGATAAGTGCGGGCTTGCCCGAGGGAGTGACCCATTCACGTTCGAACGCGGCCCCCATGCGGCCGGCCAGCGCGATGGAGCGGTCATTTCCCGGCGCAATCACCGAGATCAGCGCGCCCCAGCCGAGATCCCTGTAGGCATAGGTCCGCGCGGCCATGGCCGCCTCGAAAGCGAGGCCGTGGCCTTCGTGTCCGGGATAAAGCGACCAGCCGATTTCACGCTCCAGCCAGCCTTCCGGGTTCCAGAAACCGACATGGCCGATGGCGCCGGGGATGTCCTTCAGGGTCAGGGTCCAAAGGCCGTAGCCGCGCAGGTGCCAATGGCCCAGCTGGGCCGCGAAGGCGCGCCAGGCCGTGGGCCGGTCCAGCGGGCCACCGGTAAAGCGGCTGCGGTCTTCGGCATAATAGGTGGCGTAGGCGTCAAAATCCTCGGCCCTTGGCGCGCGCAGAATCAGCCGCTCGGTCCGAAGGACCGGAATGGCATCATCGAACTGGCGCGCGACGGGATGGGTCATTTCTTCTTCATCAGCCCCGAAAGCCCGGAAGGCAGCGTCATGCCGCGGGGCATTCCCATTCCACCCATTCCGCCCATGCCTTCGCGCATGCCCTTGGCGGCCTCGGCCAGCTGTTCGGGCGTCATCTTGGACGGGTCGGGCATCCCGCCTTTGCCCATCATGGACTTCATCGCCTGCTTCAGCATGCCGCCCTTGCCCATCTTCTTCATCATCTCGGCCATCTGCTTGTGCTGCTTCAGAAGGCGGTTGAGGTCGGAGACATCCAGCCCCGCTCCAGCCGCGATGCGCTTCTTGCGGGAGGCGGCGAGGAGGTCGGGGTTGGCGCGTTCCTTCTTGGTCATCGACTGGATGAGCGCGATCTGGTGCTGCAGCATCTTGTCGTTCAGGCCAGCGGCCTCGGCCTGGGACTGCATCTTGCCCATGCCGGGCATCATGCCCATCAGGCCCTGCATGCCGCCCATCTTCATCATCTGTTCAAGCTGCATCTTCAGGTCGTTCATGTTGAACAACCCCTTGGCGAAGCGTTTCGCCATGCGGTCGGCCTGTTCGGCCTCGAACGTCTCTTGCGCCTTTTCGACGAGGGCGACGATGTCGCCCATGCCGAGGATGCGGCCTGCGACGCGGTCGGCCTCGAAGGTCTCGATCGCGTCCATCTTTTCGCCCATGCCGACGAAGCGGATGGGTTTGCCGGTGACGGCGCGCATGGAGAGGGCGGCACCACCACGGCCGTCGCCGTCCATCCGGGTCAGGACGACGCCGGAGATGCCGACCTTGCCGT
>NZ_JBOFBI010000347.1:0-14736 GCF_051645465.1 Tabrizicola sp. | reverse complement strand
AATGCGCCGCCGCATGGACCTCGCGCGCGGATTGGGCGGCTGATGCCGGAATTCGACACGAATTCCGGACCGATTTCCGTTTCGGAAATCGGCGGCGCACGGGATGGGCGGCGATGATCCTGGGCATCGGCACCGACCTGGCCAACATCGAACGGATCGAGGCGACGCTGACCCGCCACGGGGACCGGTTCCGCAACCGTGTCTTCACCGAGATCGAGCAGCGCAAGGCCGAAAGCCGGAAACGCGCGATCGCTGCGACCTATGCCAAGCGGTGGGCGGCGAAAGAGGCGTGCTCCAAGGCGCTGGGCACCGGTCTGCGCATGGGCATCAGCTGGAAGGACATGGCGGTCACGAACCTCCGCTCTGGCCAGCCCGTCATGCATGTGACCGGCTGGGCGGCCGAACGCCTCCGCGCGATGACCCCTGCCGGTCACGAGGCGGTGATCCACGTCACGCTGACCGACGACCACCCTTGGGCACAGGCTTTTGTGGTGATCGAAGCCAGACCTGTAGCAACGGCCCGCGCTTGACTCCCCAAATCCGCGCGCGCATGTAGCGCGAAACGCAAGAGGCAGGAAAAGCATGGCGAAGGACAAGTCCGAAGGCGGTATCGTCGAGACCGTCAAGACGATCTTCTGGGCATTGGTGATCGCAGGTGTCTTCCGCTCGCTCTTCTTCCAGCCGTTCTGGATTCCGACGGAATCGATGAAGGACACGCTCTTGATCGGCGACTTCCTCTTCGTGAACAAGATGGCCTATGGCTATTCGCGCTATTCCTGCGAAATCCCCTTCACCACTATCAGCCTCTGCCCCGTGTCGGGCCGCGTCTTCGCTGGGGAACCCGAGCGGGGCGACGTGGTCGTCTTCCGCCATCCGACGGCGGGCGTCGACTGGATCAAGCGCGTGATTGGCCTGCCCGGCGACAAGATCCAGTTGAAAGAGGGCATCGTCTACATCAACGGGGTCGAAGCAAAGCAGGAAGCGGCTGGCGTGTTCGAGGAGGTCTTCGAACCGCAAGGGCCGATGGGAAGTACCCCGGGCTGCGAAGAGCCGGTCGGGCTTGGTGGCATCTGTACGAAAAGCCGCTTTGTCGAAACCTTGCCAGAAGGCCGGAAGCATAGCGTGCTGGACTTTCGCGTGATCAAGGAAGCGGAAAACACCGATGTGTTCACGGTGCCCGAGGGTCATTACTTCGTGATGGGGGACAACCGCGACAACAGCACCGACAGCCGTTATCCGCAGTCGATGGGCGGCGTCGGATACCTGCCCGCCGAGTACCTGATCGGCCGCGCCGACCGCATCATCTTTTCGTCCGCCGGCAGCCGGATGTTCTACTTCTGGACCTGGCGCTCGGACCGCTACTTCAAGGCGATCGAGTAGCCCTTCGGATGACCGACCTCTCACGCTTCCTTTGGTCGCTGATCGATCTGAATGGTTCAGCCTCGCGCATGCGGGGCTGGATCGTTTTTGGCCTGTTTGTCGCGACGATAGTCTTGGCTGAACTGCTCCAGGCCAGCGGCAGTGCGTGGGCATCGGTAGGCCTTCTTGCGGTGGGCCTGATCTCGATAGTCTGGATCGTGGCGCTGGTTCAGCGGCTTCATGCCGCCAGCCGCAGCGGGTACTGGGCCGGCCTGACCGGCATCCCTTTTGCAGGACTTGTTGCTAGCATCGTCATCTTGTGTCTGCCGCCGCGCGATGTGCCAAGACGCGGTCACCCCGTCGCACGCCGCGTTGGCGCGGTTGCACTGGTCGCGCTGGGGCTGCTCTTTCTGTCCCGTGCGGTGTATTGGCAGCCGTACTGGATACCAACTGAAAACATGAAGCCAACACTTCTGGTTGGCGACTTCCTCATCGCGACTCGGATCAAACCAGCAGACCTGCAGCGTGGCGATGTCGTTGTTTTCAGGCATGCCTTGACCGGCTCCGACTACATCAAGCGGCTTGTCGGGCTGCCAGGCGACAAGATCCAGATGAAGGACGGTGTTCTGCACATCAACGGAGTCGCGGCTGCGCAGGAGGCGGCGGGTGTCTTTGAAGAGGTTTTTGAACCTCAGGGCCCAATGCGCAACCGGCCCCGCTGCGAAAACGGCGCCGTTGATGAGGGTGCAATCTGCAAGAAGAGCCGCTTTATCGAGACGCTGCCCGAGGGGCGCAAGCACGCCATCCTTAACATCGACGCCGAGGGCTCTGGTGACAACACTGACATGTTCACGGTGCCCGAAGGCCAGTATTTCATGATGGGCGACAATCGCGACAACAGCAATGACAGCCGCTATGAGCAGTCGGTTGGAGGGGTGGGCTTCGTTCCCGAAGCAGATATCCAGTCGCGGGCAAGGATCATCCTCTTTTCCTCTGCCGGGCGCTGGATAGCGGATGTAACCTCATGGCGCTGGCATCGCTATCTCGAGGCTGTAGAATGAGGCTTTCGGCCGAGCTTCAGGCCTTTCAGGGCCGGTTGGGGCACAAGTTCCGCAAGCCTGACATCCTGATGCGGGCGGTTACCCATGCGTCGATCGGCACGGCCACGCGGCCGGACAACCAGCGGCTGGAGTTTCTGGGCGACCGGGTTCTGGGCCTTGTCATGGCCGAGGCGCTTCTGGCCGCCGATCCGGACGCGCGCGAGGGCCAGCTTGCGCCGCGGTTCAATGCGCTGGTGCGGAAGGAAGCCTGCGCCGATGTCGCACGCGAGATCGGGCTTGGCGATGTGCTGAAGCTTGGCCGGAGCGAGATGCTGACGGGTGGCCGCCGGAAAGAGGCGCTCCTCGGCGACGCGATGGAGGCGGTTATTGCCGCGGTCTATCTTGATGCGGGGTTCGAGACTGCACGTGCCCTGATCCTGCAGCTTTGGGGCGGGCGGATCGCGGCGGTCGAACCCGACGCACGGGACGCGAAGACCAGCCTGCAGGAATGGGCGCAGGCGAGGGGGATGCCGCCGCCGGTCTATGAAGAGGCCGCTCGCTCGGGCCCTGATCACCAGCCGGTCTTCACCGTGCGGGTGACACTTGCGAACGGGGCCTCGACCGAGGCGACTGCTGGCTCGAAACGCGCGGCCGAACAGGCCTCGGCGCGGATGTTGTTGGAACGGATGGAGGCGAACGATGACTGACACCCGCGCGGGCTTCGTCGCCCTGATCGGAGAGCCGAACGCCGGCAAGTCCACGCTTCTGAACCGGATGGTCGGGGCGAAGGTCTCTATCGTCACGCACAAGGTGCAGACCACGCGGACCCGCATTCGCGGCGTCTGCATGGAGGGTGCCTCGCAGATCGTCTTCGTCGACACGCCCGGAATTTTCCGCCCCCGTCGCAGGCTTGACCGGTCGATGGTCAAGGCGGCCTGGGGTGGGGCTTCGGATGCCGATGTCATCGTCCTTCTGATCGAAGCGCACCGTGGGCTGACCGAGGGCACGAAGGCCATCATCGACCGCATTGCGTCAGAGATGCCCAAGGACCAGCCGGTGGCCCTGGCGATCAACAAGATCGACCGGGTCAAGGCCGAAACGCTTCTGGCCCTGGCCGAAGAGATGAACGCGGCCTATCCGTTCAAGAAGACCTTCATGATCAGCGCCGAGAAAGGCTATGGCGTGGCCGACCTGCGCGAATGGCTGGCCGCCGAGGTGCCCGAAGGTCCCTGGTTCTACCCGGAGGACCAGATCGCCGACCTGCCGATGCGGATGATCGCGGCCGAGATGACGCGCGAAAAGCTGACGCTTCGCCTGCATGAAGAGCTGCCCTACCAGCTCACAGTCGAGACCGAGAAGTGGGAGGACAAACCCGACGGCACCACAAGGATCGACCAGATCGTCTATGTGGCCCGCGACGGGCACAAGGGGATCGTTCTTGGGAACCGGGGCGAGACGATAAAGGCGATCGGCCAGGCGGCGCGGGCGGATATCTCGGAGTTCCTGGGCAGGACGGTGCATCTTTTCCTGCAGGTCAAGGTGCGACCCAACTGGCTGGAAGAGGCCGAGCGCTATTCCGAGATGGGGCTTGATTTCAAAGACGGCGATGCGTGACGGGGCCAAAAGTTTTCGAAAACTTTTGCAAATTCCTTCGAAGGAATTTGGCCCCCTGATGCCGGTCGCGTCATGACCCCGCGCCTTGCCTCCGGCGTCTGGGTTTCCGCCTACCTTACGCGGCTCCGGCTTGCCGACATCCCCGCCTATGTCACCGCGAAGGGCGATGCCGAGGCGGGCGCCGTGGTGGTGAAGGTGGCGCTCCTGGACGGCACAGCGCGGGCCTACGAGCGGCGGTCTGACCTGATGACCGGCTCGCGCGCCTGGATGCTCTTCGCCGAGGGGGCCGAGGCAGACGTCGATGCGCAACTGGCCCGCGCCAGATCGCGCGACCCTGATCTCTGGCTGATCGAGCTGGAGGACCGGCAGGGCCGGACACTGTTGGATGAGGACGGTCTGTCAGACAGCTGAGCGCGACAGAATACGGGCGGCGTACCAGATCGTCAGCCCACATCCAGCGAAGACAAGCACAAGGCCCACGATGTTGATCGCGATCTGCGTAACGCCGAACCGGTTGATGTCGAGGAAGAAGTAGGGATAGCGCCCTTCGACTGCACCACGGACCAAGCCATAGATGCAATAAGCGACCGGCCAGAGAAGCCACAGCGGCAGCATCCGCAGCGACAGCGGCTTCGGCGCCCAAAGGCCCCACCATACGGCGGTCAGCACCGGAATGGCGGCGTGAAAGCCGAAGTCGGGCCACCAGTGGATGCCCTTGGGCGGTTCGGGCGGCGCAAGGAGGATCTGGAAAATCATCCCCACCATCACGATGCTTAAAGTCGCCGCCGCGAGCCAGTTGCCGCTGACCGGGCGCCCCGCTGCCTCGCAGGCCATCAGAACGGCCACAAGGATACAGGTCAGGATGGTGAAATAACGCAACAGGTCCCATGCGCGGAGGCCCCAGGGCTCCAGCCCCGGCGTCGCGCCGTTCAGCGCGAATTGCAGCGAAATGGACCCGATGGCGATCAGAGCGAGGGCGAGGGCGGAGAGGCGGCGTATGGTCATGCGGGAAAGTGAAACCCATTGCAGACCCTGCAATCAAGCGCCACCTTGCGTCACTCTCCGGCCTTGGGGACAGGCATGATCGACTGGCGTGATGAAGGCTTTGTGATCGCCGTGCGGCCGCACGGTGAGACCTCGGCCATTCTGGAGGTGTTCACCAAGGGACATGGCCGTCACGCGGGGGTGGTGCGCGGCGGTGCCTCACGGAAGATGGCGGCCACCCTGCAGCCGGGCACGGGGCTGCAGCTCGAGTGGCGGGCGCGGCTGGACGACCATATCGGCACCTTCACGGTCGAGCCGCTGCGGTCTAGGGCGCATCTTCTGTCTGACCGGCTGGCGCTGGCGGGCCTTCTGTCGGTCTGCGCCCTTCTGCGCGAGGCGTTGCCCGAACGTGAAGCGCATGCCGAGCTTTGGGCCGGTACGCTTGCGCTTCTCGATCAGCTGGGGATCGACGGCTGGACGAGTGCCTACCTGCGCTGGGAATTGCAGCTTCTGGAAGAACTTGGCTTCGGTCTCGACCTCACCTCCTGCGCCGTGACGGGGGCGACCGAGGGGCTGGCCTTCGTCAGCCCGAAGACCGGCCGGGCGGTGACGCGAGAGGGCGCGGGGGACTGGGCCGACCGTCTTCTGCCTTTGCCCGAGGGGATGATGGGCGACCACCCCCTGGACCCGCCGGCGGTCCTGACCGGGCTGAAGCTCACCGGCTTCTTTCTCGACCATGGCCTGCGCCCGGTACTTCACGAGCGCCCCCTGCCGGAAGCCCGCGCGCGGCTGATCGACCTTCTCTCCCGACCCACCTGAAACGACCAGAAATGTCGCGCCTGTGACAGACGAACTATGGCTTGACCGGTCCAAGTCAGCCGATGGCCAACCGCTATCTACCGCTGGCACTGACCCACAGCCCCACGCCCCGGATCGAGCATTTCGCCCTTCTCGCGGGGCTTGAGGCTGCGGTCCGCGGCACCCTGATTTCGGCCATGCCGCTGACGGTCTACGCCGCACTTGGCGATGCGCAGGCGACGTCGGTGGTCTACTTCATCGCGGGGATCGTCGCGCTGAGCTGGGGGCTGATGGTGCCCTGGGCCACGCGTTTCGTGCCCCGCCGCTGGGTCTACACCGGCGGGTGCATTCTTTATCTCTTCGGCATGGCCCTTGCGATGATCGGCGCAGCCTGGTCGGTGCCGCTGGCCCTTGTCTGCAACGCGATGGCCACGGCCACGACCTTCGTCTGTTTCAATGCCTATGTGCTCGACTATGTCGACCGGGCGAACCTTGGCCGCAGCCAGTCGACGCAGATGTTCTATGCCGCCCTGCCCTGGGCACTTGGGCCCTTGACCGGGGTCTGGCTGCATGACCACTGGGCGCCCGCGCCCTTCCTTCTGGCCGGGGTCTTCGCAACCGCGCTTTTGATAACCTTCTGGATCCTGCGTCTGGGGAACGGCAGGCAGATCCAGCGGGCAAAGGGGCCGGCGGTCAATCCGCTGGGTTACCTCGGCCGGTTCTTCCGCCAGCCCCGGCTGATCGCGGGCTGGATGTTTGCCGTCATGCGCAGCTGCGGCTGGTGGGTCTATGTCGTCTACCTGCCAATCTTCTGCATCGAAACGGGTCTTGGCGACAAGGTCGGGGGCATCGCCCTGTCGCTGAGCAATGCACTGCTCTTCGCGGCGCCGGCGCTGAACCGCATGGCCCGCAGGCTGTCGGTCCGCCGGTCGGTGCGCTTTGCTTTCGGTGTCTGCGGCCTTCTTTTCGTTGCCGCCGGTCTGCTGGCGGTTCTGCCGTGGATGACCGTGGCCCTTGTCATGGGCGCCTCGATCTTCCTCGTCACCCTCGATGTCGTGGGTGGCCTGCCGTTCCTGATGTCGGTCAAGCCGTCCGAGCGGACCGAGATGTCGGCGGTCTATTCCAGCTTCCGCGACGTCTCGGGCATATTGACCCCCGGTGCGGCCTGGCTGGTCCTTTGGGTTGCGCCCCTGCCGGGCATCTTCGTCGCTGCGGGGGCGGGGCTTCTCGCCTCATGGGTCGTTGCCGGGCGGCTCCATCCCCGGCTTGGGATCCAGCGCCCCTCGCGCGGCGGGGCCTGACCGACCGCTCCTCGATGGTCTTCGACCACTCGTCGCAACGCCCTGCGACGAGGAGACGAAGTCGAACGAGGAGCCGCTCAGGCCCAGACCTTGCCGTGCTTCACCAGCCAGTCGGCCGAGGCCAGAAGGGCGGCCTTGGGGGCGATGAACTCCATCCCCATCTCGGTGACCGCACGGGCGTTCGACACCCGGTCCAGGTGGCCAAGCTTCGGCAGGATCGCCTTGATCGAGGGATCGAAATAGGCCAGGAGCCGCACGATGAACTGCGGCGCCTCGCGGGTCGGAATGCGGCGGCTTGGATAGGCGGCCTTCAACGTCCGCCCGATGTCGACCATCGCCATCGACCCTGACGCGGCGATGTACCGGTTGCCCGACGTCTCGGGCAGCTGAAGCGCCCGCAGATGCATCTCGGCCACGTCCCGCACATCGACCAGGGGGAAGCCAAAGGGGGGCAGCATCGGATCCTTGCCCTTCAGGACGCGTTCGATCAGGCCAAGGGACGAGCCGTAATGCTCATCCAGCGGCGGGCCGACCACAAGGCCGGGGTTGATCGTGGTCAGCTTCAGCCCGCGTGCCTTGGCGATCTCCCAGGCCGCGCGTTCGGCCAGAGTTTTCGACTTGGCATAGGCCGTCGTCGTGGGCAGGTGCACATCGCACCAGTCGGCCTCGTCCTGTTGCGTGTCAGGCTTGGCCTCGTTCAGCACCGCGACGGTCGACGAGGTCAGCACCACCCGCGTCACCCCGGCTGCGGCTGCGGCTTTCAGCACCCTCTCGGTCCCTTCGACCGCCGGGCGGATCAGCGTTGCCGGATCCTTCGGCTGGCTGAGAGGGAAGGGCGAGGCCGTGTGGACCACCGCCACCACCCCCGCCATCGCCTCGGCCCAGCCGGCATCGGATTCCAGATCGGCAAGGACAAGGCTCAGTTGCCCTGCGCTTTCTGTGAGATAGGGCTGCAGCGCTGCATGCACCTCTCCGGCCCGGTCCAGCCGCCGCACTGTGCCCCGCACCGAAAAGCCGGCATTCAGGCACTTCAGCGCAATATGCTTCGCGATGAACCCGGAGACTCCGGTCAGAAGAATCACTTGGCTCATTACGACCCCTGCCACTGCCCGCAAAGTCTAGCGGCAAGTTCGCCCCCCGCAACATCACCCTTCCGTTTTGCCCATGCCAAGTGGGTTGGGTAGTCCGATCTCCGCCTGCCCAAGCTTCGCTACCGGCCGTCCCGTCGCCTGTAATTTCCGGTGTCAGATCAGATCCGAACCTGGCACCGTCAAAGGAAGGCCGGGACGCGAGGATGCATCACTCCAGAAGACGCCGCGCGATCACCTGGGCCTGAATCTCCGCCGCCCCCTCGAAGATGTTCAGGATGCGGGCGTCGCAGAGGATGCGGCTGATCCGGTACTCCAGCGCAAAGCCGTTACCCCCGTGGATCTGCAGCGCGTTGTCCGCCGCGGCCCAGGCGACACGGGCCCCCAGAAGCTTGGCCATCCCGGCCTCAAGGTCGCAGCGGTGGCCGTGGTCCTTCTGCCAAGCGCTGAAATAGGTGAGCTGGCGGGTGATCATGATCTCGACCGCCATCATCGCAAGCTTGCCCTCGATCCGGGGAAACTCGATCAGCGCGCGGCCGAACTGCTTGCGGTCCAGGGCGTACTGCATCCCCGTCTCCAGCGCCGACTGCGCGACGCCAATGGCGCGGGCGGCGGTCTGGATGCGGGCAGACTCGAACGTCTGCATCAGCTGCTTGAAACCCTGCCCCTCGACCCCGCCCAGAAGGTTTTCGCCCTTCACCCGGAAGTCGTCGAAGTTGACCGTGTATTCCTTCATGCCCCGGTAGCCGAGCACCTCGATCTCGCCACCCGACAGCCCCTGATCGACGAATGGCGCAGCATCCGTCCCCGGAGTCTTCTCCGCCAGGAACATGCTGAGCCCCCGGTAATCCGTCGTCCCTTCGACGCTGCGGGCCAGGACCGTCATCACATGCGTGCGTGCCGCATGGGTGATCCAGGTCTTGTTGCCGGTGACGATCCAGTCGTCCCCGTCCTTCCGCGCGCGGGTCCGAAGCGCGCCAAGGTCTGACCCCGTATTCGGTTCGGTGAACACCGCCGTCGGCAAGATCGCCCCCGACGCCAGCCCCGGCAGCCATTTCGCCTTCTGCTCCTCGGTCCCGCCGCAAAGGATAAGTTCCGCCGCGATTTCGCTGCGGGTCCCAAGCGAGCCCACGCCGATATAGCCCCGCGACAGCTCCTCCGAGACGACCACCATCGACGCCTTGGAAAGCCCAAGCCCGCCATGCGCCTCCGGGATCGTCAGGCCGAAGACGCCCATCCCGGCAAGCTCGTCGATGATCTCCATCGGGATCAGCTGATCCTCCAGATGCCAGCCCTGCGCGTGGGGGATGACCTTTTCATCCGCATAGCGCCGGAACTGATCGCGGATCATCTCCAGCTCTTCATCCAGACCGGTCGCCCCGAACGTCGCCCGCCCGTGGTTGTCGCGCATCAGCGCCACCAGCGCCGCGCGTGCCTCGGGCGTGTTGCCCGCAGCCATCAGCCGCGCCGCCGCTTCACCGGGGGTCCACGACAGCCCCAGGTCGGCAAGCCGGGCGATCTCGCCCTGGCTCATGGGCAGGCCGCCCGCGATCTGGTTCAGGTATTCGCCAAAGCCCACCTGCAGGATCAGCGCCTCCATCGCGCCGAACTGGCCAGCCTCGGACAGCCGACCCGCCCAGGCCTGAAGCTGCCGCAATGCCTCGGTATAGGTCGCAAGCCACGACAGCGCATGCGCCTGGTACTGCCGCGCCTCCAGCTTCGCCGCCGAGACCTTGCCGCCCTCGGAAACCTCGGCCTTCAGCCGGTCGCGGGCGTCAGCGAACAGCACCTCGACCTCGGGCAGGGCGGCGGCTGTCAGGGCCTCAAGATCGGCAAGGATCGGGGTCTTTGTCATGACCTGTCCATCATGCGGCATGGGGCGGCTCCAGCAAGATTCTGCACCTGCGAAGGCCTAGCGTCTTCGCAACGGCAGCGCAATAAGATTTCGCCAAGGCCTGGCCCAAAGACCAAATATGTCGCAGCCGTTTTCAGGAGATGGCCCCGCAGGCCTCGACGACCTCGGGCAGGGCGGCGCGCGGAACCACCTCGAACTCCACCGAGTAAAGCTGCACCTCGCCATCCCAGGCCTCAAACCTCCAGGTTCCGGTGATCAACTCGTGGTCATGGTCGAACCGGAAGAATGCGAGCGAGCGAGTGACGGCGCTGAAGCCCGAATCCCAGACCTCGGGCACATCGCTGCCGGGCCGGTAGACCCGCATCTGGCCATTCACGACATCGGCCCCCGGGACAAGCTGCACTTCGACACCGAAGGCCAGGCCCAGCGAGGCCGGCACCACCTGCTGATCCGGCCAGTGAAAGGTGATCTCGTCCTCGGGAACATGGATCCAACCCGACAGGGTGCCCGGTGCCGGACGCTGGTTCATCGCCTGCAACGCGCAGAATACCCCGACTTCGATCTCGCCGATCAGCGGGCCGGGCGCTGGTGGACCGGGATCAGCCACGGCGGGACCGGCCACAACAAGGGTGAAGACCAAAGCCAGAGTCCGCATCGTCCCTCCATGCCGTTCGAATAGTGACATCAGGCGCTTTCGTTGGCCTCTCGATTGCGCCACAAAGGTTCGGAAGGGGCAAGGCATGATCGACGTCTTTACTGCGGGCCTTACGACCGAGTCCTTCCTGGCAGCGCTTGCCGTGACTCTGTTTGCAGGCTTCGTGAAAGGGGCGGTCGGCTTTGCCATGCCGCTGATCCTGGTCTCGGCCTTCGCGATCTTCCTGCCGCAGGACCTGGCACTCGCCGGGCTGATCCTGCCGACGCTTGTGACCAACCTCTCGCAAGCCTTCCGCCAGGGTGTGGGGCCCGCGCGTGAGACGGCCCTGACCTACCGCCGCTTCCTGATCGCGGTGGTGATCGGCATCGCGGTTTCGGCGCCTTTCGCGGATGCGATCCCGAGGATGGTCTATCTCTTGATGCTCGGCGTCCCGATCACTGTCTTTGCGGCCCTGCAGCTGATGGGCAAGAGCCTTGCGATCAAGCTCCACCACCGGGACCGCACCGAATGGGTGCTGGGTGCCATCGGGGGTCTTTACGGCGGCATATCGGGCATCTGGGGCCCGCCGCTTCTGGTGTTTCTGCTCTCTACCGGGGCCGACAAGCTGCAGATGATCCGCGCGCAGGGGGTGGTGTTTCTGATCGGCGCCGTGGCGCTTCTGGCGTCGCATCTGGGCACGGGGCTTGCGAATGCCCAGACGCTGGGATTCTCGGCCGCTTTGTGCATCCCGGCGCTGGTGGGGCTTTACGTGGGCTACTGGGTGCAGGATCGGCTGGACCAACAACGCTTCCGCCGCTGGACGCAAGGGCTGCTGGTGATTACCGGCTTGAATATGGTGCGGTTGGCACTTGCCTGAAGCCGACCGCTCGTCGATGACTTCGTCACTCCTCGCTGCGGACCTTCCGACGAGGAGACGAAGTCGAACGAGGAGGGGTCCCAGTCAGCCGATCGCCGCCGCCTTCACATCGGCATCGATATGCGGCACGTACTGCGCGAAGTTCTTCTGGAACATCTCCACCAGCTTCCGCGCCTGCGCGTCATAGGCCGCGGGATCGGCCCAGGTGAAGCGCGGATCGAGGAGAGCCGCTTCAACGCCGGGCACCTCGATCGGAACCTCGAAGCCGAAGAATGCATCCTTGCGGAAACCGGCGCCGTTCAGCGACCCATCCAGCGCCGCCGCAAGAAGCGCCCGCGTCGCCTTGATCGGCATCCGCTGGCCCGTACCATAGGCGCCGCCCGTCCAGCCGGTGTTCACCAGCCAGCAGGATGCACCATGCTTCGCGATCTTCGCTTGCAGAAGCTTGCCATAGACCTCGGGCCGACGTGGCATGAAGGGGGCGCCGAAGCAGGTCGAGAAGGTGGGCTGCGGCTCGGTGATACCACGCTCGGTGCCGGCGGCTTTTGCGGTGAAGCCCGACAGGAAGTGATACATCGCCTGTGCCGGAGACAGCCGCGCGATGGGGGGCAGGACGCCGAACGCGTCGCAGGTCAGCATGACCACGTGGCGCGGATGCCCGCCGAGGCCCGTGGCGGACGCGTTCGAAATAGCGTCAAGCGGATAGGCGCAACGGGTGTTTTCAGTGTTGCTGCGGTTCGAAAAGTCCAATTCCAGCGTGTCGGGATCGTAGACCATGTTCTCCACCACAGTCGCGAACCGATGCGTGGTGGCGTAGATCTCCGGCTCGGCCTCGGGCGAAAGGTCCATGGTCTTGGCGTAGCAGCCGCCTTCGAAATTGAAGATGCCGCGCTCGGACCAGCCGTGTTCGTCGTCGCCGATCAGTGTGCGGTCGGGGCTGGCTGAAAGCGTGGTCTTGCCGGTGCCGGACAGCCCGAAGAACACTGCCGCACCGACCGGATTTCCCAGCGCGTGGTTCGCACTGCAATGCATCGCCATCACGCCCTTCTCTGGCAGAAGGTAGTTCAGCACCGTGAAGACGGCCTTCTTGTTTTCCCCCGCATAGGCGGTGTTCGCGATCAGCACCGTCTTTTCATCGAAGTTGAGCGCGATGACGGTTTCCGTCCGGCAGCCGTGCCGCGCAGGGTCGGCCTTGAACGACGGCAGGTTGATCACGGTCCAGTCCGGAACGAAGGTATCCAGCTCCGCCCGCTCCGGCCGCCGCAGGAGGTGGCGAATGAAAAGCCCGTGCCAGGCAAGTTCCGTGACCACGCGCACGTCCAGCCGGTGCATCGGATCGGCCCCGGCGTACAGGTCCTGTACGAAAAGCTCACCGCCCTTCACGTGCTCCAGCATGTCGGCCTTCAACGTCGCGAAGGCCTCGGGCGTCATCGCGGCGTTGTTGTCCCACCAGATCGTGCCCTCGGTTGCTGCGGTTCGGACCACGAACTTGTCCTTCGGCGAGCGGCCCGTGAACTGGCCCGTCGCGCAGAGGAACGCCCCGCCGCGACCCAGGCGACCCTCGCCACGTGCGACCGCCGCCTCAACCAGCGCTGCTTCGGCATAGTTGTAGTGGGCCACCGCCACACCCGTAATGCCGACGTCTTCCAACTGCTGACTGCGGTTCACGCGTCCGTGGATCATCTGAAAGCTCCCGAAGCCGCATGCCTTATGCGGCGGTTCCAAATTTCGGCATCCGGGCCAATGAATGCCGTGACAGGCCTAGATTGGGGCGAGTCATAATGGGCCTATAGCATGGCACTTTTGCACAAGAATAGCGTGTTTTCAAACAGTTAGCGCAATCATTCCCGCGTTAGCGCCACCATCGCGCGGCAATCCCCGAATGGTTGCAGAATTGTTGTCGGGGTCGGCGAAATTGCCACCCTTGAATCCCTTGTTTCTGGGGTGATTCGATTTACTGTTGATTATCCAGGGGCAAGCCCTGAAAATGGCGGGAAAACAAAGATAAGGCAGCAGTCTTAGGGAGGCACGAAGATGTCGCGCATCGCGCTAGTCGACGATGACAGGAACATCCTGACCTCGGTCGCCATGACCCTGGAGGCCGAAGGCTTCGAGGTCGAAACCTACAACGACGGCCAGTCCGCGTTCGAGGCCTTCAGTCGGCGGATGCCGGACATGGCGGTCCTGGATATCAAGATGCCGCGGATGGACGGCATGGATCTTCTGCAGCGCATGCGGCAGAAGACCTCGATCCCGGTGATCTTCCTGACCTCGAAGGACGACGAGATCGACGAGGTCCTTGGCCTTCGCATGGGCGCCGACGACTACGTGAAGAAGCCCTTCTCGCAGCGCCTGCTGGTCGAACGCATCCGCGCACTTCTGCGCCGCCAGGAAGCGATCAACACCGGCGAAGCAGCGGCCACCGAAGAGACCCGGATGATGGAGCGCGGTGCGCTCCGGATGGACCCGCTGCGCCATTCGGTCACCTGGAAGGGCAAGGAAGTCGCGCTGACGGTCACCGAGTTCCTGCTTCTGCAGGCCCTTGCCCAACGGCCCGGCTTCGTGAAATCGCGCGATCAGCTGATGGACGTGGCTTACGACGATCAGGTCTATGTCGACGACCGCACCATCGACAGCCATATCAAGCGCCTGCGCAAGAAGATGCGGTCGGTTGATGACACATTTTCGGCCATCGAAACGTTGTATGGTATCGGTTACCGCTACAACGAAGAGTGACGGCCGATCGGCATGACCTCGTCACCCCGGATCGCGCCCAATGACACCCGACCAAAGCGGTCGGGTGACGTTCTTCTGGGCGAGGACTGGGTTTCCCCCGACGCCACCGTCGAGCGGCTGAAGGAAGGCCGGGCTGGGCGCAGTATCGTCGGGCTGAACCGTTCCCCGCTTGCGCGCAAGATCATCGTCTTCAACCTGATGGCGCTGGTGCTTCTGGCGGTCGGCGTCCTTTTTATGAACCCGTTCCGCGACAGCCTGGCCCTGCAGCGCCAGCTTGGCATGGTGCGGCAGGCCGAGCTGATCTCGGCGATCTATGAAGCCAACCTTCGGCCTGGCATTTCAGGCTTCGATTTCCGCTCGCCGCTGGAGGACATCGAGCTTGACCCCGTGCTCGAGGTCTTCGTCTTCGATCCGACCGGGCAGCTTCTGGCCTCGCGCGTCGGGCAGGGG
>NZ_JBOFBI010000346.1:0-3046 GCF_051645465.1 Tabrizicola sp. | reverse complement strand
GTGTCGAAGTACTACGGCAACCGCAAGCCCGAGCATAAGACCCGCGAAAAGCGAATGGCGCAGTTGCGCAAGTTCGGGAAGCCGGAGTTTCTGGTGGACCAGCAGGTGTCGACCGCATGCATCCTTCTGGCGATGCAGGCCTGTGAGCGTGGGTTCAACGTGACCGGCATGAGCAACACCTGGAAGAAGATCAACACCCAGCTGAAGATCGACCAGAAGTTCTTCGGGACCGATCTGCAGATCATGCTGCAGCAACTGGGCTGGAAGATCTATTACTGGAACCCCGACCCCAGCCAGAATGCCGCCTGGGATGCGGACGATCAGGCGCTGAACCCTTTGCGACCGGGGCGGAAGTGGATGCCGGTCTGGGGAGGGCATGCGTTGCGCCACGCGAGTGCCGTGAACCGGGGGGTCTATTACGACTCCAGGGTCGACAACGTGACGAAGCTCGTCGGCTTCAAGAAGATCGAGCCTGCGGCGTTCAAGACCGTGCCGTTCTTCGTCGGCATCGCGCACGCGGGATACCATGTCTTTCCCGGTCGCCGGGGCGACGTGGTCGAGGCGCATTCGATGCGCGAGATGATTGCGAAGGACAACATCGAGGTGGCCCCGTTCAACCCGCTTGCGCAAGGTGGGGCGCCGCGCTGGACCCGGTCCGAGAAGTACCGGTCGGGCCTGATCGCCGTTCCGGCAGATTTCTGATTTTCATCAAAGACTTATTTCTGAAGCACTTGATTGGAGAACCAACATGCTCAAAAGGGCAGTCATTGTCGTACAGACGCATCTGAAGGGTCTGGGTCTGTTTCAAGGGAATGCGGATGGGGCGGCCTCGCCCGCGCTGGAGGCCGCGGTGCTGGCGGCCTTGCAGCGGCGGCCGGGGGATATGCCGTCGGGGGGCACGACGTTTTCGGCCAAGCGGCGCGAGGTGACGCTATTCCAGCTGATCTGCAAGGACAAGGGCATCGACTGCGATCCGGTGGATGGATTCTGGGGCCCGGTGACGCAGGAGGCCTATGAGCGGCTGGTGCATCTTCTGGACCGGGGCACGCTGCCACCGCTCTGGCGCGATGACGAGCCGTCGGATGCCAACCCGCACAGCTGGCCGCGCGATACCGGGAACCAGGCCGCGATGAAGGCCTTCTACGGTCCGCCTGCAGCGGGGCCGACCGGCCGGGTACAGGTGCCGTGGAAGCTGCGGCTGGCCTGGGACAAGTCGCAGGTCATCAAGCATATCTCGTGCCACGCCAAGGTCGAGGCAAGCCTGGATCGGGTGCTGCAGAAGGTCCATGCCCATTACGGCGATGCCGAGCTGAAACGGTTGCGGCTGGACCTTTTCGGCGGGTGCTACGCCCCTCGCAAGAAGCGCGGCGGCTCGACGTGGTCAACGCATGCCTGGGCCGTGGCGCTGGACTGGGACCCGGAGCGGAACCAGCTGAAGATGGGTCGCGATCGGGCGACGCTGGATGCTCGGGATTATGACTTCTGGTGGCATGCCTGGGAGGCTGAAGGCTGGGTCAGCCTTGGCCGGTCGCGGAACTTCGACTGGATGCACGTCCAGGCGGCGCGGTTGTAATCACGCATCCTGCGGGGTCGGCTCGTCGAGCACTTCGTGCACTCCTCGCGGAGGGTCCTCCGACGAGTGCACGAAGTGCTCGAGGAGGTTGGTCGATGGCAGGTTGTCTTGCAATCAGCCCGTTATCGGCTTGTATCCGGCGACGCTGGTGGCGCATCCGAAGAAGTGCTTTTGCAGCGTCACATTCAGGCCTGCTGCGCGCAGGGCTTCAGCCATGTGGGAAGAGCTGCCGAAGTTCCGGGTGTACGTGCCGATCATGCTGAAGTCATGCGCGCCGTTCAGGACGAACCGCTCGACCAGAGGCAGGACCCGGTCGAGGTAGAAGCGGTAGAACGGGCGCAGGATCCAGCCTTTGGGATCAGACGCCTCGATCAGTGAAAACTGGCCGCCCGGCTTGAGAATGCGCGCGATCTGGTGGGCCAGGATGGATTGCTGATCGGGATTGAAGGTCTTCAGGCCGAAGGTCGAGACCAGGAGATCGGCGTGTTCCGACGGCAGATCGTTTTCGAGAGCGTTTGCTTCGAGATGGGTGATCTTGTCGGAGTAGTGCCGGTGAAGCCGGTCGACGGCGTCGAGGTGCATCCGCTGCGAGATGTCGAGGGCGGTGATTGTGCCGAGGTCAGGAAAGCGCCGCAAAAGGTGCGGCCAGACCTCGCCAGTGCCAGCCATCAGGTCAACGGCAACGGCGCTTGCGGCTTTGGGCGCCTCCAGCCGCGCCACGCATTGGCGGCGCCAGATGTAGGTGAAGCCGAACGAGCTGACCGCGCTCCACCGCCGGTAGTTCGTGGAACAGCGATCGAAGAGATCGGCGACGAAATCGGGGTCATAGATGTCTGCCCGTTCTTCGTCGCCGATTGTCATGCAAATACCTGGTACTCGGCCAAAACCTGTGCGCTGCCGCGCGTGCTTACGCTTCGCTAAGCGCGACCTTCATGTCCTTGACGAGGTAGATCACCTCGCCATCAGCCTCGACCCGGCCGTCGGCCACGCCCATGGTCAGGCGGCGGGTTTGCAGGGCTTTGGTGAAGTCGACGTAGTAGGTGAGCTTCTTGCGGTCGGGCCTCACCATGCCCGTCAGTTTCACCTCGCCCACGCCAAGCGCATAGCCGCGGCCCTGCCAGCCGCGCCAGCCGAGGTTGAAGCCGGTCAGCTGCCAGAGCCCGTCAAGGCCAAGGCAGCCGGGCATGATCGGGTTGCCCGGGAAGTGGCATTCGAAGAACCAGAGGTCGGGGGTGATGTCGAACTCGGCGACAACATGGCCCTTGCCATGCTCGCCCCGGTCTTCCGAGATGTCGGTGATCCGGTCCATCATCAGCATCGGCGGCGCGGGAAGCTGGGCGTTGCCGGGGCCGAAGAGCTCGCCCCGCGAACAGGCGAGAAGCGCGTCCTTGTCGAAGTAGGTCGGATATGACGCCATCCCTTGTGGTCCCCCGATAAGCGTTTGAGCATCCCTAGCATCCGGGGGGGAAAGGT
>NZ_JBOFBI010000345.1:0-4448 GCF_051645465.1 Tabrizicola sp. | reverse complement strand
CGTTTCCGAAGTCGATCTACGACAACGTCGCCTACGGCCCCAAAATCCACGGACTGACGCGCAACAAGGCCGAGCTTGACCAGATCGTCGAGGCCTCGCTGCGGAAAGCCGCACTCTGGGGCGAGGTGAAGGACCGGCTGGACGCCTCGGGGACCGGGCTCTCGGGCGGCCAGCAGCAGCGGCTTTGCATCGCGCGGGCCATCGCGACCGGCCCGGAGGTTCTGTTGATGGACGAGCCCTGCTCGGCGCTCGACCCGATCGCGACCGCCCAGGTCGAAGAGCTGATCGACGAGCTCCGCGCGACCTTTTCGGTGGTGATCGTGACCCATTCGATGCAGCAGGCCGCGCGCGTGAGCCAGAAGACCGCCTTCTTCCACCTCGGCAACCTCGTCGAATACGGCGACACGCCGCAGATCTTCACCAACCCGAAAGACACCAGGACCGAAGCCTACATCACAGGCCGTATCGGGTGAGGAGAACGACATGAACACCACCCATATCCTTTCCGCCTTCGACCGGGATCTTGAGGCCGTCCAGGCCCTGGTCGTGCGGATGGGTGGGCTGGTCGAGACAGCACTTCTGGATGCCTCCGAAGCGCTCGACACCCGGGATGAGGACCTTGCGGCCAGGGTCCGGGCCGGGGATGACGCGATCGACGGGCTTGAAGAGCAGATCAACACCCAGTGCGCGATGCTGCTGGCGCTGCGGGCCCCGACGGCAAGCGATCTTCGGACGGTGCTGACCGTGATGAAGATCGCCGCCGCGCTGGAACGGGCGGGGGACTATGCGAAGAACCTCGCGAAGCGGACGGCGGTTCTGGCCCAGATGACGCCGGTTCCCGGTGCATCGGGGGCGATCCGGCGGCTGGCGAAGGCGGTCGTGCTGATGCTGACGGATGCGCTTGACGCCTATATCCGCCGCGACGTCTCGCTGGCCGAGGACGTGCGGCTGCGCGACCGGGAGATTGACCAGATGTACAACTCGATCTTCCGTGAGTTTCTGACCCACATGATGGAAGACCCCCGCAACATCGGGGCCTGCATGCACCTGCACTTTATCGCCAAGAATATCGAGCGCGTAGGCGATCACGCAACCGCCGTCGCCGAACAGGTCATCTATCTCGTGACCGGGGAGATGCCGGGCGACGAGCGGCCAAAGTTCGACAGCATGGCCACCGGGACGGAGCGCTGAGCATGGCAAGGACTGGACAACCGAAAGTTCTTCTGGTCGAGGACGAGGCCGCGCAGCGGACCGTTCTGGCCTACAATCTGGAAGCCGAAGGCTTTGCGGTCACGCAGGCCGACAACGGCGAAGATGCGATGATACTGGTCGACGAAGAGGACCCCGACATCATCATCCTGGACTGGATGATGCCGAAGGTTTCGGGGATCGAGGTCTGCCGGCGGCTCAAGATGCGGCCGGATACGCGAGGCATTCCGATCATCATGCTTTCGGCGCGCGCCGAGGAGGTGGACCGGATCCGCGGTTTGGAGACCGGGGCGGACGATTATGTGGTGAAGCCCTATTCGGTCTTGGAGCTGATGGCGCGGGCAAGGGCTCAGCTGCGGCGGGTCCGGCCTTCGACGGCGGGGGTGGTGCTGGAGCATGAGGATATCCGTCTGGACCCCGAGAGCCACCGGGTCTACCGGTCGGACAAGGTGCTGAAGCTCGGGCCGACCGAGTTCAAGCTTCTGGTCACGCTGATGGAGCGGCCGGGGCGGGTGTTCAGCCGGGAGCAGCTTCTGGACCTCGTCTGGGGGCGGGACATCTATGTCGACACCCGGACCGTGGACGTGCATGTGGGCCGCTTGCGGAAAAGCCTGATGCAGTTCGGCGGGGGCGACCCGGTGCGGACGGTCCGGGGGGCGGGGTATGCTCTGGGGTGAATGGGCACGGTGCGCAGGTTTTCGAGCCCTTTGATTTCAGGGGCTTGCCTGGGGGTCTTTAACGTTTCGGCAAGGATTGGCCCGCGTCTCGAGTGCGGGGCGGTTTTCATATTGAGCGCTGACGCGCGAAGACCTTTTGTCTCGCCTCTGCGCGCGAAGGGCGCGCAACCGGCTCGGGCGATGGGGGCATTCTGCCCCCAAACCCCCTGAGGATATTTGGCGACAAGAAATGCTGCTTTTGTGAGCTAGAGCTTCAGGCTTGTTTCAGCACCTTGTCGAGTGTTGTCAGGAACTGGTCGACGTTCGCCATCGAGAAGGGCAGCGGCGGGCGGATTTTCAGGATGTGACCTTCGGGGCCTGTCGCACTGATCAGGATGCCGTCGCGGCGGAGGTCGTTGACGAGGCGGCCCGCCTTGGTGCCGTCGGGCTGACCCTCTGTCAGGATGTCGGTGCCGAGGAAGAGGCCCGCGGCGCGAATCTCGCCTATGCTGTCGTGGTGCTGGGCCAGATCGCGCAGACCTTGGGCAAAGGCCGCGCCGACAGTGGCTGCGTTCTGCATCAGGCCTTCGTCGCGGATCACGTCGAGGACGGCGAGGCCCACGGCAGCGGCTACAGCATTGCCGCCGAACGTGTTGAAATAGCGTGCTTTTGCGCCGAATTCGGCAATGACCTGGGGCTGGATCACAAGGCCCGCCATCGGGTAGCCGTTGCCCATCGGTTTGCCGAGGCTCACCATGTCGGGGACCAGCCCATGGCGCAGGAAGCCCCACATTGCCTCTCCCGTGCGGCCGAAGCCGGGCTGGACTTCATCGGCGATGAAAAGGCCTCCCTTCGCCCGGATCGCTGCCATGGCGGGGGCGAGGAAGCCTGCCGGGTCGGGGCGGACGCCGTCGGACGAGAAGATCGTGTCGACGATGAGCGCGCAGGGTTTGATGCCCTTTGCGGCCATTTGGTCGCAGGCGGCGGTGACGGCAGCGGCGAAGCCTTTGGCGATGCCTTCGGGGTAGTTCTCGGCGCTTGGGGCGGGGACTGCGAAGACAGTGGGGCCGGGGGCGACCGCGGGGCCGATCGACATCGACATCTCGGCAGTGGCCAGCGTCACCCCGTGATAGGCGTTGTCGGTAACGATGACTCCGGTGCCGCCGGTGGCGGCGCGGGCAATGCGGAGCGCGAGGTCGTTCGCCTCGGACCCCGAGCAGGTGAACATGACGTGGGACAGCTCGGGTGGGAAAAGGGCGAGAAGACGCTCGGCGTAGTCGAGGATGCCGTCGTGGAGGTAGCGGGTGTGGGTGGCGAGCTGGCTGGCCTGCCGGGTCATCGCCGCGACGACGCGGGGGTGGCAATGCCCGACCGAGGCCACGTTATTGTAGGTGTCGAGATAGGCGCGGCCGTCACGGTCGTAGAGCCAGACGCCGTCGCCGCGGGTGATGTGCAGGGGTTCGGCATAGAAGAGCCGGTAGGCGGGCCCGAGGAGCCGGGTGCGGCGGGCAATGCGGGCTTCGTCCTCGGGCGGAAGGGGGGTGGCGCCCGGGGTATAGGCGTTGGGCATCAGGTTGCGGGTCATTCGGGGGGCCTTTCGCAGGCGGCAAGAAGGTCGGAGGCGAGTGTTTCGGGTGCAGTGTCGCGGAAGGCCTGGAGGCCAGCCTGGGCGGAGGGGGTGTTGCGAAGGATGTAGGTCGCGTTCTCGGGGTAGCGGGTGGCGCGCCAGGTGGCGATGGTCAGGGTCGTCAGCATTCTAGCGGTGATGAGGTCGGGGAGGAGGGCGATTTCGTCGGGGAGGAGGGGCAGGCGTGAATGATAGGCGGTGACGAGGGGGGTGAGGAGGGCGAGCGGTGTGGCGGGCTCGACCAGGTAGGACGCGGCGACGGCGAGGTCGCAGATGCGCGGGGTGCGGACCATGTCGCCGAAGTCGAGGATCCCGCTGATCTGGTCGGGATTTTCGGCGGCGGCGAGCAGGTTGTGGGGATTGAAATCAGCGTGGACGACCTGGGTGGGGAGATGCGTGAGTGTGGGGGCGATGTTCGTGTCGAACCGTGTGCGGAAGCGGGTCACCTCGGCGGCGAGGTCAGGGGGGAGGGCCGGTGTCAGGGGTTCGAGGCGGGGGAACTGGCGGATGTCCCAGAGGAGGATGTGGCTGTCGGCGGGGTGCGAGAAGCCGGTCAGGGCGGTGGTCAGGCGGGCCAGCGCATCGCCGATGGCGTGGGCGAGCGCGGGGGTGCGGGGAAGCCCGGCGATGGGCGTGCCGGGGCACCAGCTGAGGAGCCTTAGCGCGCCGTCGGGGGTGGGGATTAGGGCGCGACCGTCGCGGGCGGGGATCACGCGGGGGGTGGGAAGGCCGGGGTCCTGGGCCGCGACGTGGAGGAGGGCTTTGGTCTGGAAATCGGTGAGGTCCGGCGGTTCGGCCGGGTTGGCGAGTTTCAGCGTGTAGCTGGCGGTTGCGGTGTCGAGGCGGTGGTTCTGGTCACGCTCGGACGTCAGGGGGGTGAGTGTGCCGGTGACGCCCCAGTGGTCGCGGGCCAGCTGCGCGAGGGTGTCGGGCGGCAGGCGCGGCGGAGGCAGGGT
>NZ_JBOFBI010000344.1:0-17262 GCF_051645465.1 Tabrizicola sp. | reverse complement strand
ATCCATTCATTCTGCCGCCTTTTTCGTCATAATAACGTAAGAATCCGCCAGTTATATAGTTTTGTTCGGTGAGTTTGTACACCATATGCGGCATCCTCGATTGCAGGAAAAGGGCGGCTCATACGCACCTGGCCTGGTTTACTTGAAACCACGCTGGTGCCCGATCCCGTAGCTGCAAGGGGAAGGGCGAAGCGTCTTGTTGGCAAAGGGAAAAACGCCGATGGGACTCTCCAAGACAATCTGGACCAACCCGACTGATTTTCTGAAGAAACAGGTGCCGGAACACCCGGTTCTGTTCTTCGCACCCTCCGCCGCGCAGGCCGCTGCCCGCCGGTTTATCGATGGCTTCCCGGGTCTTGTGACCTATGCGGTCAAGTCGAACCCGGGCGAGGCGATGGTTGAAAACCTGGCCGCCGCCGGTATCCGCGGCTTTGACTGCGCCTCGCCGTTCGAGATCGACCTGATCCGTCGGTTGGCGCCCGATGCAGCGATCCATTACAACAACCCGGTGCGCGCGCGCCACGAGATCGCCTATGCGGTCGAGCGTGGGGTGAAAAGCTACAGCGTTGATTCCAAATCGGAACTCGCCAAGCTGATCGAGATGGTGCCCGTGGCGGGGACCGAGATTTCCGTGCGCTTCAAGCTGCCGGTCGCGGGTGCAGCCTACAACTTTGGCGCCAAGTTCGGGGCCACGGTGGAGCTTGCTGTCGAGCTTCTGGAAGAGGTCGCGAAGGCAGGCTTCATCCCCTCGATCACCTTCCATCCCGGCACGCAATGCACCGACCCGCATGCGTGGGAGGCCTACATCCGCGAGGCCGCGAACATCGCACAAGGCGCAGGCGTCAAGATCGCCCGGCTGAACGTCGGCGGCGGGTTCCCGAGCCACCGGATGACCGCAATCGTGCCGCAGCTGGAAGAGACGTTCCAGCTGATCGACCGCGTCGCGACCGAGGCTTTCGGTGCTGATCGTCCGGAACTGATCTGCGAGCCCGGCCGTGCGCTTTGCGGCGATGCCTTTGCCCTTGCCGCCCGGGTCAAGGCGCTCCGCGATGGGACGCATGTGTTCCTGAACGACGGCGTCTACGGCTCGCTGACCGAGCTTCCCATGATCGGCGTGATCGACCGGATCGAGGTGCTTTCGCCCGACGGCATGAAGCGTCAGGGCGAGCCGGTGCCGCGCATTGTCTTTGGCCCGACCTGCGATTCGGTTGACCGGCTGCCGGGCGAGATCCCGCTGCCAAGCGACCTTGCCGAGGGCGATTATGTGATCTGGCAGGGCATGGGGTCTTACTCCACCGTCACCAATACCCGCTTCAACGGCTTTGGTGAGCTCATGATGGCAACGGTTCTGGCCCTTAAGCTCTGATCCTGCCGAAATCGGTCTGATACCAAAGCGCCCGGCTGGACAATTCCCGCCGGGCGCTTAGCGTTTGCGGGGAAGGAGTGCCCCATGGACGCAAGCCAGATGAAATTCGGCCTGGCCCAGCCCCTGAAACGGCGGGAGGATGTGCGGTTCCTCACCGGCAAGGGGCGCTATGTGGCCGATCTGGTGCCGCAAGGCGCGCTTTGGGCGGTGTTCCTCCGGTCGGACCACGCGCACGGTGAGATCGTGTCGCTTGACGTCGAAGAGGCGCGCGCCGCGCCGGGGGTGCATCTGGTGCTGACGGCGGCGGATTTGCAGGCCGCGGGCGTAAAGCTTGGCATGAAGGGCGAGCGGATCGAGACTCGTGACGGCGGCAAGGGCGCGGGGCCGGAACGGCCAGTGCTGGCGAGAACCCACGTTCGGTTCGTGGGTGAGGCAATCGCGATGGTCGTGGCCGACACGGTGGAAGCAGCTCGCGATGCTGTCGAAATGATTGGTATTGATATCAACGCACTCGACCCCGTGCTTCATCTGGAACCTCAAGACCCGACCCTCCACACCGAAGCGCCGCAGAACCGGGCTTTCGACTATCTCTTCGGCGAAGCGGCGGCGACCGAAGCGGCCTTGCGCGCGTCCGTCTATCGGATCGCCGTGGAAGTGATCCACAACCGCGTGACTGCCGCGCCGATCGAACCCCGGGCGGCCTTCGCGGAATGGGACGGCGACCGCCTGCATCTTTGCGTCAATGGCCAGGGCGTCTGGGTGCAAAGGAACGAGCTTTCCCGGATGCTGGGTATCCCGCGTGAGCGGGTTCGGGTGACCAACCCCGATGTCGGCGGCGGCTTCGGGATGAAGGCGATGACCTATCCGGAATATGTAGTGCTGGCCGAGGCGGCGCGTCAGCTGGGCCGCCCGGTCGCCTGGGTCTCGACCCGCAGCGAGGCGATGCTGACGGACAACGCGGGCCGTGATCTGGTGGCGCGTGCAGACCTGGGCCTTGATGCCGACCACCGGATCACGGCCTACCGCGTTGATCTTGTGACAAATCTTGGGGCCTACAATTCTCAGTATGGGCAGGCCATCCAGACGGAGCTCTTCACCAAGGTCCTGACGGGGGTCTACAAAGTGCCTGTTGGCGCGCTGGCGGCAACCGGGGTCTATACGAACTCCACTCCGATTGATGCCTATCGTGGCGCCGGGCGGCCGGAGGCGATCCTGACCATCGAACGCACAATGGATGAGGCCGCGCGGAAGCTGGGCGTTGATCCGGTGGCCCTGCGGCTGAAGAATGCGATCCGCGATTTCCCGCACGAGACGCTGGAAGGCGAGATCATCGACGGCGGCGACTTCGCGGGGCTTCTGGAAACCGTGGCGCCACGATCTGCGGGCTATGCCGAACGGTTGGCTGCGAGCAGGGCCATGGGCCGTCTGCGGGGGCTTGGGGTCGCGGCCTATGTCGAGGCGATTCTGGGCGACGAGGATGAAATCGCGCGTCTGGTCCTGGACGAAGACGGCGGCGCGACCCTGTACGTCGGCACGCAGTCGAACGGGCAGGGGCACGAAAGCGTCTTCTCGCGAATGGTAGCAGAGGCGACGGGCATCCCGGCCGAGATGGTTCGGATCGTCGAAGGCGACAGCGACCGGATTGCCAAGGGCGGCGGCACCGGCGGCTCGCGGTCGGTGACGGTGCAGGGGACGGCGACGCGCGCGACGGTTCGGTCGATAGTTGCGGGGTTTGAGGCGTTTCTGGCCAAGGAATGGGGGGTGGACGGCGTTCAGTTTGCCGACCACCGCTTTGGCGCGGCTGGCACGAACCTGCGGCTGACCCTGCCGGAAGCGGCGGCCTTGGCGCGGGCGAAGGACCGGATCGACCTGGTCGACCGCAGCGAGAAGATCGTTCTCGACGGTCGGTCCTTCCCGAATGGCGTGCATCTGGCCGAGGTCGAGATCGACCCGGAAACCGGGGGGCTGACGCTTGACCGCTACTCGGTGGTGGATGATTTCGGAGTGCTCGTCGCGCCGAACCTCGTCGAAGGCCAGGTGCATGGCGGTGTCGCCCAAGGCTTCGGCCAGGCGGTCACCGAATGGCTGGTCCAGGATGAAAACGGCCAGGTGCTGACCGGCAGCTTCATGGACTACGGGATGCCCCGGGCCTCGGACCTTCCGATGTTCCAGTTCGCCGAACGGGGCATCCCGACCCGCACCAACCCCTTGGGCATCAAGGGCTGTGGCGAGGCGGGCACCGTCGGTGCACTGGGCGCTATCTCAAACGCCGTCCGCGATGCATTGGCGGCCGCAGGGGTGAAGCGGATCGGCATGCCATTCACGCCGAACCGCATCTGGACCTGGATCGAGGAGGCCCGCCACGCGACTTCTTGACCGCATCCGGAGCTTCTTCCGCCGCGGCGTCGAGGCCGCGGTCGAACCCGCACCCGCACCGGGGCGCGTCCGCGGGGTTGTCGACCATGTGGTGATCCTTGACGGCACCATGTCTTCGCTCGAGCCGGGGGAGGAGGGCAATGCTGGCCTTCTGTTCCTTCTCCTCAAGGAAATGGGCCATCACGCGAACCGGCGGCTTTACTATGAGCCGGGGATGCAGTGGGAAGGCTGGCTTCGGGGTGTGGCAATCATCGAGGGCCGGGGGATCACACCGCAAATCCAGCGGGCCTACGGGTGGCTGGCAAGCGGCTACCGGGAAGGCGACCGGATCTTCCTTTTCGGCTATTCCCGAGGCGCTTTTGCCGTCCGCTCGCTGGCTGGGGTGATCGACCGGGTGGGTCTTGTGCGGCGTGAACATGCGACCGAGCGCGCCGTGCGTCTGGCCTGGCGGCACTACGAACGCGCACCGGAAAGCCAGGCGGCACGGGCTTTCGCGAAGGCTTATTGCCATCCGGAAGCCCCGATCGAGATGGTGGGGGTCTGGGATACCGTGAAGGCTCTGGGGCTGCGGCTGCCGTTCTTCTGGATGCTCGCGCCTGACCGGTATGCCTTTCACAACCATCAACTCGGAAGCTCGGTCCGGCATGGCTACCACGCGCTGGCGCTGAACGAGACGCGGGTCGCCTTTTCGCCGGTCCTGTGGGATTGCCCGCCGGGCTGGGAGGGCAACGTCGAGCAGGTCTGGTTCAGGGGCGCGCATGGTGATGTCGGCGGGCATATCGGCCATGTCGCGGCAGCACGGCCATTGGCGAACATTTCGCTGGTCTGGATGCTGGAACGGGCTGACGCCCTTGGCCTCGCGCTGCCCGAGGGCTGGCGCGGGCGCTATCCTTGCGATCCCGAGGCACCGATGGTGGGCACCTGGACCAGCTGGGGCAAGGCGTTTCTCTGGCGCAGGCCAAGGGTTGTGGGGCGGGACCGTTCGGAACGGCTGCACCCAAGCGCGGTGGGAGCGGCAGCTGGACGCTGGCCCACGGGGCTGCCCGCGGAATAGGGCTTCAAGGTCGGGGGCCAGGGCCGTAGGTTCGCCATGACACATTGCCGAGGCCCCGCATGAGATCCGTCACCGTCGCCGCCACCCAATTCGCCTGCACCTGGGACCTTCCCGCGAATGCCGACCGCGCCGAGGCGCTGGTCCGTCAGGCCGCCGGTCAGGGCGCCCAGGTCGTGCTGATTCAAGAGCTTTTCGCGGCGCCCTACTTCTGCATCGAACAGCACCCGCGCTACTTTGAACTTGCCCATCCGCTGGAAGGCAACCCCCTCGTTGCCCGGTTCGCGGCACTCGCGCGTGAGTTGGGCGTCGTGCTGCCGGTCAGTTTCTTTGAACGCGCGGGGCCGGTGTTCTTCAACTCCGTTGCGATGGTCGATGCCGACGGTCGGGTCCTGGGGGTCTATCGCAAGAGCCACATCCCGCAGGGGCCGGGCTATGAGGAGAAGTTCTACTTCTCGCCCGGCGACACGGGGTTCAAGGTCTGGGACACGGCCTTCGGGCGGATCGGTGTCGGCATCTGCTGGGACCAATGGTTCCCGGAATGCGCAAGGTCGATGGCGCTGATGGGGGCCGAGATGCTGCTTTACCCGACGGCCATCGGGTCCGAACCGCCTGCGCCCGGCTACGACAGCCAGCCGCATTGGGAAATGGTCATGCGGGGCCACGCGGCGGCGAACATCATGCCGGTTGTCGCGTCGAACCGGACCGGGACCGAAGTCGCGCCGGATGGGCGGGACGTGACGTTCTACGGCTCCAGCTTCATTGCCGACCACACTGGGCAAGTCATGGCCAAGGCTGACCGGCTGGATGAGACGGCTCTGATGCACACGTTCGATCTTGATGCCATCGCGGCACTCCGTGCGAGCTGGGGTCTTTTCCGAGACCGACGGGTCGACCTTTACGGCCGGGTCGGCACGCTGGATGGCCTACAATAGCGCGAACCCCAAGATTTTTCTGCGAAAAATCTTGGGGCACGGCGGATTAGCGGTGGCGCAGGTCGACGTAGTCGCGTGTGGCGGGCCCGATATACAGCTGACGCGGGCGGCCGATCTTCTGGTTCTTGTCGGCGATCATCTCTTTCCACTGGCTGATCCACCCCACGGTGCGCGAAATCGCGAAGATCGGGGTGAACATGGCGGTGGGGAAGCCCATCGCCTCAAGGATGATGCCGGAATAGAAGTCGACGTTCGGGTAGAGCTTCTTCGAAATGAAGTACTCGTCCTCAAGCGCGATGCGTTCCAGCTCTTTCGCGACTTGCAGAAGAGGGTTCCTCTCAACCCCCAGAAGGCCCAGCACCTCGTCAGCGCTTTCCTTCATCACCTTCGCCCGCGGGTCGAAGTTCTTGTAGACGCGGTGGCCGAAGCCCATCAGACGGAAGCCCGAGGTCTTGTCCTTGGCCTTCGCGATGAATTCCGGGATCCGGTCGACCGTGCCGATCTCTTTCAGCATTTCCAGGCAGGCCTGGTTGGCCCCGCCATGCGCCGGACCCCAAAGACAGGCAATCCCCGCCGCGATGCAGGCGAACGGGTTCGCGCCCGAAGACCCCGCCAGACGCACTGTCGAGGTCGACGCGTTCTGCTCATGGTCCGCATGCAGCATCATGATGCGGTCCATTGCCTTTTCCAGGATCGGCGAGACCACGTATTCCTCAGCCGGGACCGAGAAGCACATGTGCAGGAAGTTGCCCGCATAGCTCAGCGCGTTCTTCGGATAGACGAAGGGCTGGCCGACCGAGTACTTGTAGGCCATCGCGGCGATCGTCGGCAGCTTCGCGATCATCCGGATCGCCGCGACCTCGCGCTGCCAGGAATCGGTGATGTCGGTCGAGTCGTGGTAGAACGCGGCCATCGCGCCGACCACGCCGACCATCGTGGCCATCGGGTGTGCGTCCCGCCGGAAACCGCGGAAGAAATAGTGCATCTGTTCATGCACCATCGTGTGGTTTGTCACCCGATGGGTGAAGTCCGCCAACTGATCGGCGTTCGGCAGCTCGCCGTAAAGCAGCAGGTAGCAGACTTCCAGATGCGTCGACTTTTCGGCAAGCTGTTCAATCGGATAGCCGCGATACAAAAGTTCACCCTTGTCGCCGTCGATAAAGGTGATTGCGCTTTCGCAAGCGGCCGTCGAGGTGAAGCCCGGATCGAAGGTGAAGACGTCCGCCTCACCATAAAGCTTCCGGATGTCCAGCACATCGGGGCCAAGGGTGGGTTTGTGCACGGGCAGATCGTAAGTGGTCCCGTTCAGCTGAAGCTTTGCGACATTGTCCGACATGGTTCTCCCCGGTCATGGCGGGCCGACCCTGGCAGGGGCGACCCTTGGCTATCCTGCATCCCGGCAGGGGCGGCTTCAAGGCCGGGGCACGCGGGTCACTCGGACGCGTCCTTCAGCCTCGCAACGGTTTCTTCCCGACCGATAGTAAGCATCATGTCGTAAACCGATGGTGTAACAGTTCGACCCGCAATGGCCGCCCGCAAAGGCGCTGCGAGCTTGCCGAAACCGATGCCATTGGCTTCGGCGATCTCGTTCAGGATCGGCTCAAGCGCGTCCTTTGACCAGCTAGCATTTTGCAGGCGCGGCGTCAACGAGCGCAGTATACCACGGGATACTGTGTCAAGCGCCTCGGCGGCTTTCTCGTCCGGGAGGATCGGCCGAGAAATCATCAGGAACGTAGCCTTTTCAATAAGCTCCGGGAAAGTCTTCGCTGACTTCTTGAGGAACGGAAGCGCAAGCTCCATGTGCTCGCGCTGCAAGGCGGTCAGGGCGGCCCGGCCAGCTGCGGCAAGGAAAGCCTCCAGTTCATGCAGCAGTGCAGCATCATCGGCCATCGCCATATGGTGGCCGCAGGTGTTCTCCAGCTTCTTGAAGTCCAGCCGCGCGGGGGCTTTGCCGATGCCCGAGAGGTCGAACATCCGCATCGCCTCTTCCGAGGTGAAGATCTCGGCATCGCCATGCGCCCAGCCAAGCCGCGTCAGATAGTTGCGCATGCCCGCCGCCGGATAGCCCATCGCCTGGTATTCCTCGACCCCGGTCGCCCCATGGCGCTTCGACAGCTTCTTCCCGTCCGGCCCGTGGATCAGCGGGACGTGCGCCCAGACCGGAACTTCCCAGCCCATCGCATCATAAACCATCTGCTGACGCGCGGCGTTGTTCAGGTGGTCATCGCCCCGGATCACATGGGTCACGCCCATGTCGTGGTCATCGACCACAACGGCGAGCATATAGGTGGGCGTGCCGTCACTGCGAAGCACGATCATGTCGTCCAGCGTTTCGTTCCTGATCGTGACCTTGCCCTGAACAGTGTCGTCGATCACCGTCTCACCTGTCCGCGGGGCCTTCATCCGGATGACGTAGGGGGCCTCGGGGTAGGTCGAGGGGTCCGCGTCGCGCCAGGGGGAAAGGAAGACCGGGTAGCGGCCGGCAGCCTCTTCCGCCGCGCGGAACGTCGCGATTTCTTCCTGCGTCGAGAAGCACTTGTACGCCGTTCCTCGCCCAAGCATCTGATGCGCGACCTCGGCATGACGGTCCTTCCGGGCGAACTGGCTGACGACGTCACCATCCCAATCCAACCCCAACCAGGTCAGGCCGCGCAGGATGGCGGCGGTGGCTTCAGGCGTAGAACGCTCGCGGTCAGTATCCTCGATCCGCAGCAGGAACTTGCCCCCACGCCCCCGCGCATAAAGCCAGTTGAACAGCGCCGTCCGCCCGCCGCCGATGTGCAGGTAACCCGTGGGCGAGGGCGCGAAGCGGGTGACGATCTGGCGGGCAGCGTTCGACATCAGAGGCATTAACCTTTCGGAAACCATGCGGAGCTTAGGCTTGCGGCGGGTTTAGGCAATCGCGGGATGGTGCACAAGGTGGCGGTGGTCCGCGCGCTCCTCTGGCCGCTCGAGGCGCTGCAGACGGCGCGGGGGACGCTCTTCCCCTGGATCGCCGTCCTGATCGGCTGCGGGATTGGTCTCTGGTTCTCGGTCGCGGTTGAGCCGGGGCCAGGAAGCTATGCGTTGGCCGTGCTGGTCTTGGCAGGCACAGCGGCTTTCGCAGCGCGGGGTCCAGAGCTTGCCCGGCCACTCGCCCTGGCCGTGGCCGCGGTTGCCGCCGGCTGGATCGCTGCAGGCATCCGCGCCCATTCGGTTGCCGCCCCCATGCTGGATTTCCGATACTACGGCCCGGTTGAGGGGCGGATCGTCGACATCGACCGCTCGCAATCCGACGCGCTGCGGCTGACGCTTGACCGTGTCGTCTTGCGCGAAGTCTCACCCGATAGAACGCCCCATCGCGTCCGTGTCTCGCTGCAAGGCGAACAGGACTGGCTGAAGCCCGCGCCGGGTCAGGTGGTGATCCTGACCGCCTCACTTTCCGCCCCCCAGGGGCCGGTCGAACCCGGCGCTTTCGACTTCCGCCGGATGGCGTTCTTCGACGGGCTCGGGGCGGTGGGCTACACCCGGACGCCGGTGCTGCTGCTGGAAGAACCCGAGGGCGGCGCCCTGCCGATCGACCGCCTACGCCGCTATCTGACGGAAGGAATGCTGGCCCATATGGAGGGCCAGGCGGGGGCCTTCGCTGCCGGTGCCATGACGGGCGACCGCTCTGCCATCACAGAAGAGACGGTGCAGGCGCTCCGCGACTCCTCTCTCGCGCATCTTCTGGCGATTTCGGGGATGAACATGGCGTTCCTCACGGCCTTCGTCTTCGGGCTCCTCCGCTACGGCCTGGCGCTTGTCCCCGTCGTGGCACTCCGGGTGAACACCAAGAAACTTGCCGCGGTGGCGAGCCTTGGGGTGGCGTTCTTCTACCTCCTCCTGTCAGGGTCGAACGTCGCCACCGAACGCGCCTTCATCATGATCGCGGTCTTCCTCGGCGCAGTGCTCTTGGACCGCCGCGCGCTAACCCTGCGGTCGGTAGCCGTCGCCGCGATGTTCCTTTTGCTTGCCCGCCCCGAAAGCCTGACGGAGCCCGGCTTCCAGATGTCCTTCGCCGCCACCATCGCCCTGATCGTCGGCTTCTCCGCCCTCGACGCCAGCATCTACCGACAGAGGATCCCTCGCTGGATGATGCCGGTCTTCACGCTTTTCCTCAGCTCTCTCATCGGCGGATTTGCGACCGCGCCCTATGCGGCTGCGCATTTCAACCGCTTCGCCGATTACGGGCTGCTGGCGAACCTCTTGACCGTCCCCGTCATGGGGGCAGTGATCATGCCCGCCGGGGCACTGGCGGCCCTCCTCGCACCACTCGGCCTGGCCGCGCTGCCGCTCTGGGTGATGGAGCAGGGCGCCCGCTGGATCCTCTTCGTTGCGCACTGGATTGCGGGGCTTGACGGCTCGGTGACCGCAATCCCGGCGCCTGGTCCGCTGGTCTTGCCGCTCATGACGCTTGGGGCGATCTGGTTGATCCTGTGGCGCGGGCGGGTGCAGTATGCGGGTCTCGTGCCGGTTGCAGCCGCCCTGGCGCTTTGGGTTTGGGCTGACCGGCCGGCGTTGCTGATTTCCGGCGACGGCAAGCTGATCGGTCTCGCGGGGCCAGACGGTCGCGCCCTGTCGGCCGCCTCCGGTGGCGGGTTTTCCGCCGAAAGCTGGCTTGAAAACGACGGTGACCTCGCAGAGCAGAAGCTTGCTGCGAAGCGCGACGGGTTCACCGGCCCAAAGGGTGAGCGATGGTTCGGGATCGCGGGGCTGCAAGCGGTCGCCTTGTCCGGAAAGGCTGCGATCCAGAAACTCCCTGCGGCCTGCGCAAGCGGCGCGCTGGTCGTGATCGCCGAGCCGGTTGCGGCAAAGCCGGACAACTGCCGCCTCATCGACGCGTCGACCCTTCGGCAGACCGGGCCGCTCGCAATCTGGACGGGGTCTGATGGCCTGCAGATCGTCGTGACAAACACGACACGCCGCCTGTGGTCGCCAGACTACAAGCGTGTCAGCCTGCCGGACGTCAAGACAAACGGAACGAAGCTTGCAGCCTCAACCGGTCAATAGCTCCGGATCAGCCCGACCAGACGCCCCTGGACCTTGACCAGATGGTCGGGGAAGACCCGCGTCTCATAGGCCGGGTTCGCAGCCTCAAGCGCGATCATGGAGCCACGGCGGCGGTACCGCTTCAGCGTCGCCTCATGATCTTCGACCAGCGCCACGACGATATCGCCGTTCTCGGCGGTCGTCTGCTCGCGGATCACCACGATGTCGCCATCGTTGATTCCCGCCTCGATCATGGAATCACCTTTGACTTCAAGCGCATAGTGCTGGCCCTTACCCGACAGCATCGACCCCGGCACTGCCACATGGTGCGACACTTCCGAGATCGCCTCGATCGGGACACCGGCGGCAATGCGGCCCATCACCGGAAGCTCCAGCGCGTGGACTGCCGCGACCGGCAGCGCCCCACGCGGCGGATCGGCGCGGTCGCCCTCAATCACCCTCGGGGTGAAGCCGGGCTTTTCCATCGCTTCGGGCAGCTTGATGATTTCCAGCGCGCGGGCCCGGTGCGCAAGGCGGCGGATGAAGCCGCGTTCTTCCAGCGCAGTGATCAGCCGGTGGATCCCGGACTTCGACCGAAGGTCCAGCGCATCCTTCATTTCGTCGAACGAGGGCGGAACCCCGTCCCGGTCCATGCGGGTCCGGATGAAGTCGAGAAGTTCCAACTGCTTGCGTGTCAGCATGCCAGGGCCCCTACACCGTGTGTTATCACAATGTTCTGCCCGTGTTCCCGGTTTGTGTCAAGCAATTTTGTCCACAGGTCAAAGCGGCAGGTAGGAAACCGTGGTGCCTTTGCCACGCGGGGCATCGCCTACGGGACGGATCAGCAACGCGTCGGCCTGACCCAGGATCGACAGCAACGCCGAGTCCTGCCGGTCGAACGGGGTGATGTCGGGCAGCCCGTCGCCATCAGTCAGACGCGCCCGCATGTAATGCGCGCGGGGGCCGTTGGCGGGCAGGTCCATGGCCAGCCGGGCCTGCCTCGGCTGGGGCGCGGGGTCCGGCTGGCCCAGCATGATCCGGACCATCGGCAGAAGGAACAGATGCCCGCAGACGATCGCTGAAACCGGGTTGCCGGGCAGGCCGAGCATCGCCGTGCCGTTCAGCCGACCCGCCATCAGCGGCTTGCCGGGGCGCATGGCGATCTTCCAGAAGCTCTGGTCCAGGCCCGCGACTTTGCCCACAAGATCGTGGTCGCCGACCGAAGCGCCACCGATTGTCACGATCAGATCGGCTCCTTCCGCCAGCGACAGCACGGTTGCAAGTTCAGCCTCATTGTCCCGCGCGATGGGCAGAAGCCGGGCCAGGCCGCCCTCGGCCTCGACCATCGCCTTCAGCGCAAAGCTGTTCGAGGCGATGATCTGGTCCGGGCGCGGGTTTTCGCCGGGCATGACAAGCTCATCCCCGGTGGCAATCAGGGCCACGACCGGGCGGCGGGTGACCGTAACGACCGGGATGTTCATCGCGGCCAGAAGTGCCAGGTCATTGGCGCGCAGGCGGCGGGGCGAAAGGCTGTCGCCTGCGCGGAAATCCTGTCCCGAAGGGCGGATATGGGTTGCCGAGTCCATCCCTTCCTTCAGAAGGATGCGGTCGCCGATCTTCACCACGTCTTCCTGGATGATGACCCGCGTCGCGCCCCGCGGCACCGGGGCGCCGGTGAAGATGCGGACAGTCTGACCGGGGCCGACCTGGCCCTCGAACGCATGGCCTGCGCCGGCTTCGCCGATCACGAGGAAGTTGTCGTCCGGTCCCGGGTCGCCCTGCACCGCATAGCCGTCCATCGCCGAGGCCGGGAAAGGTGGCTGGTCGCGGGTGGCAATCGCAGGCACGCACATCCAGCGCCCGGCAGCCTGGGCCAGAGGCATGGTTTCAGGACCAAGCGGCGCGGCAAGTGCCAGGCAGTGGGCAAGCGCCTCTTCGACCGAAATCATCACTTCGCCTCGTAACGCCCTGATTTTCCGCCATCCTTCAGGATCAGCCGGATGCCCTCGATCACCATCGACTTCTCGACCGCCTTCACCATGTCGTAGACCGTCAGCGCCGCGACCGAGACGGCGGTCAGCGCCTCCATCTCGACCCCGGTCTGGCCCGAGGTCTTGACGGTCGCCTCGATCCTGATGCCGGGAAGTGCCGGGTCGGGGGTCAGCTCCAGCGCAACCTTGGTGATCGGCAGGGGGTGGCAAAGCGGGATCAGATCAGAGGTCTTCTTCGCCGCCATGATCCCGGCAAGCCGCGCGACAGAAAGGACATCGCCCTTCTTCGCCCGCCCCTCGGTGATAAGCGCCAGCGTCTCGGCCGTCATCCGGACAGCACCCACGGCAACCGCCAGCCGGTCGGTCACCGCCTTGTCGGATACGTCGACCATATGGGCCTGACCCCGGTCGTCAAAGTGGGAAAGCCCGCTCACAGCCCACCCTGAGCCGTCAGCGGATGCGACAGGATCGTCCGGGTCGCGGCGGTCACATCGTCCTGCCGCATCAGGCTTTCGCCGATCAGGAAGCAGCGCGCGCCGTACTGGGCCAGGTCGGCAAGATCGGCAGGCGTGAAGAGACCGCTTTCGGCGACGATCATCCGGTTTTCCGGCACCCGGCGGGCCAGGCGGCGTGTCGTCTCGAGCGTGACTTCGAATGTATGGAGATTGCGGTTGTTGATGCCGATCAGGGGCGATTTCAGCAAAGCCGCCCGCTCCAGTTCAGCTTCATCGTGAACCTCGATCAGCACGTCCATGCCAAGCTCGACGGCTGCGGCTTCAAGCTCGGCGGCTTGAGTGTCGTCCAGCGAGGCCATGATCAGAAGCACACAATCGGCATTCAGCGCGCGCGATTGGGCGACCTGCCAGGGATCATACAGAAAATCCTTGCGCAGGCAGGGCAGAGCGACAGCCGCATGGGCGGCCACAAGGTAGTCGTCAGCCCCCTGAAACGACGGGCCATCCGTCAGGACCGAAAGGCAGGTTGCCCCGCCCGCTTCGTAGGCTTTGGCAAGGGTCGGCGGATCGAAATCCGCGCGGATCAGGCCTTTGGACGGGCTCGCCTTCTTGATCTCGGCGATCAGGCCATAGCCGGTCAGCGTCGCCTCGCGCAGCGCGCTGGCAAAGCCACGGACCGGTTGGGCGGCCCTGGCGGCGGCTTCCATCTCGGCCAGAGGCGTGGCTGCCTTGGCCTTGGCCACTTCCTCCAGCTTGTAGGCCTTGATGCGGTCGAGGATCGTGCTCATCGGGGTCTTTCAGGCATTGGTCAGGCGGGCGAGGGTCTGGACCTTGGTCCGCGCAGCGCCGGAGTCGATCGCCTCGCGGGCCATGGCCACGCCCTCCTTCAAGGTGGGGACGCGGTCGGCAACGACAAGGGCGGCGGCGGCATTCAGAAGGACGGCATCGCGGTAGGCCCCCGCCGCACCGTCGAGAAGCGCGCGGAAGGCGGTGGCGTTCTCGGCGGGTGTACCGCCGAGGATCGCATCGAACGGGTGGGGTTGAAGGCCCGCGTCCTCGGGGTGGATCGTGAAATCCCGGACCGCGCCGCTTTCGACCGCCGAAACGCTGGTCGCGCCGCAGATCGAGATTTCGTCGGTCCCGTCAGAGCCATGGACCAGCCAGGCTTTCTCGGAGCCGAGGGCCAGGAGGGTTTCGGCCATCGGCCGGATCAGGGCGGCAGAGAACGCCCCGGTCAGCTGGCGTTTCACCCCGGCGGGGTTGGTGAGCGGGCCGAGGATGTTGAAGATCGTCCGCGTCCCAAGCTCGGCCCTTACGGGCATGACATGCCGGATTGCGGGGTGGTGCATCGGGGCCATCATGAAGCCGATCCCGGCCTCGTTGATGCAGCGCTCAACGACCTCGGGGCCGACCATGACGTTGAGGCCAAGTTCGGTCAGCGCATCCGCGGCGCCGGACTTGGACGAGAGGTTGCGGTTCCCATGCTTGGCCACCGTCACCCCGGCACCCGCCACGACAAAGGCGGTGGCGGTGGAGATGTTGAGCGTGCCCTTGCCGTCCCCCCCGGTGCCGACGATGTCCATGGCGCCCTCCGGCGCGCGAACGGCGTTGCATTTGGCCCGCATGACCGAGGCTGCGGCGGCATATTCGTCGACCGTCTCGCCCCGCGTGCGGAGGGCCATCAGGAAGCCGCCCATCTGGGCTGGAGTGCCTTCGCCCTCGAAAAGCGCGTTGAAAGCCGCTTCGGCCTCGGCGCGCGTAAGGGCGCGCGTGGCAGCGATGCCGATCAGCGGCTTCAGGATGTCGCTCATGCCGGGACCTTGGCCCGGGCTTCGTCGAGGAAGTTGCGGAGGAGCTGGTGGCCGTGTTCGCTGGCAATGCTCTCGGGGTGGAACTGGACCCCTTCGATCAGATGCTTGCGGTGGCGAAGCCCCATGATCGTGCCGTCTTCCAGCCAGGCGGTGACTTCAAGGTCCTCCGGAAGGGTCGCGCGGTCGACGATGAGGGAGTGGTAGCGGGTCGCCTGGAAGGGCGAGGGCAGGCCGCGGAAGACGCCCGTCCCGGAGTGGTGCATGGTCCCCATCTTGCCGTGGACGATCTCGTGGCAGCGGATGACCTTGCCGCCGAAGGCCTCGCCAATGGTCTGGTGGCCGAGGCACACGCCGAGGAGGGGGATGCCGACCGTCGCGGCGGCTTTGGTCAGGGGCAGGCAAATCCCGGCGGCGGCGGGGTCGCAGGGGCCGGGGGAGAGGACGATGACCTCGGGGGCCATGGCGATCACGTCCTGGACCTGAAGGGCGTCGTTCCGCTTGACCACGACCTCGGCACCGAGCTCGCCCAGATAGTGGACGAGGTTGTAGGTAAAGCTGTCGTAGTTATCGATCAGGAGAAGCATGGCAGCGGACCCTTGGGCATCTGGGGGAGGTTATCGCCGATGCTGGGGGCCGTGTAAACCGGGGGGTGGGGGCAGACCAGAGAAGGGGTGGGCACAGTGCCCAGATTTCTGAAGAGTTGAAAATCAAAGGCTTGGGCGCGGGCGTCAAGAATTTCTTTACGTTTGGCCTCAAGCGATCCATGGGCGCGCAGCCTTTCCTTTCGCCGTGCGCACGGGCGGGCGCGCGGATTGTCCAAGCGATCGGACACGACGCCGACGCCGCAGTGGACGGAACCAGACGAAGGCCCTAACACTCACGCCGGAGCGACGATTTCATGGGGCTGAGAGAATGCAGGAATTCAAGGCCGATCCGGCCTTTGCCATCGCTGACGAGCAGGCCTTGCGGAGCCTTTTCCCACCAACACATACGCTTGCGGCCCTGAAGTCGCTGCCAAGGCTTGACGGCCATGCACAGGATTTCATCCGCCGTTCGCCGTTTCTCTGCATCGGGACGCAGGACGCCAGCGGCAAGGCCGATGTCAGCCCGCGCGGCGATCCGGCGGGCTTTGTGTCCGTCCTGGATGAGCGCACCCTGGCTATCCCTGACCGGCCGGGCAACAACCGTCTGGATACGCTGGTCAATATCCTGGCCAATCCGAATGTGGGGCTTCTGTTCATGGTCCCCGGTTTTGACGAGACGCTGCGGGTCAACGGGCAAGCGAGCCTGGTCACCGACCCCAGGGTTTTGGAGGGCATGGCCGTTCACGACCGGGTGCCAACGCTGGCCATCCTGGTCCGGGTGAACGAGGTTTTTCTGCATTGCGCCAAGGCGTTCCGGCGGTCGCATTTGTGGGACCCGGCGCATCATCAGGACCGCCGCTCCATGCCGTCGCTGATGAAGATCCTCCTGGACCAGACGACCGGGGCGCCCACCGAGGAAGCTGCGTTGCGCAAGCTCGATGATGGGCTGGAAGAGGACTACAAAGGGTCGATGTACTGACGCGATCGGCGCCCGACGTCAGATCCCGTCGGGGCTGTCGTTGTGGACGATGATGTCATCCTCACCCAGGTAGCCGCCGGTCTGCACAGTTATCAGAAGCGCGGGTAGGCGGCCTGGGTTTTCCAGCCGGTGTGGCTCTCCAACGGGGATGTGGAACGCCTCGCCTTCAGCGACAAGGCTTGTGCGGTCTGTGAGTGTGACCCGGACAGTGCCTTCGACCACGACCCAGTGTTCCGACCGATGGAGATGCGATTGCTGCGTCATTGCCACACCAGGGGACAGCCGCAGGCTGCGGACCCGGAAGCGCGCGCCTTCTGCAAGGAGGCTGTCGGGCCGAGGAGCCGCAAAGGCCGGGCCTGCCGGGCGGAAGGCCGCTGCAGGGGCCTCGGCAAAGCCTGAGTGACGCGATCCATCCATGATCTTTTTCCGATCCACCAATGGCTTAAGGTCGTCGGGAAAAGGTTAAGGGCCGGTTAACGCCGCTGGGCCATTTCGGGGCATTTCGGGGGCAACGGCGGTGTTTTCCATCCGTGGTGGCCCCCCACCCCCATCCCCTCCCCCCCGAGGGGCCTGTTGCATAAATCCCTGTGTGTGATTCACTGGGGTCCGTCGCGGCAGGGAGGGTTGTGATGGCAGTGAAGCGGACGGGTCAGTTGAGCCTTGCGGATGCGCTGGTCGGGGGGTCTGGAGCCGGGGTTCTGGAC
>NZ_JBOFBI010000343.1:0-4802 GCF_051645465.1 Tabrizicola sp. | reverse complement strand
GAGCGCTGCAACCGCAGCGCCCGGTCGATCAATGACTTCGACGTCGAACATGTACAGCCCGCTTTGACAAATCTCACTGTCAATCTCATTGACGGGCGAATTTGTCAAGGAGCCGCGAGGCAGCCCTGCCACAGCAAGCAGCCACAGAGTCGACTGCAACGGACAGCTACAGGTTCCCAGTCAAAGCCCAGCTTCTTCCCCATTGCAGGCCGCGTGGCGGCAGAAGTGCTGCAGGGCTCGTCAACGGCCGTTTTGGGGAAGCTGCACTGCGGCGACGGTCGCTTGTCAGATGACGGTGAGGGCCGCGACGTTTTGCGCCCCTCAGCCGCAGTCCGCCGGACTGCGCCGCCCCGCCGCACAGGGTGTTCGAGCCCTGTGCGGTCAGTTCGCAACATGGACCTGAATGTCCGGCTCGTTTGGGGGGCGCCGCAAGTCTGCTTTTGCATAGAAGAACTTGCAAAGCGAACAACATCGCTTTGCATCGGATGCGCACTAGCCCGATTTGTCGCCCGCAAGGTTCAGCGCGACGGCTTCGCTGACAAGTGCGGCAAGTGCAGCCTCGTCGAGCGCGTCGGCCTCCTTGAAATCGATCGCGCGGCGGACGCCGTCGGCGGGCACGTTGAACAAGCCTTGCGCGTCATCGAGATCGCGTCCGCGCATGAAGGTGAGCTTGACCTTGTCCTTGTAGCTTTCGCCCGTGCAGATAATGCCATTGTGCGACCAGGTCGGCACGCCGAGCGGGTTCGACGCCTTGCGCCACTTGATCTCCTCGACAACGCCGGGTGCCGCGTCGTTGATCGTTCGGCGGATGCGGGTAAGCAACGCGCCGCGCCAGTCACCGAGGCTCTCGATCTTCTCGCTGACAGGATCACTCATTGGTTTGTTCCTTTCGATCTGGCGCGACGCGCGCGTACCTGTCCGATCCAGGAAGTGAGCAGCATGGTCAGCCCGGTGATCATGAGAAAAAGCAGCGGCGGAAGCGGGGCGTAAGTGATCCAGGCTGGCGGCGGCCCCCACGGCATCACCGCGAAGTTGGCGGCGACAGTAAGCGTGAAAATCGTCGCCACCCAGCGATGGACGAGCCGAGCGCGCCCACCCTTGGCCATTGCGACCGCTGGCGAGGTCGATGACGCCGTGGCTGGGTGCTGCGAATAAAACGCGGCGTTCATGACCGGGCCTCGATCAGTTTCCACCCGTTTCCGGACGGATCGCGAAAGCTTGCATCAACGCTACCGAAGCGCGCGACCGGTTCCTGCGTGAACTCCACTCCCGCGGCCGAGAAGCGCTCATGGGCCGCGCGGCAGTCGTCGACCGTCAGTACGAGCGGCGGCATCGCGCCTTTCGCGACAACCTCGTCGACGGTCGCTGCAGTACCTTGGTCCACGGTTGGCGGCTGCGGCCTGAACAGGCCCAATTGGAAGTCTGGCTGGTCGGGGTGGTGCACGGTCAGCCAGCGATAGCCGCCGTTGGTTACATCGCTGTGGACCTCAAAGCCCAGCTTGCCGACGTAGAATTGCAGCGCTTCCTCTTGGTCGCGGACATAAATGCCCATCACGCCAATGGTTTGTTTGATGCGTTTCATGGCAGACTCCTTTCATCTGCCTCCTCTTTACCGTCCGCCTGCAGCCTGCGCTTCTCCGAAACTGCGATTGTAAGGTTGGGTCGGTGCGCGGCGCTAACGAAGCAGTGCGGAACCTGTTCGAACATGTGGGGTACGTTTCCTTCGCGGGCGCGAAGCTCGGTCGGGCTTTCGCCAGTGATGTCGCGAAAGATGCGGCCGAATGTCCCCAGGCTTTCCCAGCCCGTTTGAAACGCGATGTCGATAATCGGCAGATCAGTGTCGCGCAACAGCGCCGTCGCGCGCTCGATCCGACGGGTCAGCAAATAGCGATGCGGCGGCAGGCCAAATGCCGCCTTGAAGGAGCGCGCGAAATGCGCCTCGGAGACGCCGCTTACCGCAGCCAGACGATGCACCGGCCATGGCTCGTGCGAGGCCGCATCCATTTTGTCCTTGGCTCGCAGCAGCCGACGCAACAGCGACGGCCCTCCTATCGTGTCAGCTTTCTTCATCCCGTTAGACTAATAGCATCGCCCAACCATGCAACGATCACCAACTCGACTTCTTAGATGCTCTCTCAATCGAGGCTCAGAGCCGACCAATGGCATCCTAAGATGCCCAATCGGTGAGGATGACGGCAGACTTCAGGGGGTGGGTCATGGAGGCTCTGGCAGCAATCTGGAGACACTAGCCGAGGTGCGGTCTTGGGGAATGGGCGGGCAGATCAGTCTTACCAGCCCTACGAGATGTCCGGCCAGTGTCGGATCAAGGGGTTGATGTCGCAAGAGAAGGCGGAAGAACACTGCGCCGTAGATCATGTCGAGCGTTGCCTCCATATCATGGGGTGCCGCGATCCGGCCCTGCGCGATGCCGCGCATCAGGATGGCGCGCCCGGCCTCGCGGCTGCGCAGGATGACATGGGTCCGGAAGGCGCGGGAAAGCTCGCTTTCGCTGTCGGCGGCGGCAAGGGCGATGGCGACCTGCCGCCCGCGGGTGGTGGCGAAGGTGGCGATGATCCGGGCCAGATGCGCCTCGAGCGCCTCGGTCGGGGGGGTGTCGCCAGGGGATGGGAAGGCCTCGATCAGGGCCGCCATCGCAAGCTCCTGCGCGTTGGCCCAATGCCGGTAGATCGTGGGCTTGCTGACCCCTGCCCGAGCGGCCACAGCCTCGACCGTCAGCCGGCCGAAGCCTTCGGCCATGAGGATGTCGTGCGCGATGGCCAGCACGCGGCCCTTCGCCTGCTGGTTCGGTGGGCGACCGCGACGCCGGGGTTGATCTGGTTCTTGACTCATTTAATTACGAAACGTAGCGTAATAAAATACAGCTGCAAAGGGGGAATCACGATGGCGGATCTGCGCTACATCGGCATCCAGCCGCATTTCACCGTAAAGGACGGCCGCGCCGCGCTGGAGTTCTACCGGACGGCCTTCGGGGCGGAGGTTCAGTACAGCCTGACCGACCCGTCGGACGGACGGCTCGGCCATGCGGATATCCGCATCGGGCAAAGCGTTCTCATGCTGAACGACGAATATCCCGACTTCGGGGCGCTGGCGCCCGACACGATCGGAGGCTCGCCCGTCAGCTTCTATGTCGAGGTCACGGACGCCGATGCCGCGATTGCGCGGGCGCTGGCGTCGGGTGCCACACTTCTGCGCCCGGCAGCGGACCAATCCTACGGCCATCGCAACGGCATGGTGCTAGACCCGTTCGGCTATCGCTGGTCCATCGGCCATAAGCTGGAAGAGGTCAGCGCCGAAGACATGCAGCGGCGCTGGGACGCGGAGACGGCAGCGTAGGGATCAGTCCGCCCCGTGCATCGGCTCACGTAGGGCTGCCGCGCTAGGTCAGATCAAAAACCCCTGGACAGAAACGCATGGTCAAATACGGTCGTTTTCGGCCTCGTAGGTTTGCCTGACCTGGCACGCTCAGTGCAGATGCCTCAGTTTGTCGGGATTCCGCATCACGTAGATTGCCGCGATCTTTCCACTCTCGATTTCGAGGGCCGTCGTCTGAAGTTCACCGTCGGCCTCCCGGCTGATGAAGCCAGGCAAACCGTTGATTACAGTGGCCCGAAGAAGTGTCGAGCCGTTCTTGCGGAAGTGTGCCACCAGGGATTTCTGGGCCTTCATGACGGCGTCGAAGCCGACGATCGGCTGCATGGCTGCCGGACGCTTGCCGCCGCCATCCGCATGAGCGCTGACATCGGCGGCCAGCATTGCGGCGAGTGCTTTCATGTCACCGCTGCGGGAGGCGGCGAAGAATGCTTCCGCAATGGCGAGGCCGTGTTGCTTGCCGACCTGAAAGCGCGGCCGTGCTTCACGGATCTGCGCGCGCGCCCGGGACGCGAGCTTACGGCAAGCGGCGGGATCGCGCCTGATGGTGGCGGCGACTTCCGCGTATCCCAGACCGAAAACATCGTGCAGCAGGAAGGCCGCCCGCTGCAGCGGCGAAAGACGTTCCAGTGCCAGCATCAGCGGCAGGGTAACTTCGTCGTCTTCTTCCTCTTCCAGGACAGGGTCGGGATGCCAGGGGCCAATGTACGTCTCGCGCTGGCGCCGCGCCGACTTGAGCTGATCGAGGCAGAGGCGTGTGACCGTGCGGCGCAGGAAGGCTTCGGGTTCGCGCACTTCGACGCGGTCGGCCCTCATCCAGCGGATGAAGGCCTCTTGCACCATGTCCTCGGCATCTGCAACGGAGCCCAGCATGCGATACGCGACGCGCATCAGCTTGGGGCGCAGAGGATCGAATTCCGCTGCCCCCGAATCCACTGGCGGCGTGTCGGCCATCAGGCGATCGCCACCTTGGCACCGGCCTTTACTGCAGCCGGATCAACAAACAGACCGAAGCCGACGGCAATGCGGTTCCACCCATGGATGTTGTTGATCGTCAGGGTGAGCTTGACCTGTTCCTCTTCCGTGAACTCAGCCTTCAAGGCTTCATAGGCACCAGCAAGTTCATGACCTTCGGAGAGGCGCGTCAAGGCCTCGGTCCAGCCAAGTGCCGCGCGTTCGCGGTTGCTGTAGCACGGCGCTTCGCGCCAGGCCGGCAGAAGGTAGATGCGCTGCTCGGTTTCTCCGATCTCGCGAGCTTCGGTTGCATGGAGATTTATGCAATTGGCGCAGCCGTTGATCTGGGAAGCCCGCATCTTCACGAGTTCAGTAAGGATCGGATCGAAGTTGGTGGCGGCGGCGAACTCGGTCGCCGAGCGTTGCCAATTCTTCATCAGCGAAGGGGCAGCAGCGAA
>NZ_JBOFBI010000342.1:0-1952 GCF_051645465.1 Tabrizicola sp. | reverse complement strand
AATGCCACGGTCAACGCGCATGTCGGCATCGGGCCGCGCAGTGACGGCGGGTTCGGGCTGAAGGTCCAGCTGGTGGTTTCCCTGCCGGGTGTTGCGCGCGATGTGGCGGAGAAGATCGTGGAGCGGGGGCATTTCATCTGCCCGTATTCGAACGCGACGAAGGGGAATATCGAGGTGGTGACGGAGATCGCGTGAAGTGATGCTTCGTGGCTGAACACGACCCCGGGCAGCCCAAATGCTGCCCGAAATACGTTTTATCATGCGGACATGAAGCTGACTGATTTCATGCCCCTCCAGATTCTGTGGACGCTGACAGGCGCTGCTTTGACCGTAACGGCCGTCATGAGCCTGATCGCCTATGCAGCTTTTGCCCATGACAAGGCTCAGGCGCGCAGCGGGGGCTGGCGTGTTCCAGAACAGACTCTTCTTTGGCTGGCCATATTCGGCGGTTGGCCCGGTGCGAAGATCGCGCAGCGTCGGCATCGTCACAAAACACGCAAGGAACCATTTCGGACACTTTTGAATGCGGTCGGCGTATTGCAGGGTGGGTTGCTTGCGATGCTGCTGTTCATGCCGGAACAGCGGGTGGGCGAGGCGCTTGATGGCGCATTGCAGGTGATGGTCGCCTCAGCGACTGGCATGATCGCGGCGTCCTTGCAGCAGGGAGATCAGGGCTCGACAGCGGAGAATCCGATGCCGCACCGTTTTGGCCCCGGCAGCGCGGATTGGTAAGCCGCGTCGGCGGGGCAGTTCATGTCTGCTCCAGACTTACGCCCTGACCAGCCGCTCATACTCCATCGCCACGCGTTTCGTCAGGTCGCCGACCTCGAAGTTGTAGTCGCCGATCTGGCCCACTGGCGTGACTTCGGCGGCGGTGCCGGTGAGCCAGCACTGTTCGAACCCCTCCAGCTCTTCCGGCATGATGTGGCGTTCGTGGACCTTGATCTGCATATCTTTCAGCATGCCGATCACGGTCTGGCGGGTGATGCCGTTCAGGAAGGCGTCGGCCTTGGGGGTGTGCACCTCGCCATCCTTGACGAAGAAGATGTTGGCGCCGGTCGCCTCGGCCACGTAGCCGCGATAGTCGAACATCATGGCGTCAGAGCAGCCCTTGGCCTCGGCGGCGTGTTTGGACATTGTGCAGATCATGTAGAGGCCCGCGGCCTTGGCGGCGTGGGGGATGGTTTCGGGCGAAGGACGCTTCCACTTCGCGATGTCCAGCTTCGCGCCCTTGAACTTCGCATCGCCATAGTAGCTGCCCCAGGTCCAGACGGCGACGGCCATGCGGATCGGGTTCTTGTTGGCGGCAACGCCCATCATTTCGCCCGCACCGCGCCAGGCGATGGCGCGGATGTAGGCGTCGGTCAGGTTGTTGGCCTTCAGCGTCGCCTCTTTGGCCGCGTTGATTTCGGCGACGCTGTAGGGCAGCGGCATGTCGAGCAGATCACCCGAGGTGCGCAGGCGTTCGGAATGCTCGGTCGATTTGAAGATCTTGCCGTTGTAGCAACGCTCGCCTTCAAACACGGCGGAGGCATAGTGCATCGCGTGGGTCAGGATATGGACATTGGCCGAACGCCAGTCCACCAGCTTGCCATCCATCCAGATGAAGCCGTCACGATCGTCATATCCCGCCATCGGAGCCTCCTTCAGCTTTGCATAAGTTGCGCCGATAGGTCCACTTCGGACATAAAGTTGCGCAAAATCAGGAAATGGCTATCAGTTGAGTCTTGGAAAGTCAACAAGGCTGACATAAAAATGGCGGCACGGAGGATGCAATGGCGGATCATCAAACAGGCGAAAGTCTGCTGTTTCTGACGGATGAACAGGTCAGGAAGGGCATCGAGGCAATGTATTTTGCCTATCGGGGGTTCACCGCGGACCCGGACCGCATTCTGGAAAGCATGGATTATGGCCGGGCGCATCACCGGGCCATTCATTTCATCGGGCGCTCT
>NZ_JBOFBI010000341.1:0-4378 GCF_051645465.1 Tabrizicola sp. | reverse complement strand
CTGGCTGGGCGCCGGCTTTGCCTTTCTTGCCGTGGTCATAAACATCCCGCTGAACTATGCGCTGATCTGGGGGATCGGCCCGCTGCCAGAGCTGGGGCTGACCGGGGCGGGCATCGCGTCCTTTGCGGCCGAGGCACTGGCGCTGGTCGCCGCCTGGGCGTTCTGGCAGCGCGCAAGGTCCATGCGGCGGCTGCGGTTGCGCAAAGGGATCAGCGGGGCCGAGATCGCTTCGGTCGCGCGCGAAGGCGCGCCGCTGGGGCTGATGTATATCGCCGAGACGGGGGCAATGGCTATCGCAACGCTTATGATCGGGACGTTCGGGGCGGTGGCACTGGCGGGGAACCAGGTGGCGATGTCGGTGGGAGGCCTTCTTTACATGGTGCCCCTTGGGATCGCGGGCGCGGTTGCGATCCGGGTGGCGCAGGAGAGGGGGGCAGGCAAACTGCAGGCGCTCCGCCCGATCACCTGGGCTGCCTTGTCGCTGGGCACAGTCTGGCTTGCCGGGGCGGCGCTGGCGCTTGGGCTTTACGGGCGCACGGTCGCGGGCTGGATCACGACCGACCCGCAGGTGATCACGGTCGCCGCCGCCATCTTCTTCGTCTTCGCCTTCGCCCAAGTCATGGATGGTGTGCAATCCACGATGACCGGGGCGTTGCGCGGGCTGTCGGACACGGGCTTTCCCGCCGTCGTCTCGTTCGTTGCCTACTGGGTGCTGGGCCTGCCGCTTGGCTGGGTGCTGGCCCATCCGGCGGGCATGGGCCCCGCAGGCATCTGGGCGGGGTTCGTGATAGCGCTGGGGCTGGCCGGGATTGTGCTGGTCTGGCGCTTCCTTCGGCAAACGGGACCGGCTAGGGTCTCGGCAAGCTTGGAGGAGCCCCATGAAACGATCCCGCATCAATGACATCATGCGCGCGGCAGACGACCTGATCCGCCATCACGGATTTGTCCTGCCGCCCTTCGCCTACTGGACGCCCGAGGCCTTCAAGGCCCGTACCGACGCCCGCGCGCTTGTCGAGGCGCGCTGCGGTTGGGACATCACCGACTATGGGCAGGGCAGGTTCGACGAGATGGGCCTGTTCCTTTTCACTTTGCGCAATGGTCGGCTCGCTGATCTCCAGCGCGGCGGGGGCATGTGCTATGCCGAGAAGCTGCTGATCAGCCGCCAAGATCAGCTGTCACCGATGCACACTCATGTCATCAAGGCCGAGGACATCATCAACCGCGGTGGTGCCACGCTGGTGGTGGAGCTTTACGGTTCGGACGACAAGGGCGGCTTTGCGGGCGACCGGGGCGGGATGGTCCGCTGCGACGGGATCGAGCGGCGCTATGGGCCGGGCGAGAAGCTGAAGCTGGCTCCGGGGGAAAGCGTGACGCTGATGCCCGGCGACTGGCATGCCTTCTGGGGCGAGGGCGGTGACGTGCTGATCGGCGAGGTGTCGACGGTGAACGATGACCTGACCGACAACATCTTCCGTGAACCGATCGGCCGCTTTGCCGAGGTCGATGAGGACGAGCCGCCGCTGCACCTTCTGGTCAGCGACTACGACAGGTGGCTCTAGTACCGAGCCACCCGTGCAATCATCAGGATTCCTTGCCGGGCGGGCAGGCTCCGTTGACCAGCGCTACGGCGCAGGTCGGCGAAAACGCCGGCTTAGGATCGCTGGCCGGTGCGGGCGCTGCGGGCGTCGCAGCTGGAGCTGCTACTGCCGGGGTGGTCGTGCCCGTCGCAATTGAAGGCGGTGGCAGTACGGTCAGCGCCGGGACGACGGGTTCCGAAGTCACGGCCGGTTTCGAAGCTGCAACTTTCGGCTTCGCGGAAGCAGCCTTTTTCGGCGCGGGCGGCGTCGGAATGTAGAGGCCCTTCGGCATCTCGCCTGAAGCTGTAAGGACGATGACCTTCTCGCCACCCTGTATCCGGCCGTAGAGATCGATCACATCCTGGTTGATCATGCGGATGCAACCGGACGAGGCGTTTCGGCCGATCGACTGCCATTCCGGCGTTCCGTGGATGCGGTAGCCATAGTCGCGCCCGCCCGAGGTCAGATAAAGCGCCCGCGCACCAAGAGGGTTGGTCGGGCCGCCCGGCTGGCCTACCTCGTCATACTGTGCCAACTCAGGTTTGCGAGCGATCATTTCTTTCGGGGGGATCCACCTGGGCCACTGCTTCTTCTCGGAGATGATGGCTTCTCCGGACCATTCAAACCCGGCCTTGCCGACCGAAATGCCGTAGCGGATCGCCTTGTTCTTGCCGAGCACGTAGTAGAGAAGCCGGGTCTTCGGGTTGATGATGATCGTGCCCGGCGGTTGATCGGATTCGTAGGCCACGACCTGGCGGCGGTGGCTTTCGGGAATCTCTTCAACGGGTAGGGCAGGGATCGTGATCCCGGCGTCCATCGAGGCGACGTAGACATTCTCGTCGGCCTTCGGCAGCCCCGGCTGGCTTGACGCGGTGGGACCTGTCGTCGTCTCGACGCAGCCAGCCAGCAGAAGCATGGCCAGGGCGGCTGGAAAAACAGCTGCGCGAGACAGGAAATGGCGTGACGGCTTCAGCATCAAATGACCCACATCTTTCAGGTCCTGCAAGCAGGATGCCGCAGGCCGGTTGATCTCACGCTAGCCGAGGGTTGAGCAGGCGTCAAACCGTGCAGGGAATGGAATGCGATCACGGCACCGTGAAATGGTGGATTTTCATGGCATTGTGGCCGCTGCGCCGCAGCTTTGGCTCCCGTAAGGTTGAAATCACAGCACCGTTCGCACCGCCCAAAGCTCGGGGAAGAGCTGCACCTCAAGCATCCGGCGGAGATAGGCGGTCCCCGAGGTGCCGCCGGTGCCCCGTTTCACGCCGATCACCCGCTCGACCGTGGTGAGATGGTTGAAGCGCCAGCGGCGGAAATAGTCTTCAAGGTCCACCAGCTTTTCGGCGAGTTCATAGGCCTGCCACTGCGTGATGGGATCGCGGTAGACCTGCTCCCAGACAGCCTGAACGCCGGGATGTTCGGACCAGGGCTGGCGGAGGTCGCGGGTCAGCACGTCCTGTGGCACCGGAAATCCACGGCGGGCGAGATGGCGGAGCGCCTCGTCGTAAAGCGTGGGCCGGGCAAGCTCGGCCTCAAGCCTTTCGGTCAGGTCGGGCCGGTGGGCGTGGGGCTTCAGCATCGCGAGGTTGCGGTTGCCGACGGCGTATTCGATCAGCCGGTATTGCCAGGACTGAAAGCCTGACGACTGCCCAAGGCTTTCGCGGAAGGTCGTGTAGTCCGAGGGCGTCATCGTGCGAAGGACATCCCAGGCGTTATTCAGCTGCTCGAAGATCCGCGCGACGCGGGCGAGCATCTTGAACGCCTCTTGCACGGCATCGCCAGCGATCTTGCGGCGCGCGGCGTCAAGCTCATGGAGCGCAAGACGCATCCAGAGCTCGGAGGTCTGGTGCTGGATGATGAACAGCATCTCGTCATGGGCATCCGACAAGGGGTGCTGCGCGTGAAGGATCTGATCGGTGCGAAGGTAGTCGCCGTAGGACATCCGGCCGTCAAAGGCCATCTGGGCGCCGTCGTCGGCGGGGTTGTAGGGGCAGGTTGCCATGTCTCTCTCCAATGAAAACCGAAGGTTCAGGGAAAGAGGCGGGCCTTCCGGTCGAGTATGCAAAGATTGCCCATCCGCCGCCAGAGCGCGACCCAGCCAGAGGGGCGGCAAACGGGGGGCAGTGAAACGCGCTGGGTCAGGGCGAGGCCTCCTGCGGATTGCGGGCCGGAGTTCGGAAGCGGTCTTCCCGATGTTGCGCCAGCTGGCGCCATCCGGTCAACAGCCCGAAAGGCCAAGGCCTTCGCAGGTGGCGGGTGAGAAGACCCGCGTCGCGTCGTCCTCGGCAATGCCGAAGGTGCCCGACCAGACCCAGACCGCCCAGCCGATCCCAAGCTCTTCCGCCGCCCGGCGCTTGTCCAAGAGAAAGGCTTCCCGGCCGAGGCCCTGGAACCGGCGGCCCTGCGCATCTTCGCGCATGGTGCCGAATTCGCCAAGGATCAGCCGGTTGCGGGGGATCCCATGGCGGTCGGCCCAGGCTGCGGCGTTCTTCGGTTCCCTGGCCACGATCTCGACACCCTGGGCGCGATAGGTGCGCATCGCTTCGGTCAGGGCGGCTTCGTCAAAGGCTGACCCGGCCTCGGTGGCCCGTGCCGTTGCTTCGGCCACAAGCTTGGCCGCCAGGGCATCATCGATACGGTCGGGCGGGTAGGGGACATCGGCGAAGAAGGCATTCGGGCCGTCTGTCCAGGTGGCGGCCTGATGGGTGAAGAGGTACGGATCGTAGCTGTGAAAGCTCCAGATCACGTTGTCATCGCCGATGAGCGCAGGGTCGATCTGTTCCAGCCCGTCCGTACCGCCC
>NZ_JBOFBI010000340.1:0-13246 GCF_051645465.1 Tabrizicola sp. | reverse complement strand
TCGGGACCCACGGCCGGACGAGCATCGAGACCTGTGCTTCCGTTGAAGAAGCGGAGAGGGCGGCATCCCACACACTCCGACAGAAGATGCGGCGGGGCTATCTGCCGGCCGGTCAGATGCTGCCGCCAGACCTTGCGGAATGAGATCTGTCAGGCCCTACGCTGAAGCCTGCCTTCAAGCTCGGCCCCGGTCTCGATGGCGATCCGCTCATGGATGACATCGGCCTGCACGACCGCGCTCGGCGCGAGCTGAACGTTTCGCGCCGAGATCATGCCCGAAATCGCCCCAAGCACGACGAGTTCGTGGGCGACGACGGAACCTTCAACACGACCTGAACCAGCCACGGTGATCTCCGGCGCTCGCAGTGAGCCAAGGACATTGCCTTGGACCTCGATCGATCCACTCGAAGAGGCATCGCCTTCGATGACAAGGTCCTGCGCGAAAACGCTGCGGCGGGCGTTTGCGCCGGCCTGGTCCGGCCATCGGTCCAGATCGCCATTTGGGGTCTTCATCTTGGTGCTGCCTCAGCTCAAATTCGTGCAGCACGACTGGACCAGAAGCGAAACGAAAGGGCAACGCGCGGCGCCGTGATCGGCGAAGAAGCCCACCCTTACTAGCGCAATGGGCGGAATGCTCACGTATGCAGTTGCAGCAATCCCTGTTGAAACTCTACGGGACGAGCTTGACCTCGGGCCTCAGACGCTAAACGATTGACGTGGCGCGCCTTCGACGAACCCGCCTGATCTATTCATCTTTGTTACGAGTTGGCGCCATGTGCGATCAATTCGATCAGCATGACCGCTGAAACGGCACCCGGGTCGCGGTGTCCCTTCGAACGGTCACCAAGCCGTTCTGCCCGGCCCAAGCTGGCAATCATTTCACCAGTTGCTTCGGCGCCGGCATTGGCATGTTTGGCGACAATGGCTGCCGGCTCTCCGCGGAGCACGGCTTCAGCGGCCGGATTCCACGCATCCAGCATCGTCTTTTGACCAGGCTGAGCTTTGCCGCGGTAAGCAATGCCATCCCGGATCGCGGGAATGATCTGCAAAAGTTGGATGCGGGGGACAGAAGTCGCCGGGCCAAGGGCCTTGCCTGCGCGCAGCAGGCCGGTGGCGTAGAGCGGGCCCGACGAAGCTCCGACCGCGTTGAGAAATGCCTTTGCGGCAGCGTTGCATATGTCCTGCAACGTGCCGTCTGTTTCGGTGGCTGCCTTTGCAGCTGCGGCCATGCCCTGTTCCATGGCAATGCCGTGGTCGCCGTCGCCGATCGCTCCGTCCAAGGCGCAAAGATGGTCGCGCTCGACGGCCATCCGGGCGGCGAAGGCGGCGAAAAGGTCTTTCAGGTCGTCGGTGGTGAACATTGGATCAGCCCTGCCGGAACATGGCGCAGTCGCAGGGATGGTCTATCAAGCGCGTCAGCTCTATGTCGAGGTGCATCAGCGTGATAGAGGCCCCGGCCATGTCGAGCGAGGTGCAGTACGGCCCGACGAGCGCCCTGTGAACGGCAAGTCCCGCCTGGGCCAGACGTTCGGCGACGCGGGCGTAGAGGATGTAAAGTTCCATCACAGGTGTGGCGCCGAGCGAGTTCACGAGGACCGCGACATGGTCGCCAGGCTTAGCTTTCATCTCGGCCAGAAGCGCATCCATGATTTCGTCGGTCACTTCGTTTGCGGGGCGCAGCGGGCCGCGGCGGACGCCGGGTTCGCCGTGAATGCCCATGCCGATCTCCATCTCTCCGACCGGCAGGTCGAAGCTGGGGCGGCGGGTCTGTGGGAGCGAGCAGGAAGAGAGAGCGACGCCCATCGTGTAGGTGCGCGCATTGGCGTGGCGGGCGATGCGTTCAACCTCGTCCAAGGGCAGCATCATGTCGGCGGCGGCCCCGGCAGCCTTGAAGATGAAGACGTTGCCCGCCACCCCTCGGCGCTTGTCGCGGGTGGGAGAGGAGGCGATGTCGTCGGTGGTCAGCACCGTGCGCGCCTCGATCCCCTCCATTTCCAAGAGTTCCGAGGCCATGTCGAAGTTCATCACGTCGCCAGCGTAGTTGCCGTACATAAAGAGGACGCCCGCGCCGCCGCTTGCCGCCAGCGCGGCATCCACGACAGGCTGCGGCGGGGGCGAGGCGAAGACGTTGCCGATGGCGGCGGCATCGGCGAGGCCCTTGCCCACGAAGCCGAGAAAGGTCGGTTCATGACCCGAGCCACCGCCGATCACCAACGCGACCTTGCCGGGGCGGGGGCCGTGGCGGGCAATGATCGCGCGCGGGGCGTGGTCAGGGCGCCAGAGATGATCTGCGTGGGCGGAAAGGATGCCCGCCAGCATCTCGTCCACCGCCGCGTTGCCGTCGTTGATCAGTTTCTGGGTCTGCATGGAGGCCTCCGTTTGCGCCAGTCTAGCGACGGGTGGGTCCGCTCGTCGATGCACTTCGTGCGCTTCTCGCTGGCGACCCGCGACGAGCGACCGAGGGGCGACGAGGAGCGTTCACGCGCGTTTGGCCATCGCCTCAACCGGCAGAGGGCGGATGCCGCTGGCATGACCCGCGGTGCCGAAGGCCTCGAACCGCTGGCGGACGACGTCCTGCATCATCGCCATCGCAGCCTTAAGGTACTTGCGGGGATCGAACTCGGTCGGGTCTTCGGCCAGCGTCCTGCGGATCGCGGCGGTCATCGCGAGGCGGTTGTCGGTGTCGATGTTCACCTTGCGCACACCCGAACGGATGCCGCGCTGGATCTCTTCGACCGGGACGCCCCAGGTCGGCCTGATGTCGCCGCCATAGGCGTTGATGATCACCTGCAGGTCCTCGGGCACGGAAGACGATCCATGCATGACAAGGTGGGTGTTCGGCAGGCGGCGGTGGATTTCCTCGATGACGTGCATGGCGAGGATCGCGCCGTCGGGCTTGCGGGTGAACTTGTAGGCGCCGTGGCTGGTGCCCATTGCGATGGCCAGCGCATCGACGCCGGTCTCGGCCACGAAACGCTCGGCCTCGGCCGGGTCGGTCAGAAGCTGGTCGTGGGAGAGTTTCTCGACAGCGCCGTGGCCGTCCTCCTGGTCGCCCATGCCGGTTTCCAGCGAGCCCAGCACCCCCAACTCGCCCTCGACAGAGACGCCGCAGGCATGAGCCATCTGCACAACGCGGGCGGTGATGTCGCGGTTGTAGGCATAGTCGGCGGGGGTCTTGCCGTCGTCCTTGAGGCTGCCGTCCATCATGACGGAGGTGAAGCCGTTTTGGATCGCCGTGGCGCAGGTGGCAAGATTGTTGCCATGGTCAAGGTGCATGCAGACCGGGATTTCGGGGTACATCTCGCACAACCCGTCGATGAGCCGGGCTAGCACCCGGTCCCCGGCATAAGCCCGCGCGCCGCGGCTGGCTTGTAGGATCACCGGCGCATCGCAGGCCTTGGCGGCGGCCATGATGGCCAGGCCCTGTTCCATGTTTGAGATGTTGAAGGCGGGGACGCCGTAAGCGTTTTCTGCGGCATGGTCGAGACGCTGGCGAAGGGTAATGCGGGCCATGATGTCCTCACTGGGATATGTAGCGGGCGATGGTGGCGACTTCGTCTTTGCAGCCGAAGACCAGGGGCGTGTTCTCGTGATGGGTGGCGGGCAGGCGGTCCAGGATCGGGGTCAGCCCGTCCGTCGCAGCGCCCCCGGCCTGTTCGACAAGGAAAGCGATCGGGCAGGCCTCATAGACCGTGCGCAGGCGGCCGTTCTCGTAGCCCTTGCGGCGGTCGGACGGGTAGAGGAAGCAACCACCGAGTAAGAGGATGCGGTGCAACTCGCCCACGGCGGCGGCGAGCCAGCGCATGTTGAAGTCGCGGCCGCGCGGGCCGTCCTTGCCAGCGCGCAGGTCGCGCGCCCAGGCTTGCAGGCCGGGATGCCAGTGCCGTTCGTTCGAGGCGTTGTAGGCGATGGTTTTGGCCTGATCGGGCAAGCAAAGGTTCTCGTGGGTCAGGCGGAAGCGGGACCGAGAGGGGTCGAGCGTCGCGATGTGGGTGCCCTGGCCCAGGGAGAAACCGAAGTCACAGGAATGGCCGAAGGAGGCGTAACCGGCGGCAAGCACGTTGCGGCCAGTGCGCAGGAAGCCCTCGGGCGCGGCGGGCAGGATCGTGAAGAGAAGGCCCAGCGGCGCGCCGATGCCGATGGAGCCGGAACCGTCGATCGGGTCGATCGCCACGTCGAAGGCCGCGCCGGGGTTCAGCATGACGACCGCCTCGGCTTCCTCGGACAGGACCTGACGGACGCCAGCGACGCGCAAGGCGCGGAGCATGTGGTCATGCGCGCCCACGTCCAGTGCCTTTTGCCGGTCGCCGCTGTCGTTCACGCCGACGATGGCGGTGGGGTCGCCGTAGATGCGCCCCTCGGCCAGACGGGCGGAAAGCGGCGGGACGGCCCCGGCGATGGCGCGGACGATCCCGGCCGCACCGTCACCTGGCAAATACTCCTCCAGCGGCGTGCCGGTCGGCGCACCGTCATTCGGCAACCGCAGCATGGGACCTCTCAGGCCTTGTTGTACTTGGCGTCGACGCCGTCGATGGCGATGACATTGCCCACCGACTTGCCGGCGGCGTCGAAGTTCATGGTCTGGGCCAGCCAGGCGTCGGCGATTGCCTTGGCAAGCTCGGTCCCGATCACCCGGGCGCCCATGGTGATGATCTGGGCGTTGTTCGAAAGCGCCGCACGTTCGGCGGAATAGGTGTCATGGGTCAGCGCGGCGCGGATGCCCGGCACCTTGTTTGCCGCGATGCAGACGCCGATGCCGGTGCCGCACACGAGGATCGCGCGGTCATACTTTCCGGCCTTCACCTCGTTCGCCACGCGGTCCGAGAGGTTTGCGTAGAACGGGTCAAGCGCGTCGCCGATGCGGCTGACCTCGGTCACCTCGTGCTTGGATTTCAGGTGGTCAGCAAGGACCTTGGCCAGTCCTTCGCCCGCGCTGTCGCCTGCGATTGCCAGTTTCATGGGAATATCCTCACAGTTTGGCGGCACATTTCGCCAGGATGTCGAGGTAGCCCACGACATTCCAGGCCGAGCGGCCGATGAAAAGCCCGTCAATGTGCGGGCAGGAGATAAGCTCTTCGCAGTTCTGCGGATTGACCGATCCGCCGTAGAGGCAGAGGACCTTCCGCCCCAGCACGTCTTCGGCGACGGCGATGATCTCGGCCTGCTGCGCGTCCGCATAGTCGCTGGTCGCCGGGATGCCGTTCACGCCGATGGCCCAGACGGGTTCGTAGGCCAGCAAGATCTCCGCCTGCTTCTGCGTGCCGGTCAGTTTCGACAAGGCGCCGCGGACCTGAGTCTCCAGCACCTCTGCCGCGCGGCCCGCCTGCCGTTCTGCCAGGGTCTCGCCGATGCAGATCAGCGGGATGAGGCCGTGGCGGACGGCGGCTTCAGTCTTGAGGCCCACGGTTTCGTCGGTCTCGCCGAAATGCTCGCGGCGTTCGGAATGGCCGAGTTCGACGATATCCAGCCCGCAGTCCTTGAGCATCAGGGGTGAGACCTCGCCGGTCCAGGCGCCCTCATCCGACCAGTGCATGTTCTGCGCGCCGACCTTTACACGGGTGCCCGCCAGCATCGCCTTGACCTCGCGGACGGCGGTGAAGGGGGGGATGACGAAGGGCTGGATGCGGGGGTCGATGGCTGCGGTGAGAAGCCCCTCGGCGAAGGCGCGGGCCTCGGCCAGGGTCTTGTTCATCTTCCAGCTGGTGCCGATCCAGTGCGTCATGTCGCGTCCCTTGCGATGGTAAGCTTGATCCCCGCCCGGTCCATCGCGGCGCGGTCTTCGGGCGCCGGGGCGGCGTCGGTGATGATGGCGTCGAACTCGGTCAGGTCGGCCAGCACATGCAGCGCGGACCGGCCAAAGCGCTTGTGGTTGATGAGCAAGCAGGATTGGGCGGCAGCGTTCATCATCGCGCGCTTGGTGCGCACCACCTCATCATCCATGTGGAAGGCGCGGCAGCCTGCGACGGCGGGGGTAGAGATAAAGGCGAGGTCGGCCCGCAGCCGGGACAGAGCGCCTTCGGTCACCACGCCGAAGAAAGCGTTGTATTTGGCGCTGTAGATCCCGCCAAGGGCGATGAGGGTGATGCCGGGTTCAGTCCGCAGCACGTCAAGCACGGCGGCGTTGTTGGTGATCACGGTAAGCGGCCGCTTGTCCACCAGCGTCGAGGCGAGGAGGGCCGCCATCGACCCGTCGTTGACCATCACGGTCATACCGGGTTCGACCAGATCGGCCGCTGCGCGGGCCATCCGCGCCTTGGCCTCGGCATCCTGCATGGCACGGATACGGAAATCACTTTCAAACTGAGTACCGGATTCCACCGTTGCCCCACCGCGGATCTTCCGCAGGAGGCCCGCCTGCTCAAGATCATCAAGGTCGCGGTGGATCGTCATCTTCGAGACCGAGAACCGGTCGGCCAGATCGTCAAGATCGACGGCGCGGGCCGTGACCAGAAGATCCATGATCGCCTGCTTGCGTTCTTCCCGCTTCACGATTCCCTCCATCCCTTGTCCGGAAATAACATGGATCAGCGCAATCGCAACATAATTTTTGAGATTTTGTGATAATAAGATGTGATTTCATTTGAGATGTAACAGGAATCGCGTTACCTGTGACGCGAACAGAGGAGGATGGACATGACGCAGGCCCCGCATATCGCGGCCAAGGCGGCGCTCGACCCGCAGAACTTCGCGCTGGCCAACTGCATTCGCGCGCTGACGATCGACGCGGTGGAGGCCGCGAAATCCGGCCATCCCGGAGCGCCGATGGGCATGGCGGATGCAGCGACCGCGCTTTACCGCAACCACCTGAAGTTCGATGCCTCGAACCCGGACTGGCCCGACCGGGACCGGTTCGTGCTGTCGAACGGCCACGCCTCGATGATGCTGTATGCGCTTTTGCACCTGACCGGCTACGCCGACATGACGCTGGATCAGGTGAAGGCCTTCCGGCAATGGGGCGCGATCACGGCGGGGCATCCGGAATATGGCCATGCCAAGGGGATCGAGACGACGACGGGCCCGCTGGGGCAGGGTCTGGCGACCGCGGTCGGCATGGCGCTGGCCGAGCGGCGGCTGGCAGCGGAGTTCGGGTCGGACCTGGTCGATCACCACACCTACGTCTTTCTGGGCGACGGCTGCCTGCAGGAAGGCATTGGGCAGGAGGCGATCAGCCTGGCCGGGCATCTTGGGCTGTCGAAGCTGATCATCCTATACGATGACAATGCGATCACCATCGACGGGCCGACCTCGGTCAGCTTCTCGGAGGATGTTCCGGCGCGGTTCCGGGCCTGCGGCTGGCATGTGCAGTCTTGCGACGGGCACGACGGCCGCGCGCTGGATACGGCGATTGCGGCGGCGAAGGCGGAAACCGCGAAGCCCTCGCTGATCGCGATGAAGACGGTGATTGGCTTCGGCTCACCCAACAAGGCGGGGACCTATGCGGTGCATGGGGCGCCCTTGGGGGCTGACGAGGCGGCGGCGACCAAGGCGGCACTCGGCTGGACCTCGGGTCCATTCGAGATTCCGGCGGAGCTGATCGCCGAATGGCGCCGGATCGGTGCACGCGGGGCAGATGAGCGCGAGGCCTGGGAGGCGCGGCTTGCCGCCCGCCCGGCCGCCGAGCGGGCCGAGTTCCTGCGCCGCCTGTCAGGGGACTTGCCCTCCGGCTATGAGGCCGCGCTGGCCGAGGCGCGCAATGCGCTGTTCACCGCACCGAAGAAGGCCGCGACGCGGAAGGCGAGCCAGATGGCGCTGGAGACGCTGACAGCGGCGGTGCCAGAGATGATCGGCGGCTCGGCCGACCTGACGGGGTCGAACCTGACGCGGGTCAAGGCGGTGGACAGCCAGTACTCGCGTGAGGCCTCGGGCCGCTATATCGGCTACGGCGTGCGCGAATTCGGTATGGCGGCGGCGATGAACGGCCTTTGCCTGCATGGCGGGTTCATCCCCTATGGCGGGACGTTCCTGGTGTTCAGCGACTATTGCCGGAACGCGATCCGCCTGTCGGCGCTGATGGGAGTGGGGACGATCTATGTGATGACACATGACTCGATCGGTCTGGGTGAGGACGGGCCGACGCACCAGCCGATCGAGCATCTGGCAAGCCTTCGCGCGATCCCCGGCCTGACGGTCCTGCGCCCAGCGGATACGGTCGAGACTCTGGAGGCCTGGGACATCGCGATCCGCAACCGCAAGCGCCCGACGCTGATGGCGCTGTCGCGGCAGGACGTGCCGCAGCTGCGGCTGCAGGCGGGGGCGGAGAACCTGACGGCCAAGGGCGCTTACGTGATCCGCCAGTTCAAGAATGAGCGGGATGTGACGCTGATCGCCACCGGGACCGAGGTGGCGCTGGCAGTCGAGGCGGCCGAGGCGCTGGACGCGGAGGGCTATGGCGTCGCGGTCGTGTCGATGCCGGCCTGGGATCTCTTCGATGCGCAGCCGCAGGCCTACCGGGACGAGGTGCTGGGCACTGCGCCTCGAATCGCCATCGAGGCGGCGGGCAAGTTCGGCTGGACGCGGTATGTGGTGAGCGAGGCGGATGTGATCGGGATGCCGGGCTTCGGCGCCTCGGCCCCGGCGGATCGGCTGTACCAGGAATTCGGGATCACCAAGGAAGCGATCATCGCCCGGGCGAAGGCGCTGGTTGGAGGGTGACCCTCTCCCCGGCCCTCCCCCTGTCAGAGAGAGGGGGCGCGATATGGCAGGCGTGGCTCAGGCCAGCAGCGCGCGGGCGGTTGGTTCGTCGGTGATCAGGCCGGTCAGCCGCCCGCTTTCCAGGACGGCGCGGATCGCGGGGGCCTTGGCGACCGCGCCAGCTATGGCGACGATGCGGGTCTTCGACGGGCCGTCGAGGTCGACTGCGAGGAGGCGCGCGGTCAGCGTCGTCTCCAGAACGCGCCCACGGGCGTCGAAGAAATTGCCGAGCATCTCGCCCACACCGCCCGCCGCATTGATCTCGGCGATCTCGGCAGGTTCGATCATGCCCGAGGCGACAAGCTGCGCGCTTTCGTCCGCCGTGCCGATGCCGACGACCTTCAGGGGCGCGGCGCGGGACATGTCGAAGATCTCTTGCACGCCCGGCTGGGCAAGAAGGACGGCACGATCCTCGGCCGAATTGGCAAAGAAGGGGACGGGGAGGACAAAGGCCTGCGCGCCGGTCTTGGCGGCGAGGTTGTGCATCACGTCATGCGGGTTGGCGGCGTAGTTCCGGGTAAGCCCGCCGAGGAGCGAGACGAAGCGGACCCCGCCCGCCCCGAAGCGCGGCATGGCGGCGACGGCGGCGGCAAGAGTGCGGCCATGGCCAAGGCCGATCACCCCATGCCCGCCCTGTTCGATCTCGCGCCGCAGGAACGCCGCCCCGGCCACGCCGAGGGCGCGCAGGGGCAGGCCGTCCTCGCCCAGATCCGGAGCCACCTGCGCCTGTTCCAACCCGTAGCGGCGGCAGAGCGCGTGTTCCAGTTCCACGCAGTCGACCATCGGGCCGTCAACGGTGACCTTGACCATCCCGGCATCGACGGCCCGCGCGATCAGCCGGTGCGCCTTGACGGACGGCACGCCCAGCCGCTTGGCGACCGCCGCCTGCGTCAGCCCGCCCACATAATGCAGCCAGGCCGCGCGGACGGCGAGGCTGATATCGGGGTCGGTGTCGGCGGGTCCGGCCATGGGGTCCTTCAGATGTGCAGGTCACCCGCACCGCTGTCGATATGCGGCGCCCAGAAAGCCACGCTTTCGGCGATCTGCGCAATGACCTGGCGGTCGTTCGGCTCACGTTCCTTGAAGGAAAGTTCAAGGCAGATCTCGTTCTCGACCGCGCCGCCTTCGGCGAAGGCTTTCAGAAGCGGTTCGGGCTGGATAGACCCTTTGGCGTTGAAGGCGGCGGTGAAGGGGCGGTGGCCGGACTTGTCCATCATCGACTGCTTGATGTGGATGATGGGCGAGACCTTGGGAACCGCGCGCGCCCAGGCATAGGGGTCGGTGTCATCGGGGTTGGGGCTGGTCACGTCGCCATGGTCGATGTCGGCCATCATCCACATCGGTACGGCCATGTTCGCGGCGGTCAGGCGGTCCTGCAGCGCCATGCAGGCGGCGATGGTCTCGCCGAACTCGCGGCCGACGCTCATCGGTTCCCAGAAGACGTATCTGAGGCCCGCGGCCTTCGCATGTTCGGCGACCTCGGCCCAGCAGTCGATGGCGATCCGGGTCAGCGCCTCGCGGCGGGCGGGGTCGTCGAAATCCTTGTAGGTGAAGATCGCGAACTGGGTGCCGACCGAAGTGCCGCCAAGGTCGGCGGTGATCTCGGCGAAGGTCTTGAACCAGTCGACGTAGTAGCGGCGCACGTCGGCATCCGGGTGGCCGAAGTGGTTGAGGCGGCCATAGGGGCCGGTCATGCCGCTGGTCACGCGCACCCCGGTCCGGCTCAGGGCCGCCGCCATCTGGCGGGTCAGGCGGCGGATGACGGAAGCGGGCCACCCGGGGTTGATGAACTCATGCGTGAGCTGGAGGTCGCGGATCCGCAGGTCGCGGGCAACCGTATCGATCAGGTCGTCGGGGTCGGCGAAGCGGTTCACCAGCGGGTTGGTGTTCAGGGACAGGGTCAGGGCCATCTTACGCGGCCTTCGCAAGATCAGCGGCGAACCAGTCGGCAAAGGTCTGGCGTTCTGCCTCGGTCAGATGGAGCCGGTGCTTGGTGCGGCGCCAGAGCACATCCTCGGCCGTTTGCGCCCATTCCTTGGCGACAAGATAGCGGGCTTCCGCCTCATAGAGGTTGCCGCCGAAATGCCGGCCCAGACCCGCAAGCGAGGTCGCCGCCCCCACCACATCCTTCGTCCGCGCGCCATAAAGGCGGCCGTAGTGATGGACCAGCTTGCGCGGCATCCAGGGGTAGGCGTCGCGCAAGGTGTTGGCGAAGGTCTCGTAATCTGCATTCGGGATTTCCCCGCCGGGGAGCGGAGCGCTGTGGGTCCAGTCAGCCCCCATCTGGGGAAAGATGTGTTTCAGCCGGTGCAAGCCGCGTTCGGCGAGTTCGCGGTAGGTGGTGATCTTGCCGCCGAACACGTTCAGAAGCGGCGCCCCGCCGGTTTCGTCCAGGTCGAAGACATAATCCCGCGTCACGGCGGAAGGGTTGCCCTTGCCGTCGTCGAACAGGGGCCGCACGCCCGAGAAGGAATGCAGCACGTCCGACCGGCGCAGCTTTTCCTTGAAATAGCGGTTCACGGCTTTCAGGAGGTAGTCGATCTCGGACTCATCCGCCGTCACCTCCTCGGCGCGGCCTTCATAGGTGATGTCGGTAGTGCCGATCAGCGCCTTGTCGCCTTCGTAGGGGTTGATGAAGATCACCCGCTTGTCGGCGTTCTGCACCAGATAGGCGTTCGACCCAGCCCACCACTTCGGCACGATGATGTGGCTGCCCTTCACAAGCCGCACGTTGCGGCTGGAGTTCGAGCCGGCCACGTTGTTGATCACCTGGCTGACCCAGGGCCCGGCGCAGTTGACTATGCAGCGGGCGCGGAAGGTCCGCGTCTCGCCGGTGACGGAGTTCTTGGTGACCACCGTCCAGGCCCCGTTCTCACGCCGGGCCGAGATGGCTGGGCTGCGGGTCAAGACCACGGCACCCTTTTCGGCTGCGCCAACGGCATTCAGGACAACAAGGCGGGCGTCATCTACCCAGCAGTCGGAATACTCGAAGCCCCGGGTGAACTGGTCGAGGATCGGCGCGCCCTCGGGATCGCGGCGCAGGTTCAGCGTCCGCGTGCCGGGAAGCTTCTTGCGGCCGCCCAGATGGTCGTAAAGGAACAACCCCAGGCGGACGAGCCAGGCGGGCCGGTCCTGGGGGCTGTGCGGCAGGACGAAGCGCATCGGCCAGATGATGTGGGGGGCCGCGTTCAGAAGCACTTCACGCTCGATCAGTGCCTCGCGAACCAGGCGGAACTCGTAGTACTCCAGATAGCGCAGCCCCCCGTGCACCAGTTTGCCCGAGCGTGAAGAGGTCCCTTCGGCGAGGTCGTCCTTTTCGCAAAGCACCACCTGGAGGCCCCGGCCCGCTGCATCACGTGCGACGCCTGCGCCGTTGATGCCGCCTCCGATCACGAAAAGATCGACCATGTCGCTGTCAGTCATCACTTGTCTCCAGAAGGCGCCGCGGCCGCGCGGGCATGGGCCAGAGCCTCCCAGACCGGGGGGCTGGCGCTGCGCGCGGCGAGGAAGGCGGTGAAAAGCCGGTCGTAGGTGGCGACCAGCTGCGGATCGGGGTCTTCGGGGGCGCTTAAAAGCGGTGTCACCCATTCGGCAATGCAGGCGTTCATGTCCGGGTAGGCGCCGATCGCCACGGCGGCCATCATCGCGGCGCCGGCTGCCCCGGCCTCTTCCCGGGCCGAGGTGCGGACCTTCGAATAGATCGCAGATCCGAGGATGGCACGAAGGCCCTTGGAACGAGCCGCGCCGCCCGTGAGACGCAGTTCCTGGGGCAGAGAACCCATGGCAGCGTAGCAATCGCGCATCGCCATGCCGAGGCCCTCAGTCACCGCGCGGACAAGGTCGGCATAGCGGGTGGTCATCGACAGGCCAAAGAACCCGGCGCGGGCGTCGGCGTTGACGAAGGGGCCGCGCTCGCCCGCTTCGGAGATATAGGGCAGGTAGGCGGTCAGGCCTGGGCGGCTGGCGGCGAGCCATTGGTCGACGCGGGCGACGAGGTCGCGGTGTGTGACTTCGTGCCCGAAGTCGCGCAAGGCGTCTGCGGCAAGCGACAGGACCCAGTCCACGTTCAGCGTGGCGGCCATGTTGGTCTGGACCTGGGTGACGATGCCCTGCACCGGCAGGCAGATTACATAGCCCGTGCCTTCGGCGTTGAGATGGACGCCCTGGAATGGCACCGCCCGCATGTGGACGCCGGTGGAGCCTACGGTCGAACAGGCCACGTCGCCCGCCCCACCGTAGACCCCGGCGCCGAGGGCGGTCATCACCATGTCGACGAAGCCAAGGCTCACCGGAGTGCCCGCGCGAAGGCCCGTCGCGGTGGCGGCGTCGGGGGTAAGGGGTTGGGGGGTCTCGGTCCCGTCGAGGATCTGGGGAAGAAGCGAACGGCGGTGGGTCAGGCCCAAGGCCTCGATCACCGTGGCGTCGTACTGGCGGTTGCGGAAGTTGCCGAAGGTGAAGCTTGCCTCGGAGGGATCGGTCGCCCGCACGCCGGTAAGGTTCAGGTACAGCCAGTCCTTGCAGTGCAGCGCGACCTCGGCCCCATCCAGCAGCTCGGG
>NZ_JBOFBI010000339.1:0-19450 GCF_051645465.1 Tabrizicola sp. | reverse complement strand
GCTTTTCCTCCGTGCGCAGGATCACTTTGGAAATCGGCGCTTTCGCCGGCATCGAGCAATCGGCGCTGCGCTTTGGTTTTGATGCTGTGATGCGCGGCTCGGTTGCCGAGGGTGCGCGGCTGGAGATCATTGATCTGCCGGCGCGCGCGCAGTGCCATGATTGCATGGAAACGGTCGAAATCATGGATCGGCTGGCGTGCTGCCCGCGATGTGGTGGTGAGCGATTGTTGCCAGAGGGAGGCGACGAGATGCGGATCAAGGACATGGAGGTGGTCTGATGTGTACGGTCTGCGGCTGCAGTGACACCGTAAAGTTCGACATCAAGTCCGGGCATTCACACGCCCAGTTCAGTGCCGCTCTTTCCCACGTTCATGATCACCACCAGCACTACGGTATGGGCGCGGCTGGTGTGTCTGCTCCCGGCCTTTCGCAGGCGCGGATCATCGCGATCGAGACCGATATTCTGTCCAAGAACAACGGCCTTGCCGCGGCCAACCGCCGCGTGTTGCAAACCTTGGGCGCCTATGCGGTCAATCTCGTTTCGTCCCCCGGTTCCGGAAAGACTACGCTTCTGTGCCGCACGATCGAGATGCTGGGTGGGACACCTCTCGCGGTCATTGAAGGAGATCAGCAAACCTCGAACGACGCCGAACGCATCCGCGCGACAGGGGCGCCAGCCATACAGATCAACACCGGCAAGGGCTGCCATCTGGACGCCGAAATGGTCGGTCGTGCGATGGATCAGCTTTCACTGCAGCCTGGGGGCTTTCTCTTCATCGAAAACGTCGGCAATCTGGTCTGCCCTGCCGCGTTTGACCTGGGAGAGGATGCCAAAGTGGCGATCCTCTCGGTCACCGAAGGCGAAGACAAACCGCTTAAGTACCCGGATATGTTTGCGGCCTCCAAACTGGCAATCCTGAACAAGACCGATCTTGCGCCACATTGCGACGCCGATCTGGCGGCCTATGAGGCCAACCTGCGGCGGATAAACCCGAAGACCGAGACCCTCCGGGTTTCGGCTCGGACCGGCGAAGGCATGTGGGAGTGGGTTGCCTGGCTGCGCGCAAGGCATGCGGAAAAGACGCTGGCGCGGGCAGTCTGAAAGGCTCGTCGATTGGAAAGGACGAAGCGATGTGCCTTGGAATTCCAGGACAGATCATCTCCATCACCGACCCTGCCCGCCAGATGGCAATGGCCGAGATATCGGGCGTGCAGCGCGAGGTATCGGTCGCCTGCATCGCGCGCGACCCGCTGACTTTGTTGATCGGGGAATGGACGCTGATCCACGTCGGTTTTGCCATGGCGGTGATCGATGCGGACGAAGCGGCCAAGACACTCGCAGCTCTGCGCGATCTTGGAGAAATGCAGGAAGCCCTTGGAGCAATAGCCGAAACTGCCGCTGGACTGGAGCAGGCCCAGTGAAATACGTCAGCGAGTTCCGCGACCCGGTTGCCGCGAAATCGCTGCTGGCGGCGATCGAGAAAGTCACCGACTCTCTGGGGGCAACCGCCACCAAGCCCATTCATGTCATGGAGATTTGCGGAGGGCACACGCATGCGATCTTTCGCTATGGTCTCGACAAATTGACGCCTCCAGGGATCGAATTCATCCATGGACCGGGCTGTCCAGTCTGCGTGCTGCCACGCAGCCGAGTGGATGAGGCCATTCAGCTGGCCGAACGCCCCGAGGTGATCTTCACGACCTTCGGCGACGCGATGCGGGTGCCCGGCACGGGCAAGTCCCTGTTGCAGGCACGCGCCGCGGGGGCCGACGTACGGATAGTCTATTCGCCCCTTGATGCGCTGGAACTGGCCAGATGCAACCCTGCGCGCGAGGTGATCTTCTTTGGGCTGGGGTTTGAAACCACAACACCCTCTACCGCGATTACCCTGCAGACGGCGGCGGCAGAGGGGCTGACCAACTTCAGCCTTTTCTGCAATCACATCACGGTGCCAGAACCGATCAAGGCGCTGCTGGACGATCCGCATATGGTGCTGGATGGTTTCGTCGGCCCCGGCCATGTGTCGATGGTGATCGGCACTCATCCTTACGATTTCATCGCCCGCGACTATGGCAAGCCAATCGTCGTGGCGGGGTTCGAGCCGCTGGACCTGCTGCAATCGGTGCTGATGGTCCTGACCCAGATCCACGAAGGACGCGCCGAAGTGGAAAACCAATACGCCCGCGTGGTGCCCGAACACGGCAATCCAGCGTCCTTGGCTGCGATGGCCGACGTCTTCGAACGCCGCCCCAGTTTCGAATGGCGGGGCCTGGGCGAGATCGATCTCTCTGGCCTCCGCATTCGCGAGAAGTATCGCGCGTTCGACGCCGAGGAGAAGTTCGGTATCGGCTATGGTGCTGGTCCGCGCGTGGTGGCTGAGCCGGACGGCTGCGCCTGCGGGCAGGTCATGACCGGGCGCATGAAGCCGCTGCAATGTCCGCAGTTCGGGCGCGGCTGCACACCCGACACGCCACTCGGTGCCCTGATGGTGTCGTCAGAAGGCGCATGTGCGGCCTACTGGCAATACGGCGGCGCACGGCTGTCGACGGTCGCACCGTGAGACCGGCGCTGGGAGATACCCACGTGACCCTTGCCCATGGCGGCGGCGGGCGGGCGATGCATGATCTGATCGACGCGGTCTTTCGGTCCGCGTTTGATCCGCCGGGCAAAGAGGATCAGGCCCGGTTGAGCCATCCGGCACTGACCGAACCGGGCGCGCAGCTCGCCTTTACGACCGACAGTTTCGTCGTGACACCTGTCGAATTTCCCGGCGGCGACATCGGAAAGATCGCCGTTTGCGGCACGGTGAACGACCTTGTGGTCGGGGGGGCGAGACCCCTCTGGTTGTCCGCTGCGTTCATCATCGAAGAAGGCTGCGAGGTTGCGCTGTTGCACAGGATTGTCGCGTCAATGGCGCGTGAAGCAAAGAGCGCGGGCGTGCGCATCGTCACCGGCGATACCAAGGTGGTCGGGCGCGGTGCTGCGGATCGGATTTTTGTGACGACCTCGGGCATTGGCGTGATCCCTGTTGGACGAAATCTCGCCGCTGCCAATATCCGGCCCGGCGACGTCGCCCTGGTCAACGGCGTTCTCGGCAACCATGGGGCAGCCATTCTCGCCGCGCGTGGCGACATGGCGTTGTCGACAACCATAGCTTCGGACTGTCAAAGCCTGGGCCAGCTCATGGAAGCGGTCCTTGCTGCTGCTCCCGGAACGGTCGCCGCGCGCGATGCGACGCGCGGCGGTCTGGCCTCGGCGTTGAACGAAATGGCGGAAGCAGCGGGCGTCGGCATCGAGATCGATGAGGCCCATCTTCCCATCCATCCCGAAGTACGCGGGGTCTGCGAGATTCTGGGACTTGATCCGTTGTACCTTGCCAATGAAGGAACGCTTGTTCTGTTCGTACCCGAGCCACAAGCGCAGGCGGCGCTGGCCGCAATGCGCGCCACCCCGGCAGGCGTTGGCGCCGCGATCATCGGTCGAGCTGTATCGGAGAACAGCGGCATGGTCACCATGCGCACCCTTTTTGGCGGCAACCGGATTGTCGACATGCTTGTCGGCGAGCAACTGCCCCGGATTTGCTGACGGTTCAGGTTTCTTCCGGCACCATCTCGATGGCCCCACAGGGGCATTCCGCAGCGCAGATGCCGCAGCCTTTGCAGTAGTCCAGATTGATCGCGAACCGGTTGCCCGGTCCAAGCTTGATCACCGCGTTGTCGGGACAGACGCCATAGCAGTTGTCGCATTCAAAGCAGTTGCCGCAACTCAGGCAGCGCCGGGCCTCAAACAAAGCCGTGGCTTCGCTGAGGCCGCCCTGCACTTCGTCAAAACTCGACGTGCGCCGCGCGAGGTCCAGCTGCGGGCGCATCGTCTTGGGCGCATCGGCATAGTACCAGGTGTTCAGCCGATCAAAGCCCGCCAGCCGCTTCTCAGCCCTGGCTGGCAACGTCTCACCCCGCAGCCAGGCGTCGATGTGGCGGGCGGCTTTCTTGCCGTGGCCGATGGCAACCGTGACATTTCGCTCACCCGGTGCCATATCGCCCCCGGCGAAGAGCCCCGGATGCCCCGTCATCATCGTGTCGGGATCGACCTGCACCACGCCGTCGGCGGTCATCAGGTCGGGGATCGAGGACAAGAGCGACAGGTCCACATCCTGTCCAAGCGCCAGCACCAGCGAGTCCGCCTCCAGTGTTTCGAACTCGCCGGTCGGTTGCGGTTTGCCGTCAGCGTCCAGCACCATCTTTTCGATGGTCAGCTGCCCGCCCTCGGCTCCGGTGATGGTCGACAGCCACTTCACCTTAACGCCTTCCTCCAGCGCTTCTTCCAGCTCGAAATCATGCGCGGGCATTCTGTCGCGGGTGCGGCGGTAGACGATGATGGCGTCGGTTGCCCCGAGGCGCCGCGCACTGCGGGCGACGTCGATGGCCGTATTGCCTCCGCCATAGACGACCACACGCCGGCCGAGCATCGGCTTCTCCTCGCCCTCCATCGACCGCAGCACCGACACGGCGTCCAGAATGCGCGAGGAGTCCTTGGCGGGAATGTAAGCGCGCTTGGCGATATGCGCCCCGATGGCAAGGAAGGTCGTGTCGGCGCCGACCTCTTTCATCGTCACCGCGATATCCGCCACCTTCTCACCGTAGCGGAACCGCACGCCCATCGCAGCGATACGCGCCACCTCGCCGTCCAGCACGTCGCGCGGCAGCCGGTATTTCGGGATGCCGAACCGCATCATCCCGCCCGGCTTTTCGCCTGCCTCGATCACCGTCACCGCATGGCCCATCCGGCGCAGGTGATAGGCGGCGGAGAGGCCCGAAGGCCCGGCCCCTACAACGAGCACCGTCTTGCCGGTCTCGGCTGCCGGTGCCGCAAAGGCCCAACCCTGCCGCAGCGCCTCATCGCCCAGAAACCGTTCGACTGAATTGATCCCTACGGCCGTATCAAGCTTCGCCCGATTGCAGGCGGTCTCGCAGGTATGGTAGCAGACCCGCCCCATGATCGCCGGGAACGGGTTGTCGCGCGTCAGATGCCGCCAGGCCGCCTCATAGTCCCCGCTCTCAGCGTGATAGAGCCAGCCCTGGATGTCCTCGCCCGCCGGGCATTCGTGGTTGCAGGGTGGCAGCCGGTCGACATAGACCGGGCGTTCGGTGCGCCACGACCCGGTCTTGTTGGCAAGCGACGATCCTGGATCAAGCGTGATGGCATAGGGCTTTTTCATCGTCATGCCGCATCCTCCAGCAAGCCGAAGCGTTTGATGTTCTTGTCCGCCATCGCCTGAATCCGCGCGACGAGATCGGGGCGGGGGTGGCTGCCGAAAAGATGCGCGTAGCGCTTCTGCAGCTTCAGATAGTCCTCAACGGGAACCCGGTGACGGATTTTCGCGACGCTGGTGATCTCACCTGCTTCGGCCTCGAACACCGGGAAGATGCCGGTTTCTCGGGCGAGGCGCGCGAGCTTGATCGTGTCGCAACTGGCGGCCCCCCAGCCCAGCGGACAGGGCACGAAGACCTGCAGATAACGCGCGCCGCGCATCGACATCGCCTTTTCGACCTTGGCTTCGAGATCGCGAAGGTCGGCCACCGTGGCTGTGGCGACGTAAGGAATCTCGTGGGCCACCGCGATCAGCGGCACGTTCTTGCCCTTGCCGAATTCTGCGCCCGGATTGGGGCCGAGCGGCATAGTCGTTGCGGTTCGCGCGGCAGGTGGTGTTGCTGACGACCGCTGCACGCCAGTGTTCATATAGCCTTCGTTATCGTAGCAGATGTAGAGCACATCATCGTTGCGCTCGAACATGCCCGACAGGCAGCCAAATCCGATGTCGGTGGTGCCACCATCGCCGCCTTGCGCGATCACTCGGACTGCGCTCTGCTCAAGCCCGGCGTTCGCAGCCTTGACTTTCAGGGCCGCGGCGATGCCCGTCCCGACCGCCGCCGCATTGCCGAAGAGACTGTGGAGCCAGGGCAGTTTCCAGCTCGTTTCGGGGTAGGGCGTGGAAAACACCTCAAGGCAGCCCGTCGCATTGGCGGCGATCAGTTGCCCGCCCGTCGCGCGCATTGCGGCATCAACAGCATAGCGCGCGCCCAAGGCCTCGCCGCAGCCCTGACAGGCGCGGTGGCCGGAGGTCAGCGAGTTGTCGCGCGCAATCGAGGCCTGAACGGTCCTTTGCGCCGGGTCCAAGAGCCGGTTGCCGACGGTAAAGGTCCCGGTCTGGTAGAACTTGATCTCCTGCGTCATGGCCTCACCTCCACCTTTTCAGCCTTGCCACCGATGTCGCGCAGCAGGTTCTCGGCGATCGGGCCAGACCGCCGCATCGACGCTTCGCGGGCAAGTTGGCGGTTGACGACTTCGTGGTTCAGATCGAGGAAAGTCAGGGGTTCCAGCCGGTCCGCCACCGCATCGGCAAGCATCCGTCGTAGCGATCCTTGCGTGATCGGGCGGCCACCAAGGCCCGCGACAACGGTGTAACCGCGCAACTTGATCCCCGAGAGGGCCATCCGCACATCAGCCGAGACCACGCCCCCCATGCCCACTGAAAAGCTCTTCTCCAGCACAACGACACGCTTTGCGCCTTTGAGTGCCCCCCGCACGGCCGCCAAGGGGAAGGGCCGGTAGGATCGGATCGACAGCAGGCCGATCTTTTCGCCCCCGTCGCGCATGGCATCGACGGTCTCTTCCAAAGTGCCCACGACAGAGCCAAGCGCAACCACGATGGTTTCGGCGTCGTCAATCCGGTAGCCCCGAACCAAGCCCCCCGCCGCGCGGCCAAAACCAGCCTCGAACTCGGCAGCGATTTCAGGGATCCGCTCCAGCGCCATGGTCTGCTTCGCATGCGCGATATAGCGGACCTCCATGAACGCCTCCGGCCCCACCATCGCGCCAATCGACACCGGCTCGGCCGGGTCAAGCACCTGCCGCGGCTCATAGGGCGGCAGAAACGCATCCACCTGAGCTTGCGAGGGGATATCCAGCCGCTCATAGGCGTGGGTCAGGATGAAACCGTCCATGCAGACCATCACCGGCATCGACAGCTCTTCAGCAAGCCGGAATGCCTGAATGTGCAGGTCCACCGCCTCCTGGTTGCTTTCGGCAAAGAGCTGCAGCCAGCCGCAATCACGCTGGCTCATCGAATCCGAATGGTCGTTCCAGATGTTGATCGGCGCCCCGATGGCGCGGTTGGCGACCGTCATCACGATCGGCAACCCTAGGCCCGAGGCGTTGTAGATGGCCTCGACCATGAACAGGAGACCCTGACTTGCGGTCGCCGTGTAGGTGCGGGCACCCGTTGCCGAGGAACCGATGGCCACGCTCATCGCGGCAAATTCGCTTTCGACGTTCAGGAACTCGCAAGGGGCCAGCGTGCCGCCCTTGACCAGCGCGCCCAGCCCTTCGACGATATGGGTCTGCGGAGAAATCGGATAGGCACAGATCACCTCGGGCCGACACAGGGCGACCGACTGCGCGACCGCCTGCGAGCCTTCCATCTGGCTGATCATGACGTCTCCTTTGCGGCGAGAAGGTCATAGGCCTCGGTCGCAGCGGCGTCATTGCGCTCGGCGACGGACCCCTTGAACTTGTCGTGGATGGCGTGGACCACCGCCTCAAGCGTGATCAACCCGGTCATTGCGGCAAATCCCCCCAGCAGGACCGCATTCGGCAGCGGCCGCCCCAGATGCTTCATGGCGATGTCGGTCGCAGGTAGCGTGATCACACGCCCCGGCGGCATCCGCGCGACCACGTCGTCCAGACCCAGCTCGCTCGCCGTTCGCCCGGAGTTGATCAGGACATATCCCTGCGGCATCAGACCCTGAAACACGTCAACCTGGTGCAATAGATGCACGTCCTGGATGATCAGCACGTCAGGGGCACTGATCGGTTCGCGTGAGCGGATCGGTTTGTCGTCGATCCGGCAGAAGGACACGACCGGCGCGCCGGTGCGTTCCGAGCCGAAGCTGGGAAAGGCCTGGGCGTGGCGGCCTTGCTCAAAGGCCGCGATCGACAGCATTTCGGCAGCAGTTACCACACCCTGTCCTCCGCGACCGTGAATGCGTATCTGCAGCATTGGGTTTCCTTTCTCAGCCGATATCCCAGCGGAGCGGCTGACCGCCGCATGCAACCTCGCTGCCAACGCGGCCAAGTTCAGGCGGCATGCATCGAGTTCGCAACGGCAGCCCACATTGCAACACTAGCACCGGGCAACGGCCCAGCCTTGATCGAGATCATGCCGCGTCGATTCACCTCTGAGGCCGGGCGCAGAATCTCCGGTCACTCCTCCTGAACCGGCAGGCCTTTCACCGCGCCGCCCTCAACGACCAGATCGCTTGGATGCAGGATCACGTCGTCCCCTTCGGCCAGCCCTTCCAGCACCTGTGCGTAGTTCTCATTCCGCTCGCCCAGGGTGATCCGCTGCAGGGCGGCCCGCCCGTCGCGGACAACATAGGTCGCCCAATCCGCTCCATCACGGAACAGCGCGCCGACCGGGATCGTTAGCACGTTGTCACCCCGCCAAAGCGCGATGCGGGTGATGACGCGGAAGCCGTGGCCAAGCTCGCTCCAACCTTCTGCCGGACCGGAAAGGCTGAGGATGACCTTTACCCTCTGCTCATCGATCCCCAAAGCCGAGATCTTGGTCACCGCCGAAGGTTCGACCCGTTCCACCTTGGCCGGGATAGGTGCGCCGCCCCAGCCGGTGATGCTTGCTTCGGCCCCTTCCTTCACGCGCACGGCGTCGCGAGACAGAAGGTCGACCACGATCTCCAGATTAACTGGATCGCCAATCTCCAGGATCGGAGTGCCCGGTTGGACGACCTGCTCGCTTTCCGTCAGCACCCGCAGCACCCGACCCGAGACCGGGGCGACGATGTTCACGCAGCATTTGTCCCTTTCGCCGTTCCTGTCCGACCGCAGCACGACAAGCGCGCTTTCCAGTTCCTTCTCGCGCACGGCAAGGTTGGCAATCGCACTGCTGACCGCCGCCTCGGCCGTCTTCCGCTCGCGGACGGCGTTGTCGTAGGTCCGCTGTGAAACCGCGCCCTTTTCGTAAAGCGCGATGGCGCGGTTGGCCTCTCCGGTCATGAACTCCAGCGTTGCCTCGGCCTGTGCAAGCTGGGCGCGGGCAAGGTCCATGGCCGCTTGCGCGGCGGCGGCTGTCGCTTCGGCCACCGCCCGCGAGCGGCTGTCGAGAAGGACCGGGGCGGCGGGACCGATGGCGGCGACCACGGTTTCGCCTTCGGTCACTTCGTCCCCAGCATGCAGGCTGATGCGTTTTAGCTTGCCCGTGATGGTGGCCGAGACGGTGAAGACCTCGCGGATCCGTGCCTCGCCCTCTTCCTCGACGGCGACTTCCAGGCTGCGGGGGGCGACTTCGGCCAGTTCCACCTCGACCGGGCGAGGCTTGAACGCCCAGACCAGGAAGGCGATGACGGCTATGGCGGTGGCGGCAGGGATGAGGCGGCGCATGGGTCACTCCCGTGTCTTCAGGACTTCGATCATGTCGAGATTGTTGATCCGGCCCCTGATCGCGAAGGCCGAAACCAAAGCCGAGGCGCAGACAATGAGGCTGGCGGCCGCAAAGACCTCACGGCCAAGGACCAAGGGGACGCGGTAGAGGTCGGAGGAGAAGGCCGCGACCATCGCGAGGCTTATGCCATAACCGATCAGCCAGCCGATCGGCTGGGCAAGCAGAACGACGACAGCCAGTTCGCCGAAGAGGACGCGCGAGACCTCGCCCCTGGTGAAGCCAAGAACGCGCAGGCTGGCAAGCTCGCGTCCCTGCTCAGAGAGTGCGATGCGCGAGAAGTTGTAGACGACCCCAACAGCGATGATGGTGGCAAGGATCACGTAGACCGAGATCATCACGGTGATGTTCTCGGCGATCGTCTCCTTGAAGCGGTTGACCGTCAGAGCCGTGACAATGATGAATTCGGTCTTCGGGGCAGCTTTCGCAGCCGCGTAGAACGCCTGTTCCTGCGCTGCATCGATTTGCAGGTTCAGGCCAGACACAACGGCGCCCTCGCCCATCAGCTGGTTCAATCCCCCAATCTCCATCGCAGCAGCAAGGCCGACATAGCCAAGCGAGATGCCGCTGACCGGCAGGGTCACCGTCGGACGCGCGCCTTCCAGCACCTCGACCGTCACCAGATCGCCGGGACCGACCGACAGCGCATCGGCCAGAGCCTCGGAAAGGATCAACCCTTCCCTAGGCATGGGCATCGGCTGCAGGTCCGGGTCCAGGACCCGCGAGAGCTTTGCATCAGCCGGTCGGCCGGTGACCGAGAGCTTCTTCCAATGGTTCCGATGGCTGATCCTCGCCGTGACCATGCGGAAGGGCTCGGCAACCATCACCCCCGGCATCTTGGCCGCAGCGAACGTGGCGCGGTTCGGCTCCGGCATGCCGAAGACGACCATGGCGTCGTGCCGCTCTGCGCGGAAAAAGGTGATGTCGATCATGTGGTTGATCGATCCGAAGGACCAAAGCGACGCGACAAGGATCGCAACGGCCATGGCGACCCCAAGGATGCTGGAGGCGGTTCGGAACGGCCAGCGAAAAAGATGCCGTGCCACCATCACGCCGGTCTGGCGGAGCGGCATCAAACGGCGGAACCAGCCCATGCGTTGCCGGTACGTCACGGGGGCCGGTGGTGACATGGCGACGGCGGGCGGCAGCTTCACCACCCCGCGCACCGCATAGATGGCGCCACCCAATGCAGCGCCAAACGTGATCATCGCGGCGACCCCGTAGAGCTGAGGGTCGCGGGTGAAGACGAGGTAGGGAAAGGTGAAGAACCGGGCGTACATGCGTGCAAGGCCCGCCCCGAGCCAGGCCCCGCCGCCAAAGCCGATCAGGATCCCGACGACGGCGATGAGCAGCACGAACTCGATGTAGTGCTGCGCCACCGCGCGAGAGGAATAGCCGATCGCCTTCAGAAGCCCGATCTGTTCCCGTTCCAGCGCGATCAGACGCGCAAGCGTCATGTTCACAAGCATCGCCGCGACGAGCAGGAAGATTGGCGGCAGGACCTTGGCCATGGCCGAAAGCTGCTTCATCTCGGCGTCCAGAAAAGCATGCGAAATCTGGTCCTTGCGTGCCGAGGCGCCCACGCCGCCGTAAGGGGTCGTCAGCCGGTCCAGGACCTCGATCACCCGGTCCGGGTTGGCACCGGGGGCCAGCTTAAGGACTACATTCGAGAAGGCGCCTTCCAGATCGTAGGTGGCCTCAAGGCTGGCACGGGGCGCCCAGACGATGCCGTAGCGGCGGGGGTCCGGCATCATCTGGCCGGGGCCCAGGGCGTAGATGAACTCGGGCGAGAGCGCGACGCCGGTGATCAGAAGCTCGCGACGCTGGCCGTTCATCAGCACCGGCAACTTATCGCCCGGGGCAAGGCGATGTGCCGTGGCGAAACCGTCCGAGACCGCCACCTCATGGGCCGATTGCGGGTCAGGCAGCCGCCCACGCTTGAGATAAAGCCGGTTCAGGCCGGTGCCGTTGCTGCCGGGAAGAGACACGAAGAGGACCGAGCCCGGCTCCGCCATCGTTGGCAAGTCTAGAAGACCAAGCTTCACGATCCGCGCTTCAGCGTCGAGAACGCCCTCGATCTCCTCGATCTCGGCAAGAAGCGCACGGGGCGCGCGGGTCACATCGGAAAACACATCGGCGAAGCGGTTCTCTTCGTAGTAGCGGGCACGCGTCTCATGCAGCGAGGAGTAGGCGCCGTTCCCCAGGATCAGCGTTGCCACTCCCGCCGCAAGCACCAGCGCAATCGCCAGCACCTGCGCCCAGAGGCGGCGCAGGTCACGCAGGACCTTGCGGCGGAGAGGCGGGATCACCATACGACCTCCGCCGGGGCCTTCTTGGTCGCGTTGACGGTCTCTTCGACGATCCGTCCGTCCGCAAAGCGCAGCACCCGGTCGGCGATGTCGCGAATGGCGGCGTTGTGGGTGATGACCAGGGTCGTCGCGCCCACCGCCCGGTTCACTTGGGTCAGCGCTTCCAGCACCTTGATGCCTGTCGCGCTGTCCAAGGCCCCGGTCGGTTCGTCGCACAGAAGCACCTCGGGGTTCTTGGCGATGGCGCGAGCGATTGCGACGCGTTGCTGTTCACCCCCAGAGAGCTGGGCCGGGAAATGGTCGGCGCGTTCCGCAAGCCCCACCAGCGCCAATGCCTCGTCGGCGGGCATCGGGTGGCGAGCGATTTCGGTAACCAGCTGGACATTTTCGCGGGCGGTGAGGCTCGGGACCAGGTTGTAGAACTGGAAGACAAAGCCCACGTGGTCGCGGCGGTACTGTGTGAGTTCGCCTTCACTCAGCACCGTAAGCTGGTGCTCCTCGAACCAGGCCTCGCCGGCGGTCGCAGTATCAAGCCCGCCCACGATGTTGAGGAAGGTCGACTTGCCCGATCCCGAAGGTCCGAGGATGACAACAAACTCGCCTTTTGCGGCCTGGAAATCCACGCCGCGAAGGGCATGCACTTCCTGCTCGCCGCTTCTGTAGACCTTGGTCAGGCCCGTCGCGCGAAAGACGATGTCTGATCTTTCCCCCATGGCAGGCAGGCTCCTTTGCGGGAAGCATTCGTAGGTCTGTCAGAAAAGACGACCATCACGTGTGTCAGCGGAGTCCGGTCGCGGGTCTCGCAATCGGCTCAGGACAGGTCCTTTTGCTGGGTCACATCCAGAAGCGCCTCAAGAAGCGCAAGGGCGACCGCCGGGCCGGTTCCCAGACCGACAACCTCGTCCTCGTCACTCCCCCGCGTTTCGCGCAGCGAACAGCGCCAATGTCCGTCAGGCTCTCGCGCTTTGCCGGTCAGCTGGATCGTCCAGCCCGGCAAGGCCAGATCGACCAGATGCAGCACTTCCTCCACCGGCTCCAACGCGACCTTCGATGGCGCGGGCAGCGTCGGAAAGACCCGCCGCACGACTATTTCTGCCGCTGCCAAAGTCTCCCGATCCAAGGCTGAGGCGCCCTTGATCCTTGTCATCACACTCAGGATGTCGGTCTTGCTCATCACAGCCTCCATTTCTTCTGCTGCGTTCAATAGACCGGCAATCCCCGGTGTTCACTTTGATCCGCGTCAATACCGGAACCGAAAAAATGGCACATGGTCACGTCGGCCGTTCATTCAACACCGGGGAGCAACCGATGCCCACGAAATCAGTCAATGTCATGTGGTTTGAAGATCTCGCGCGCGGCGATGTCGCGCTGGTTGGCGGCAAGAACAGCTCGCTTGGCGAGATGGTCCAGCAGCTGGGCAAGAAGGGGATCAAGGTCCCCGGGGGCTTTGCAACTACCGCCGACGCCTATCGCGCCTATCTGACCGCCAATGACCTCGACGCCCGAATCGATGACGTGATTTCCAGTTGGCAGGACCACAAGATCACCCTGCACGAAGCCGGCTCCCGGGTCCGGGCCATGATCCTTGCGGGCGACTGGCCGAAGGACATCGAGGCTGACATCCTGAGGTCGTACCGTGAGCTTTCGCGGCGGGCGAAAACCACCGACCTGCCCGTCGCCGTCCGCTCCAGCGCCACAGCGGAAGACTTGCCGGACGCAAGCTTCGCCGGCCAGCAGGAAACCTATCTGAACGTCCGCGGTGAAAAGGCCGTCCTCGCCGCCTGCCGCCGCTGCTTCGCCTCGCTCTTCACCGATCGTGCCATCACCTATCGGCAGCTGAAGGGTTTCGGTCACACCAAGGTCGCCCTGTCGATCGGCGTTCAGCGGATGGTCCGGTCCGACACCGGCGGGTCGGGCGTGATGTTCTCGATCGACACGGAAAGTGGCTTTGACAAAGTGGCGCTGATCACGGCGGCCTGGGGCTTGGGCGAAAACGTCGTGCAGGGCGCGGTGAACCCGGATGAATACGAGGTCTACAAGCCCTTCCTTTCAAGGAAGTCCCTGACCCCGATCGTGAAGAAGATCCGCGGCTCGAAAGAGATCAAGATGATCTACGCCGGGGCAGAAGGCGGGGCTACCAAGAATGTCCCCACCTCCAAGGCCGAACGTGCCGCCTGGGTGCTGAGCGATGCCGAGATCCTCGAACTGGCCCGCATGGCAGTCACGATCGAAGATCACTACGGCCAGCCGATGGACATGGAATGGGCCCGCGACGGCGACACGGGCGAGCTTTTCATCGTCCAGGCCCGCCCCGAAACCGTGCAGTCGCGCGCCGATGCGGGTGCGATCAAGTCCTACACGGTCAAGAAGGCTGGCAAGCCCCTGCTGAAAGGCCTCAGCGTTGGCTCTGCCGTCGCCACCGGCCGCGTCAGCATCATCGAAAGCGCGCACGAGATCGACCAGTTCGTCGACGGCTCGATCCTTGTGACCGGCACTACCGACCCCGACTGGGTCCCGATCATGAAACGCGCCTCGGCCATCGTCACCGACCATGGCGGCCGCACCAGCCACGCTGCCATCGTGAGCCGCGAACTGGGCCTTCCCGCCATCGTCGGCACAGGCAACGCGACCCACGTCCTGCATGACGAGCAAGAGGTGACCGTCTCCTGCGCGGGCGGCGACGAAGGTGTGATCTACGAAGGCATCGCCGAGTTCGAGGCCGAAGAGCTGCGCATCGACGATCTGCCGAAGACCCGCACGAACATCATGCTGAACCTCGCCAACCCCTCCGCCGCGTTCCGCTGGTGGCGCTTGCCCTTCGATGGTGTCGGATTGGCGCGGATGGAATTCGTGGTGAACAACGCGCTCAAGGTCCACCCGATGGCACTCGTCAACTTCGACCGCCTGAAGGACGAGGCCGCCAAGGCCGAAATTGCCGAGCTTACCAAAGGCTTTGCCGACAAGACCGAGTTCTTCGTCGACGGCCTCGCCCGCGGTCTGTCGCAGATCGCTGCGGTCGCCTACCCGCGCCCCGTCATCGTGCGGATGAGCGATTTCAAGACCAACGAATACGCAGAGCTTCTTGGCGGGCGCGAATTCGAGCCGAAGGAAGAAAACCCGATGATCGGCTTCCGCGGCGCCTCGCGCTACTACTCGCCCCGCTACGAAGAGGGCTTTGCGCTGGAATGCAAGGCCATCCATCGCCTGCGCAACCAGATGGGCTTTGACAACGTTGTCGTAATGATCCCCTTCTGCCGCAGCCCGAAAGAGGCAGACCGCGTGCTCGCCACCATGGCCAAGCACGGCCTGAAACGTGGGAAGGACGGGCTTCAGGTCTATGTCATGGGCGAGATTCCCGCCAACGTGATCCTCGCCGAAGACTTCGCTTCCCGCTTCGACGGCTTTTCCATCGGCTCCAACGATCTGACGCAACTCACCCTGGGCGTGGATCGAGATTCGGAAGAGCTCGCGGCGCTGTTCGACGAATCCGATCCGGCCGTCCTGTGGATGATCGAAAGCCTGGTCGCATGTGCCCATAAGGCTGGCGCCAAAGTCGGCCTCTGTGGTCAGGCCCCAAGCAATGATCCTGCCTTCGCCAAGCTTCTGGTCAAGGCCGGGATCGACTCGATCTCGGTCACCCCGGACAGCTTCGTTGCCGTGAAACGGCATGTCGCTGCGGCGGAGACGTCGGGCCCGAAAGCAGCCTCCAACAAGAAGAAGGAATTGGTGCCGGAGGCATGAGGTTTCGGCTTTCGGGCGGGTTCGCAGCGATGGCGTGGACACCCGAAAATGCCGCTGACTGATCCGCATGCCAAGACCGTTGCGGTCTGCCTTGAGGGGCTATCAGCGACCGCTGGTGGACTGACCACCACGGAGGCCGCGCGGCGGCTGGCCGAACAGGGACCGAACCGCCTGCCGGAGCAACGGGCGCGAGGTCCGCTGACGCGGTTCCTCGCGCAGTTTCAAAACGTTCTGGTCCTCGTGCTTCTGGGTGCCGCCGTGGTGACGGGGGCGATGCAGCACTGGGTCGATACAGGGGTGATCCTGGCCGTTGTCCTGGCCAACGCCGTGATTGGCTTTATCCAGGAGGGCAAGGCCGAGGCCTCGATGGCAGCGATCCGGCAGATGCTCACACCCCGCGCCGCCGTGCTCCGTGACGGGCGGCGGCTAAGCGTCGACAGTGCCGATCTCGTACCAGGAGACATCGTGCTGCTAGAGGCAGGCGACAAGGTACCGGCCGATCTGCGCGTCGTCGAGGCACGAGGTGTTGGGGCTCAGGAGGCGATCCTGACCGGCGAATCCGTTCCGGTCGAGAAAGCCGAGGAACCGGTTGCAGCTGATGTGCCCCTTGGCGATCGGCAGTCGATGCTGTGGTCTGGGACACTGGTAACCCAGGGCACCGCGCGGGGGCTGGTGGTCGCCACCGGCGCGCGGACCGAGATCGGGCGGATCGGCGGACTGCTTGCCGCGGTAGAGGAGCTTACGACCCCCCTGGTCGCGCAGATGGACAGCTTCGCGCGCTGGCTGTCGGCCCTGATCCTCCTCGCCTCGGGCCTGCTCCTGGTCTACGGCACCTACGTCGGCCACCACGCCTTCGCCGAGATGTTCATGGCCGTGGTCGGCGTCGCGGTGGCCGCGATCCCGGAAGGCCTGCCCGCCGTGATGACCATCACCCTGGCTATCGGCGTGAAGGCTATGGCCAGCCGCCATGCTATCGTCCGCCGCCTGCCCGCCATCGAGGCCATCGGATCGGTGTCGGTCATCTGCACCGACAAGACCGGAACCCTGACCCGCAACGAGATGGTCGTTGCAGCCGTTGAAACGCCCGAAGGTGCCTTTGCCATTACCGGCGACGGCTATGCGCCAAAAGGTGCGATCACACCTGCGGGTGATCTAACTCGCCTCGCTCTTGCTGCAACGCTTTGCAACGATGCAGGGCTTCACTTCAAGGACGGGCAATGGTCAGTCGAGGGCGATCCGATGGAAGGCGCGCTTTTGGCCTTTGCCGGAAAGGCCGGGGGCGATCATGTGGCGCGGCGGCTCGACGCCGTTCCCTTCGACAGCCGCCACCGTTTCATGGCCGTTCTGACCGAAGGTCCGGCAGGACGCCTGACTCACGTTAAAGGCGCGCCGGAAAGGGTGCTGCGCATGTGCGCGGGGTTGGACTACGGGCACTGGCATGACCGGGCCGAGGCGCTGGCACGTCACGGGCTTCGGGTGCTGGCGCTGGCTGAGCGGGTTGAGACGCATACGCGGATCGATGCAAAGGCACTGGCCGGAGGTCTGGACTTCCTGGGCCTCGTCGGCCTGATCGACCCGCCCCGCCCAGAGGCCATCGCCGCCGTGGCCGAATGTCGGGCGGCGGGGATCCAGGTCAAGATGATTACCGGCGACCATGCGGGCACCGCTGCGGCTATTGCCGCCGAGATCGGGTTGGAAAACCCATCCCGTGTTCTGACCGGCGCCGATCTCGACAAGCTCGACGACGCGCAGCTGGCGCTGGAGGTCACGGGTGTCAACGTCTTCGCCCGCACCAGCCCGCAACACAAGCTGCGCCTTGTCACGGCACTGCAAGCGAACGGACTGTCTGTCGCGATGACGGGCGACGGCGTGAACGACGCACCCGCGCTGAAGCGCGCGGATGCCGGCATAGCGATGGGATTGAAGGGCTCCGAGGCCGCGAAAGAGGCGGCCCAGCTTGTTCTCGCCGACGACAATTTCGCCACCATCGTCGCGGCAGTGCGTGAGGGGCGGACGGTCTGGGACAACCTGAAGAAGGTGATCAGCTTCGAGCTGCCCACCAACGCGGGCGAGGCAATGGTGGTGGTCCTGGCACTTCTGGCCGGTCTGGCACTTCCGATCACCGCCGTCCAGATCCTCTGGGTCAACCTGATCACCGGCATCACGCTGGGCCTGGCGCTCGCCTTCGAGCCGACCGAGGCGGGCACAATGGCCCGGCCACCAAGGCCACGTAACGCGCCCATCTTGTCAGGCTGGCTTGTCTGGCATGTGGTGCTGGTGGCGCTTCTTTTCCTTGCGGCAGTCTTCGGCATCTTTTCCTATGCGCTCGCGAAGGGTTATTCGCTCGCTCTCGCTCAAACCATGGCGATGAACATGCTGGTGGTCCTCGAAATCTTCCACCTCTTCTTCATCCGCAACATCCACGGCACCTCACTGACCTGGTCCGCCGTGCGTGGCACCAAGGTGGTCTGGTCCGTGGTCATCGCCATAACAGCCGCCCAATTCGCCGTCACCTACCTTGCACCCCTGCAAACCGTTCTTGGCGCCGCGCCGGTTCCTCTGGTCGACGGCCTTGTGATAGTCGGCATCGGCGCGGCCTTCTTCGCAATGGTCGAGATCGAGAAGCAGATCCGGTTGGCATTTCGGAGGTCGTGAGATTCATTGCAAGATCGGCGTCGGTTGTTCTTATCTGACGCGGTGCTGGAGCGATAAGCGAGAGTTGTGCCGTTCAGGCTTCCAGGCAGTCGAAGCCGGCCCATCTCGGTCGTTCGAGGATGATCAATCGCCGCAGTGCAGCTGCTCCAGACCGGCCGTTCGCTTTCCGCGCAGCACCATTGGCGGGGCTCTGTCGTTGAGTGCCAGAAGCACCCTAGGTGTGCACCTCAACAGGCGCTGCGCCCGAAAGATACTGTCCAATCCACCGCGCCGCGTCGGTGACATCTGCGCCGGACAGTTCGTGGCCGACTGAGAGCTTCCGGGACTCGACTTTTGCGCCACAGGCCCGCATGGCGTCTGCCAGTGTTGACGCTTCGTTGGCAAAAACATCATCGCGGCCATCGAGCATCAGCACAGGCGTTCCAGAGATATCTGCGGCCGGTAGGTTCTCCGGCACCTGGGCACTGCGCAGCAGGATCGCGCGCCGCACGACGCCGGGATGGAAGAGGATGACGGCAGCCAGAAAGTTTGCTCCGTTGGAATAGCCAAGGAAGAAAAGCCTGTCTGTGTCGATCCCGTAACCGGTTACTGCGCCTTCGACGAAGGCCGCGAAGGCTTCGGATTCGCTGCGGATGTCCGCCTGATCGAACGCCGCGGCGTAGATGCGCCGGAACCAGCGATTGGTTCCTTTCTCGGTCGCCCGGCCGCGCACCCCCAGAAGCGTTGCATGCGGCGCAATGCGGCGGGCAATCGGCATCAGGTCGGACTCATTTCCGCCGGTGCCATGCAGGAGCACCAATGTCGTGCCATCTGGGTGCTCTGGTCGGTTGAAGCGATGAATGAAGGGGAGGTCGCGCGCGGGGAATCGCTCTTCGCCCGGCAGGGCAAACTGGGGCAGCATCACCTTCAGATCATCGGCGCGATCCACTTCGTGCGGCGGCAGGAACGGGGTCTGGCCAAGCGCGTCGGGCGCTTCGTCAACGGTCATCCAAGGCCCGTCTGTCGCATATTCCATGAGGATGCCAGTGGGATCGCGGACATACAACGACAGGAAGTACGTCCGGTCGTGAACCTCGGCGGGTCCGTGGTTCTTAGAGCACTTTGCCTTTACGCTGAATCTTGGGATTCCTTTGTGTGTTGAGTTGTGATTCATCCTTGTCAGGAGGATGCATCCTGCCCGCACCATTATCATCTGACCTTCGCCGCCGGTTCGAGGCGCTTGTGCTGTCC
>NZ_JBOFBI010000338.1:0-5154 GCF_051645465.1 Tabrizicola sp. | reverse complement strand
GTCGCCGAAAATCCGCGGCGTCGCGGTCATGTAAAGGCGCTTGCGGCCTTTGACATGGTCATTGCTGTGGATCTTGACGAAGTTGGACTCTTCCTCGCCATCGAGGGTGGCACCCGTGGTGCGGTGAGCCTCGTCGCAGATGATCAGATCGAACTCGGGCAGTCCCGCTTCCTGTGCGCGGGTGAGCGTGACGATGGACTGGTACGTTGAGAAGATGACGGTCATCCGCTCCGGATCGTCCTCGCCCGCCTTCTCTGCGACCTTGACCGGGTCAGTGGTTGCCGGAAATGCTAGATCGTGGATTTCGATTTCCGCGATGTCCTCGGCGTTCTTGCGCCGTTTGCCAACATGGGCGTCAGAACAGACGGCGAAGGCCCGGATTGGCGTTTCGGTGTCATTTGTCCATTCACGCACAGTCTGGGACATCAATGCCAGCGACGGCACCATAAACAGGACGCGCTTGCCCTTGCCTGCAATGGCTTCTGCGATCTTCAGCGAGGTGAAGGTCTTGCCCGTGCCGCAAGCCATGATCATCTTGCCGCGATCCGCCGCAGCGAGGCCCTTGCTGACGTTTGCCAGCGCATCCTTCTGATGGTCCAGCAGGGACTTCTTGGCGCTGAGAACAATTTCGCCGCGAGCCTCGAAGATGGTCCAATCGATCCGGCTCTCGCGGAGGTCTGTCAGACCGATGCGGACGACGGGGATTGCTTGGTCCCGGATCATCTCCTCGGCGTTGGTACCCCATTCCTTTTCGGTCGTGTCTAGGACAACGCGCCTGCGGAAAGGCTCTTTCCCCGAGGCGGAGATAAAGCTGTCGATGTGCGCCTTCTGGATACGCGCGTCAGCCGCATAGAACTTGGCTTGGATCGCGGCGAGCCCATCCTCGTTGCGCAATTTTGCAACCAGATCGATGCCGACGTCCTTGCCGTCGCGACCGTTCGCCTTGGCCCAGTCAGACCAGGTCCATACCGCATCGTACTCTTCGGCCTGCACCGGATCGTTCAGGAAGAAGGCTAGGGCTAGGCGCTCAAAGTAGGTGCCCTTCTCGCGCTCGGTGACAGCGGCATCGCGGTAGGACTGAAGGATTCGGTCGATAGCCGTCATGAACACCCCTGACTGTGTTTTCATCATCTTAGCGACTGAAGTCATCATGATCGACCCAAAACACGCTGGGCAAACTAAGGCACACCGAGAAGAATCGGGGGCTCACGCCCCCTTCTCGAACTTCATGACCGGGATGCCGAGCTTCTTGGCCTTGTCGACGAGGTTCTCCTGGATGCCATTGCCCGGGAAGACGAGGACACCCACGGGGAGCACGTCCAGCATGGCGTCGTTGCGCTTGAAGGGTGCGGCCTTGGCGTGCTTGGTCCAGTCGGGCTTGAAGGCCACCTGCGTCACGCCGCGGGATTCGGCCCATTTAGCGGCGATGAGCTCTGCGCCCTTGGGGCTTCCCCCATGCAAAAGGACCATGTCGGGATACTTGGTCCGGACCTGATCGAGCTTGCCCCAGATCAGGCGATGATCGTTGAAGTCGGTCCCACCGGTGAGGGCGACCTTGGGGCCAGCGGGGAGCATCACCTCGGTTTCCGCGCGGCGCTTGGCGGCCAGGAAGTCGCGGCTGTCGATCAGGGCTGAGGTCAGGTGCTGGCGGTTCACCATCGAGCCGGTGCGGGGGCGCCAGGTGGAGCCCGTGTGATGGACGAACTCGGTCGCGGCGTGATCGCGCATCATGTCCATGCAGTTGCGCCGTTCGATCAGGGTCAGGCCTTCGGCCGTCAGGCGCTCGAGTTCGGTCGATTTCACCTCAGAGCCGTCCTGCTCGCGCTGGAGGCGGCGCTGCGCCTGCTCGTTCTCGTCGAGCGTCCGCTCGATCCGGGCCGTGGCGCGGTGGAAGAGGTTGACCTGGCCCCAGAGCACCTCTTCGAGGTCGGGCTCCATGCGGGTGTCTTCGAGGGTCGCGACGAGGGCGTCGAAGATGTCGGCGACGGCGACCGCGAGGCGCTGCCCATCGGGCATCGGTCGCGGATCGGGCTCGTCAAAGGCGCGGTAGCCATAGAGCTGCAGCTCGTCGAGCGCATGGGCGGTCTGGGATGCGGTGTGGGCGGGTTCATACGCGTCGTCGTTGGTGTGGATCGTCACCGGTTTCTTGCCTCCGGGCCTGTCTCGTCCGCGCGTCATCCCGCGCGGCCTTCATGGGCTGCGGAAGCCGTCACGGGGGCTGCCCCTTCACCCCCTTTCGGGGCCGGAACGCATGTGGAGGAGGACGGGGGGCGGCTGATTTGGCTCTCGCGATGCAAAGGCGGCTCTGCCGCCGGCGGAAATCAGTCGCCCCCCGTCCTTGAAGGGGCGGCCCCTTTGATGGCCGCCTGCCCATCTCTTGAAGGCCGCTCGGGTGACGGGTGGATGAGATTGCCCGGGAAGGGGCAAAGCGACGGTCCAGAACCGCGAAAGGGATTCGTGACACCTGCCCCGCTGTCCCCTGACCGCCCCCTGCGCGATGCAGCTCAGCCTGACAGGCGATGCCGATCCTCTGGCCCGATCTGCCCTGCCAGATGCTGGCGCAGCGCCTCCCTGCCGTTCGCCCGGAGATCATCGTTGAAATCCCCGAGCCGCGGTTCCAGCACCCGAACGGCAATCCCGGCATCAAGTGCTCTGGCGCTCAACCTCTCTGCCGCGCCACGCCCAGCCGGATCGCGGTCGATGGCGATGTAGAGGCGCTGCACCGCCTCCGGCAGCAGGACCGCCCCGAGGTGACCCGACGAGAGCGCCGCCCAGACGGGAAGGCCGGGTGCGGCTTCAACGAGGGACAGCATGGTCTCGATGCCCTCGCCGATGACGAGGATGTCTTCATGCGGGGTCAGCCGGACGGCATTGCCGAGGAGGTGACCCATGGCTCGTCGCTGCGTCTCGACAGCCGCCTTCCCCTGTCCGTCACGCGCCAGCCAAGTGCGATGCACGCCCTGCAAAGCCCCTGCCCCATCGGTGACCGCCGCGATCAGCGCCGGTCTGGGGACGCTCCGGGTCTGGCCCTCATCCCGATGCCAGCACTTCGGGTGGAAGCGCAGGGCGCTCATCCTGCTGCCTTGGGTCAGGCCTCGGGAGCGGAGGTAGGTGTCGGCAAGCGTGCCTGCTACCGGCACCGAGGCTGCGAAGAGCCGCGCCGCCGCCGCTGGCGTGCCACCGGGGGCCTTGGCCTTCCTTTGCACTGGCACATCCGGGAAGACCGGCTGCGGACGGCCCAGATGCGATCGGGCCTCAGCCAAAAGATCAGGAAAGCGGGAAATCCCGGTCCTTTCGCGGATGATGTCGAGAAGATCACCATGCTCGCCTGTCGCGCCGTCCGTGAACTTGCCAGCCGCACCGGGTCCCGAAGCTGCCCCGGTCAGCCGCACGAAAAGCGACCGGCCAGGATTGTTCTGCAGATCGCCCACGATCCAGTAGGACCCTTCCCGCCGTCCGGCGGGAAGGTAAGCGCGACAGACGCCTTCGGCGTTTTCCGCGAGGGCTCGGATCAATTCGTCGGTCTCGGAATACATGGCTCAACAACCCCCGCGTGCATGTAGTCCCGTCACAGGACACCGTGCAAGCAGACGATCCAGCACGGCGATGCCGGTAGGGTCGGTCGGGCAGAAGAGGCGCAGCTTCCAGCTGATGATCTCCGAGAAGAACCCATCTGCCTTGAGCCGATCCTTCGCCGCTTCCGTGAAGCCCGAGAGCTCGATCCGGTTCACGCCCATGACGCGGGACCGGTGCAACTCCATCCCCTCGGCCAGCCGCACCACGGTCTTTCCCTCCAGCACGAGAGCATGGACCTGCGCCGCCGAGAGTTGCGGCGCGTCATTGGCCAGCGTGGTCGCGACCCAAGCGGGCGAGACACGGCGGCCGATGATGCGCTGGCCGTCGTCGGTCTGCAGCCGGTAGACGCGGGTTTCGTCCTCGGGGAGCTGCTTCCAGATCGGCAGCAGGAGACCCGCCACGATGTGCAGCGTGGCTTCGGAGAACTCCGGCACCTCGGCCAGTTCCGCAGTCCAGGCGGCGGCGAAGGCGGTGCGGTCGGCCTCGAGCCAATGCGTGTCCTCCATCATCTTGGCCGGCAAGGTGCTGGCTTCTGTTGGCCGGATCAACCGCAGGCGGGGCTCGATGGTGCCATCGTCGAGCATCAGGCTGGTGGCAGGCACCTGCACCGCAGCGCGACCGGAGCGGCTGTTGACCAGAAGCCGTGCCTTCGGGTCGTCGAGCCAGTCGAGCGCATCCGCGAGCGAGGTCGGCGTGTTGCGCCGCTTTTCCGCGATGCTCAGCAGCTGGGTTTCGGCGCCGGAGCCGGGATGAGTGTAGATGACACGTGCGTCGGTCACGCGGAAGCTTTCGGCGCGCAGCGTCTCCAGCCCGAGGTCGTAGACCCCGGCGGCGATGGCGCCCTCGATGCGTTGGTCGAGCAATTCCTCGAAGGCCGAGAAGAGCACGGCCTGCATGTCGATCGTCAGCGCGAGCAGGCGATTGAGGAAGGTCGTGATCGGCGGCAGGTCATCTTTCAGGCCGTTGTCATCAGTCAGGCTCAGGCCGGTCGCATCTTCGAAGGCCCCGAGCGAACAGCCCGCCACATCGCCGCGATAAAGGCGGCGGTAGAGTTGGCGCAGGGCATCACGGGCATAGGGCGACTCGAGGTTGTCCTCGGGTCGGAACAGCCCCTGTCCGCCGGTCTGGCGCTGGCCGCGCGTGATGGCACCCAGCGTGTCGAGGCGGCGCGCGATGGTAGACAGGAACCGCTTTTCTGCCTTCACATCGGTGGCCACGGGGCGGAACAGCGGCGGCTGCGCCTGGTTGGTGCGGTTGGTGCGGCCCAGGCCCTGGATCGCGGCATCGGCTTTCCAGCCGGGTTCCAAGAGGTAGTGGACCCGCAAGCGCTGGTTCTTGGCCCCAAGATCGGCGTGATAGCTGCGCCCCGTGCCGCCCGCATCCGAGAAGATCAGGATGCGCTTCTGGTCATCCATGAAAGCGGCGGCTTCCGCGAGATGGGCAGATCCTGCCCGGCTTTCCACGACAAGGCGCGCAGCGTGCCCCTCGCCCTTCCTCACGATGCGGCGCGACCGGCCCGTGACCTCGGCCACGAGATCGGTACCGAAGCGCTGGACGATCTGGTCCAGCGCGCCAGGG
>NZ_JBOFBI010000337.1:0-2097 GCF_051645465.1 Tabrizicola sp. | reverse complement strand
ACCCGCCTATCCGGGGGCTTATCCTGCAGTCGTTGCGGTGACTGCGGTTGACCGGAATGGCACGGTTTATCGGCGGGCGGGGCAGGGCGCGCATGTGGATCTGGCGGCACCGGGAGTGGAGATATGGACGGCGGCGTCGGTCAAGGGTGCGCGTCCAAAGACCGGGACATCATTTGCCGCTCCGTTTGTATCTGCGGCGGCGGCTGCACAACTTGCTGCCAATCCAGAGCTGACGGCGAACGAGGTAATTCAGCGGTTAACAGGATCGGCGAGGGACCTTGGCGATGCTGGTTTTGACGAGGTCTATGGCTATGGCCTCGTTCAAGCTGCTCCATCCTGCATGGGTAGCGGGCCGGTCGCTGCGCCGTAAGTCGTCAAGAGCGAGAATTACAGAATTCAGAACGACCTTATGAGCGCGGCGATCTAGCACGCCATCCGTCATCAGGGGGCTATGCGCCGTCAGGCGCGCTGGCATAGATTGCTGCTTTCGGATCTGGCATGTTAACTGGCGCTCGTTCGCCTCAAACAAATAGATCAGAGTCTCAACCTCGCTTTCCGTCGGACGGTGGTCCCGTTCCACGCCCTTTCCGATCGGACCCAGCCGTTTCAACGCAATCCGGGCAAGTGCAACCTGTTCGGTCGAGACTGACAACCCGTGAACGGCCGCCGCATGTGACAGAACAAGGCCGAGGGCCCCGATGTCGATACCAAGCGTCACTGGCCTCGCTCCAGCAGCCGAGCAAGCGCGTTCGAACGGGATCAACAGCTCGCGATCCAATGCCATGATCTTGATGACCCCCCATTCCCGTTGCAGCATGTGCAAAGTCGCGGCCTTCGACCGAAGGGGCGGTTTGCTGACAGCCGTCATGTCCTCTATGTTAAGCAGCACCAGTTTCCCCAAACTTCGTCAGCCGACCGATCCGCGCGCTGACCGGCGTTTCGTTGGGATCGACCGACAGCTCGGCTGAACGGGACCAACGGAGGGCATCGTCCCGCCGCAGGAAGGTTTCGTTGACGTACCGACCTTTGCGGCGGATCTGCACGCCCCACGAACCGGAGGAAAGCTTTGCGATGGTCGGTATCTCGTATGCAATTCGTGCGCAGTGAGTTGTCGTCGCGTTGAAAGAAGGGGTGAAAACGGGTATGGAGACGGGTATGTAGACGGGTATGGAGACGGAGGGCAGACAATCGGGATAACTATTTGGGAATGCAAAAAAATGACATAATATCAACCATATATACCTTCCATAGCACACGTGACGGACTGGACGGACTCGCGCAAAATTTGTTAGTTGAGGCATTAGCATTGCTGCATTCTCGTTGTGCCAAGTACCAACAGCACGGGCCGCATCCATTTCATTGCGCTGTACGCAGAATTGGGCTGAGTTGAGGGCCATCTTGGCCGCGTCCCGACTCAAGGGTCAGGCGCGTTCTCGTTTCACAGCTAAAACATGACCGTTGCGGTGAGGGCTACGGCGGAAAGAAAGACCTGGGGACATCAGTCATGGCGGGTGGCACCACGCCGCCAGTCTTTCAGCCTGCCGAGCATGATCTCGATCCTGTTGCGGCGCTGGTAGCGGCACTTGTCGCGCTTGATGGGCTTGCTGCGTGACTTCCGGCCCTGGATGCAGGGCTTAATTCCCTTGTCTTTTAAGGCGTTTTAAACCGGTCGGCCAGCAGCCACTCCGCCTTATTTGGGCGAAGCTGCGCTTGTCGCCACGCTGCTTCCAGCGATTGTGGAGGGTCTTCGTAGGACAATACTCTGCGGGCGCATCGCGCCACCGCGACCCATTGCGATTGATAAAGATAGTACCACTCAACACGCGCCGATCATCGAGGCGAGGCTTGCCGTGACTCTTGGGAAAGGTCGGTTCGAAGCGCGCCATCTGCGCGTCCGTGAGCCAGAAGAGGTTGCTCTTCGATTGATCTCCTTGCGGAGGCTGAATCATGCCGGAACGGCAAGTTCGATGGGTCCTGACCATAGCTTGGTGAGTCGGCACTTATCATCGGATCGCAATGTGCCCAGCTATGCTGTGACGGTGAAGCGTGAGGCATAGGGCAGGCTTGCGGCCCCAACGGCCTTGGGTGAATGGTGGA
>NZ_JBOFBI010000336.1:0-4780 GCF_051645465.1 Tabrizicola sp. | reverse complement strand
GGCGGGTGGCGTCGGCCTCATCCTCGCCCACGATTTCATAGGTGGTCTGTAGGCCGGTTTCGTCAGCCACGGTCACCGCGAGACCAAAGGCGACCGCGGTCAGGTCATGAGAGGCGGGGTCGATGACGACGGCGGCCTTGAGGCGGGCCTCCAGCCAACGGATGTCGCGTTCGGCGGCGGCCTCGGGCAGCTTGTCGAGACGGTCGGGGCGTGTCTTCAGCCCGGCAAGCCGGGTCTGAGCCGCCGCCAGCTGCGCCTGAAGCGATGCGAGCCCGCGGGGGGTGACGATATTCGGCCCCGGCGGGACGGGCCTCTCGGGCAAATCGGGGCGGTCGCTGCCCGCGTCTTCGTTGACGAAAGCGCGGCTCATTTCAGGATGACCTCCAGCGGGTCGTAGTGGGCGATCTGGGTACCCCAGGCAGCAAGCGGCAAGCTATCGGGCTTGAAGCGGATGGTGCCGCTTTCCAGTTCGCCGCGAGAAAAGAAGCGGCGGTCGGTGACGACGCCCTCGGGATCAATCCAGGTTGGGTCAAGCGTGCCCGCCGCTATAGTGCAGCGGAAGTAGAGATCGACCTGGTGGAAGCCAGTGTCGGGGTCGTGGAACTCGTTGATCAGGGAGGGCTCGTCGACCGTGACGGCCAGCCCCGTTTCCTCATGCACCTCGCGGACAAGGTTTTCGGGCAGCGAGTAGCCGGCCTCGCAACCTCCCCCGGGCGCGCACCAGAGGCCAAGCCGTGCTCCGGGGTAGGCGTTGACCAGCAGGAGCCGGTCCCCCTGCAGGATCAGAGCGCGGACGGCAAGGCGGGGCTTGTGCTTGGCCATGGGCGAAAGGCTTGCGCAGGTCGGGCGGTTTTGTCCAGTCTTGCGGGGCCGGGCGGCGCGGCGGAGGAGGCCGTAGGCGTGACGTCAGGTAAGGCCTGCCTGCCCTTTCCAACCAGCCCAAGCCCGGCGATGATTGGCGCATGATCCGCTTGCGCCTGCCCTTTGCCTCACCGCCCGATGCTGCCTCTGGCGGCGCACCGCTTGAGCGGGTGATCCTGGTACACGGGCTTGCGCGGTCCTCGCGGTCGCTGGCGGCGATAGGGCTGGCGCTTCGGGCGGCGGGGTATGCGGTCAGCCATGCCGCCTATCCATCGACAACCGCTGCGCCAGAGGTGCTGGTCGGTGAGGTCGCGGCGGCCTATGCGGCCCCCTTCGCGGGACGGACGCATTTCGTGACCCATTCGATGGGCGGCATTCTGGTCAGGGACTGGCTGGCGCGGGGGCATCCGCCGGGGCTGGGGCGGGTGGTGATGCTGGCCCCGCCGAACCATGGGTCGGAACTTGTGGACCATTTCGGCGACTGGAAGGCGTTCGAGCTGGTCAACGGTCCGGCGGGGATGACGCTGGGGACGGGGCCGGAGAGCTGGCCGAACCGGTTGCCTGCGGCGGACTATCCGTTGGGGATCATTGCGGGGACGCGGTCGGTCTCGCCCTGGTTCAGCCAGCTTCTGCCGGGGCCGGATGACGGGAAGGTGACGGTCGCCTCGACCCGGCTGGAGGGGATGGCGGACCATCTGGTGCTGCCGGTGAGCCATACCTGGATGATGGTCAACCCGACGGTTATCCGGCAGACCCTGCAGTTCCTGCGGACGGGGCGGTTCGAGCGCGCCTAGGAGCCTAGGCTCATGGTGGGCACGGTGCCCATCTGATTTTATATTTTTAAATCAAATAGTTGGAATTGAGCGTTCAGGAAGTCTTAACTTTTCGGGGAACTGCTCGTCGATGCATTTCATGCACTCCTCGCGGGCGTCCCGAGGAGGAGACGAAGTCGAACGAGGAGGCGAAGTCAGCCCCGGACCACCCGATTGACATGACCCATCTTGCGGCCCGGACGCGGGCTCCCCTTGCCGTAAAGGTGGACGGCGGTGTCGCGAGCCTTCAGAAGCTCTGGCACGCGTAGCACATCGTCGCCGATGAGGTTTTCCATCACTACGTCGGCATAGCGGCCACCATCGCCCAAAGGCAGGCCCGCCACGGCGCGGATGTGCTGTTCGAACTGGTCGACGGCGCAGCCTTGTTGCGTCCAGTGGCCGGAGTTGTGGACGCGGGGGGCGATTTCGTTGACGAGCAACCCTTGCGGGGTGACGAAAAGCTCCACCCCCATCACCCCGACATAGTCCAGCGCGTTCAGGATGCGGGCGGCGAGGAGGACGGCGTCGCTGCGTTGGGCGGCCGTGAGGCGCGCGGGGACGGTGGTGGTGCGGAGGATGCCCCCAACGTGGACATTCTCGCCGGGGTCATAGGCCGCGACCGAGCCGTCAAGGCCGCGGGCGGCGATGACGCTGACCTCGCGGTCGAAGGCGACGAAGCCTTCCAGGACCGATGGGGCGCCGTTCATGGCGGCCCAGGCGGCGGGGATATCGGCGTCGGAGGTCAGCTTGACCTGCCCCTTGCCGTCATAGCCAAGGCGCGTGGTCTTCAGGATCGCCGGCAGGCCGAGCTCTGCCGCGGCGGTGCGGAGGTCGGCTTCGGAGTTTACCTCAGCCCAGGGGGCGGTCTGAAGGCCAAGGTCGTTCAGGAAGGACTTTTCGCTGATCCTGTCCTGGCTGATGGCCAGCGCCTTGCGGTTCGGGCGGATGGGTTTCAGCGACTCCAGCAGGTCGAGGGCCGAGGTCGGGACGTTCTCGAATTCGTAGGTGATGACGTCGACCGAAGCCGCAAAGGCCTGGAGGGCGGCTTGGTCCTCGTAGGGTGCGGTGGTGACCTTGAAGGCCACGTCGCCAGCGGGGGCGGCGCCGGGCTCGTAGATGTGGCAGCGATAGCCAAGGCGGCTGGCGGCGACCGAGAGCATCCGGCCAAGCTGGCCGCCGCCCAGGATGCCGATGACAGCGCCTTGCGGGAGCGCGTCAGTCATCCTTCGGCTCCTCGGGGATGCTTGCCGAAAGAGCCTCACGCCAGGTGTCGAGGCGCCCGGCGAGGGCGGCGTCATTCAGGGCAAGGATGCCAGCGGCCATTAGGCCCGCATTCGCGGCCCCGCCGATCGCCATGGTGGCCACGGGGTAACCTTTCGGCATCTGCAGGATGGAATACAGCGAGTCGACCCCGGCCAGCGCCTTGGTCTGGACCGGGACGCCGATCACCGGGACCCGGGTCTTCGAGGCCATCATGCCAGGCAGATGCGCGGCCCCACCGGCCCCCGCGATGATCACCTTGAGGCCGCGTTCGACGGCGGTCTTGCCGTAGTCCCAAAGCCGGTCTGGGGTGCGGTGGGCGGAGACGATCTTGGTCTCGTATGGGATGCCAAGTTCGTCCAGCATTTCCGCCGCTGCGCGCATCGTGGGCCAGTCGGACTGGCTACCCATGATGATCCCGACCTCTATGGCCATGAAGTGCCCCTTTTTGCGAGACGCGCACTATAGCCACGGGGCCGGTCGGGGCAAGCAGGTCTGGGGTTCGTACTTGTTGGGAGGTATAAAGCGGGGATTATGGAGACGGGTTTTCAGGAGAGGTTTGGGATGTGGGCCAGGCTTGTGGTGGTGATGGCGGCGGCGGGCATGGCTGAAGCCGGACCCTGCGAGCCGGGTGCGGAGGTGGATTATCCGCTGGCATGGGTACTGGATATGGAAGCGCGCGAGTATGCGTCCAGCGCGATCTTGAACTCCGATTTGGAGATGTCAGACCTAGCTGATCCGGCGCACCATTGGCCCGCCTACCTTGCCGCTCTTGAAAAGCGCAGCGCCGAATTGCCCGCCGCGCTGGCTGATCTGCCCTATCTTATTGTCCTGAGCGACGTACTGGATCATTTGGCGCCGCTATCCACCCTGACTTTCAGTCAAGAATCGGCTGCAATGCTGCGGATGGCTGAAGCGCTTGAGCGCCAAGGACTGAAAGCCGAGGCAGCACTGCTGCGAACCCCCATGGCGGTCTTTCCGGATTGGGATGCTGGTCCTGTCGCTCGCTCCAGGGGCCTCGGGTCAGCGGGCTGGCCACCGCCCGGCGAGATCGGAGAGGCGATTAACCGAGCTCAGGAGTCGTTGAAGCTGGCCGCTCCCCAGATCAGGGCGAAAACCGAGGCGCTGATTGCCAACGATGTGGCGGTGGTCGCAGCTTATGAGGCACAACGTATGAAGACCGACCCGGAGACCCGCCTGATCTATTTGAGCCACTTGCTGAGGATCGAGTGCCTTCCCGCTTCATGGAGGACGCCGGAGGAGCTGGATCGTGCCTTTGCCGCGATGCCCAGGCCGCAGGCGGACATACTGCTTTTGGATTTCTTTCTGACTGACAGCGACAATAGCAGCATGTACGACTACTTCTTCAACTCGACTGGCGGCATGGCGCCGCAGATCGCTGAGGTTCTGGATCGGATCGGACTGCCCGACCACGCGGCGGGGATTCGGCAGGGTATAGCAATTTTTCCTGAACCCTACCCGCGCGACATCGAGGCGAGACGTGACATAATGCTGAGCTTCACCCAGGCCGAGACGGGTGCGCTACGGGCGCTAAACGTCTGGGCCTACGACGGGCACGTCTACGCTGCGTTGCTGCGACTTGTGGAGGAGGCGGGCCTGATGCCGCGCTAGGCCAAGGCGGGGAGGCGGGGGACCTGTGCTCCCAGAAAATCGATCATCGCGCGGGTCTTGGCGGGGAGGAAGCTTCGGCTGGGATAGACCAGCCAGGCGCCGGTGTCGAAGGTCGTGGCGGTGACCTCCCATGGTGTCAGGAGGCGGGTCAGGCGGGCGGCGCGGATCATCGGGTCGGTCAGGTAGTTCGGCAGGAGGGCGACGCCGAGGTCGGC
>NZ_JBOFBI010000335.1:0-3175 GCF_051645465.1 Tabrizicola sp. | reverse complement strand
ATGTCGTCGATCCTGACCAATACCAGCGCGATGGTTGCCCTGCAGACGATGAAGGGCATCAACGCCAACCTGAACAAGACCCAGGCCGATATCGCGACCGGCAAGTCGGTCGCCACCGCCAAGGACAATGCTGCCGTCTGGGCGATTTCCAAAGTGATGGAATCGGATGTCGAGGGCTTCAAGGGCATCTCTGACAGCCTTTCTGTCGGGTCCGCCACCCTGACCGTCGCCCGCCAGGCCTCGGAATCCGTGACCAAGCTTCTGACCGAGATGAAGGGCAAGATCGTTGCAGCCCAGGCCGAGAATGTCGACCGCAGCAAGATCCAGACCGATATCGTGGCGCTGCGCGAACAGGTCGAATCGGTCGTGGGCGCGGCCCAGTTCAACGGGCTGAACCTGGTTGACGGCTCGCAAACCTCTGTGAACGTGCTCTCTTCGCTTGACCGCAGCCAGACTGGCGTCACGTCCAGCAACATCACGGTGCAGGCGCAGAACCTGTCGACGGATGCGGGCGCTGCCCTGACGGCCGGCGGCGGCACGCTTTCAGCGGCCAACGTGGTCACCGGTACCCCCGTCACGCTGAACGGCTTCGCCTTCCAGGGCGGCGGCGGGGCGCTGGCTTCCAACGCGCCGACGGCAAACCCGGCAACGACGACTGCGCTGATCGCGGGCGACTCGATCACGCTCAACGTCGGTTCGGTATCGGGCAGCTATGTGGTTCAGGACGGTGATACCAGTGACGCGCTCGTGGCGGGCCTGAAAAACTCGCTGACCTCGAATGGCCTGTCCGACACCGACTTCACCCTGTCCCTGTCGGCGGGAACGCTGACGGTGGCGAACAACACCAACCAGTCGACCGCGATCTCGGCTTCGGCAACGCGGGGGACGGGCGGGCTTTCGGGGCTGAACTCGATCGACGTGACGACGGCACCGGCAAGTGCGCTTCAGGCGATCGAAGGCATGCTGCAAACCTCGATCGACTCTGCCGCCGCGTTCGGTTCGTCGCAAAAGCGGATCGACATCCAGAATGAGTTTGTCGGCAGCCTGACCGACTCGCTCAAGACCGGGATCGGCGCGATGGTCGATACCAACATGGAGGAAGCCTCGGCCCGGCTGCAGGCGCTGCAAGTCCAGCAGCAGCTTGCGACCCAGGCCCTGTCGATCGCCAACCAGCAGCCCCAGGGTCTTCTGTCCTTGTTCCGCTAAGCGTTCCGGGCCGCGGGGGGATCTCCGCGGCCCAACTTACCCCCTAGCCCCGAACAGATGGACACCCCATGACCATTCATGCGCCGATAAGCTATGCCCAGCGCGAGGCCCCGACCCGCTCGCTCCGCTCGGTCGAATACGATCTTCTTGCCCACGTGACCCAGCGCTTGCGCGCCGCGTGGGCCAACCGGGCCAGCGACTTTCCCGGCCTTGTCCGCGCGGTGACCGACAATACCAAGCTCTGGTCGACGCTTGCGTCCGATGTGGCGACTCCTGGCAACGGCCTGCCCGCCGCCCTTCGTGCAAGGCTTTTCTATCTCTACGAATTCACCGCCAAGCACAGTCGCGCCGTTCTGGACGACACAGCCAGCGTCGAGGTTCTGACCGACATCAACATGGCCGTGATGCGCGGCCTGCGCGGTGACGGGGGTGCGACATGAGCGGCCTTGTCCTCAAGCTTGGTCCGCATGAACGCGTGCTGATCAACGGTGCGGTGATCGAAAACGGCGAAAAGCGGTCCCGCCTTGCGATCATGACACCCAACGCCAACATCCTGCGCCTGCGCGACGCGATCCACCCCGAGGAGGTGAACACCCCCGTCCGGCGGGTCTGCTATGTGGCGCAACTGGTGCTTTCCGGCGACACTGACCCCGAAGACGCGAAGCATCAGCTTCTTCGCGGAATCGAACAGCTGAGCCAGGTGCTGACAGACTATGACAGCCGCACGCAGCTGACCCTCGCCAGCCGCGCGGTGATGGAGAACCAGCACTACCAGGTCCTGAAGGCGCTCCGCAGTCTTCTGCCACGGGAGGAGCGGCTCTTCGCCGCCGGCCGGGCATGAGCTTCCAGCCGGTCCTGCCGCTGACGGGCTACACCGGCTGGGGGTTCCTGAAGCGGACGATGGTGCGGCAGCAGGCCGTGCAGCAGTCCATTCCGGCCCAGAGCCGGGACGAGGCCTACTTCCGCGACAAGATCGGCAAGGCCGACACCGCCGAGAAGCTCGTCAGCGACAAACGGCTTCTGCGCATCGCCCTCACGGCCTTCGGGCTGGAGGGCGATGTCAACAACAAGGCGTTCATCCAGAAGATCCTCGAAGGCGGCACGCTGAAAGAAGGCAGTCTTGCGAACAAGCTGGCCGACAAGCAGTACCAGAAATTCTCGGCGGCCTTCGGCTATGGCGACTACTCGGTCCCCCGGACCAGGATTTCGACCTTCCCGGACGAGATTCTGGCACAGTTCAGGACCCGCACGTTCGAGACCGCCGTTGGCAATCAGAACAACACCTACCGCCTGGCAATGAACGCAGAACGCGAGATTCCGGCGCTTGCGGTGAGGAACACCAGCGAAACGGCCAAGTGGTACTCGATCCTTGGCAGTGCGCCGTTGCGCGACGTGATGCAGACAGCGCTTGGCCTGCCGAAGAGCTTCTCGTCCATCGACATCGACCAGCAGGTCTCGGTCCTGAAGGCGAAGACCGAGGCTGCTTTCGGCTCGCCGAACATCAGCCAGTTCCGCGACCCCGGGAAGATGGAAGCCCTTGTCCGCCGCTTCCTTCTGCAGTCCGAGGTGCAGGGTCAGATCGGTGCAAGCTCACCTGCCGCGACAGCCTTGACGCTTCTGCGGCGATAGAGCCGATCGAAGGCCCGCGCGCGCGATAGCCCAGCGCCTCCCCCTTGCGCTAGTCAGAACGGAATGGCGCGCGCTCAGACAGGCAGGTGGGCCGCGACGGATTTCTTACCAAAACGTTACTGCGCACCGCCAACCCATTGATTCCCTTGCCTCGGAAAATCTGGGCACAGTGCCCATGTTTCCCCCACCCGCCAGACCGAAGGCCTTTGCGGCCCCCAGACCCTAGTCCTTGAGGCAGGCCCGGAGCCGCTCAAAGCTCCCCTCGACACCGCTCGCCGGGGCAGGCTCGGCGAGGAACCCGTCCAGAAGCGGCCAGACCTTGATCGCCCGGTCGATCACC
>NZ_JBOFBI010000334.1:0-7834 GCF_051645465.1 Tabrizicola sp. | reverse complement strand
AGTGATCGTGGCCCGCGTGATCCCTGCAGCGAACAAGCGGCCGGTCAGCTCATCGGCAAAGCGGGCCAGCTGGTCGACCCCTACTGGACCGCTGATCAGCACATCCGTAACCCGGTCACGCCAGGCAGCCGAAGCTACCTCCGGCTCATCCGCGCCCTCGGGCAGAGAGGTGATCGCGTCGACGGCGGCCTGCACCTCTTCCTCGGCGGCGGCCAGATCGTGGTTCGGCTCAAACTCAAGGTCGATGACCGCGCGGCCCTCGCTGGCAAGCGAGTAAACTGCGGTTACCCCGTCGATGGTCAGGAAGGTCGGCTCCAGGACCTGCACGATGGCGCGGTCCACGTCCTCGGCCCCTGCACCCTCCCACACGACAGTGACGCCAACCTCGCTCTGGATGACATCCGGGAAATACTGCGCCCGCATACTAGACGCGCCAACCAGGCCCGCGACCAGCATGATCACCATCAGCAGATTGGCGACGGTGCGGTGGCGGACGAAGTAGCGGATCAGGCCCATCTCAGCCGCCTATGGGCTTCTCGGGCAAGGTGGCGGTTGACGATGCCTCCGCGCCTGGCCGGATCGGGCGAATGCGAATACCTTCGCCAAGGAAGGCCGAGCGTTCGGTCACGATCTCTCGCCCCGCCAGTTGCGCCGCTGCGATGATAACATCGTCACCCTGACGCCGCAGAACATCGACCGCGACTTCTTCCAGGCGGTCTTCAGGCCCAAGCGCCAAAACCGTTCCCTGCCGCCCTATGGCCGTTGCCGGCACCAGCGCCACATTGGATAGCGGGGCACCTGCAATCACCACTTCGACAAAGTCGCCGGGCTTCAGCAGGGCTAAACCCTCCGCCACCACATCCAGTGCCGCATAGACCAGCCGTCCGGTCTGGCCATCGCCTACCGCTGCGCCCACCCGATCAAGGCGCCCAATTAGCGGCGTAGCCTCCGGGAGGCCAGGGAGCGCAACCGTGACCTCACTTGAGCGCAAACCACCCTCTTCATCGAGGAGCTGTAGGTATTGCGCGGTCGAGAGCCGCAGCGCAACCTCCAGAGACGCAGGGTCGATGATCCGCCCCAGCCCTTCATTCGCGCCGATGACCGTGCCCCGCACCACGGAAACGCCATCGATGCGACCGGAAAGTCCAGCCCGAAGCTCGGTCTCGATCAACATGCGCTCAGCCTCGCCCAACGCAATCTTGGCCCGCGTCACGGCCACCGCCGTCTGATCGACCCGCGCCTCGGCCGAGGCCAGCGCCTGCTTCCTCGACAGCACCGACTGAACGGCGCCAGAGACCGCAAGCTCGGCTGTCTCAACCGCCTGTGGCGACCCCGCCCCACGGTCCGCAAGATCCTTCTGGCGGTCCAAGGCCTGCCGTTGCAAAACTGCCTGCGCTTCAGCGGCGGCCAGGTCTTCAATTGCAAGTTCCACCGCCGCGACCGCCTCGGCGGATGCGGCTTCCGCCTCCATCAGGTCGGCCTGCGCCAGCGCCAGCGCCTCTTCGGCCGGAACGGGATCAAGCCGCAGCAAAGCAGCGCCTTCGGTCACTTCGGCGCCGTTCTGAAAATCCTCCGCCACCCAGACCACCATGCCGACCTGCCGCGCCCGAAGCTCCAGCGTCCGCCGGGCCTCGACCTTGCCATAGGTGATCATTTCGGGCGTGATCTCTGACGGCGTAAGCATCAACACGTTGGCCGATACTACCCGCTCTTCCGCGTCACGCGCCGGACCACCCGGACCAAAGCTCTGCCGAGCGGCATTGCCAATGGTGATTGCGGCAAACCCCAACAGGGCCAGTGTCACCACCAGCAACAGAAGGCCTGTCAGACTTCGCGCCAGAAACCGCATGCCCGTGCCTCAATGTGGTGCAACTCGAGTTTAGCCCAACCGAACCCCGCCGCCAGTCGGGATACTACAGCAAACGCAAATGTTACGCGCTAACCTACGAATACGGCGCGAGGGTTGTATCGCAAGGTCAAGCTTTGGTCGGAAGACAGCTCTTATCTTGCAGATCAAAGGCTTCCTGCGTGTAGGGCCGACGTTTGCGACAAAGCCGAAATAGCCTCATCTGGTGCGGACGGCGGGACTTGAACCCGCACTCTCTTGCAAGAAGCAGATTTTCGTACCACTTCGGCTTTCGCCGCCGCCTTTCGGCGTTCGTGGTCTGGACTGTCCCTTCACCATGGCCATCTCTGGCGTTAGGTGCCACCCGTCCAGTCTCTACACCTTCCCCCAACCGGGGGCTTGGCTCGGGATTGGCCTGGGGCAAAAGCCCGTTAGCGTTCCCCGACTTTGAGCGGTTCTACTCCGCGGATTTCCCCGCGGGCACTCCAATAAAAGTCTGCTGCGTCTACCGATTTCGCCACGTCCGCGCTTCGGGGTTCGTGCCACATCGCGCGTACTCGCGCAATTGCGGAGTGCATCTGGTCTTGCCATCCTGACGCCCGTGTGGCCCCTGGCCCAGGCGCGCATATGGCGACCCTGCCGACGTCAGCTTAACAACATCACCGCGCGAGCGGCGGCGCGATCTTGGCGGCTGCTCGATCGCTGGAAAGGCCCTGCTCCTTGCCAGACCGGCCCCGCTGCGACTAGCGTGACACTCGCCAAAGGTCAGTCGCGGGGGAAACCCGGAATGCCTGCCGCCTTGATGATCAGCCCGGACGCCGCGCATGAGATTGTCACTGCGGCTCTCGACCATTTGACGCGCATCGTGCGGCCAAGCGGCCAGTTCGTCTACGCCCATGAGGCCAACGACATCACAGCCGTCCATGACGGCTACAATCTTCTGCGGCATTGCGGAACGCTCTGGTTCATGGCGCGCGCCGCCAACAAGCTTGCCGGGTCACCCGATCCCGACCTGATCGAGGCAATGGCCCGCGCCGCCGGATACATCGGCAAGAAGCTTGAACCTGCGCCATGGGCCAAGGCGGGCCGACCCAGCCTCGCCCTTGTCGGCAACGGCGCGGTCAAGCTTGGCGGGCTTGGGCTTGGGCTCCTCGCGCTGGGGGAGGCCCAGAGGAATACATCGCTCCTGCCGCTTCTGGCCAACCGGCTTCGTCTTGGCACCGAAGCGACCATCCTACAAATGCGGCAATATGCGCTGGACGAGATCGAGGGCGACGACTTCCGCCACAAGCGCGATTTCACGACTGGAGAAGTGCTGGCCTTCCGCTCCGACTACTACACCGGCGAAGCGATCTTCGGCCTGCTCGCAACCGGCCCCGTGTCGGACGACCTTGCCCGCGTAACCACCGCGCTCATGCGTCGCGGTTATGGCTGGGCCGAGCAAAGCCACTGGATGGCCTATGCGGCTTGCGAGGCGGTGGAGCGCGGGGTGGTTCCAGAAACCCTTGGTTCCGCCTACCTTACGGGTCTGATGGCAGCGATGCTTGGCAACGACAGGTACCGCCAGCGCCGCCAGTCCACCCCCGTCGCCTGCCGCACCGAAGCGATGACCCGGGTCCTGATCCTGAACCGCGCCATGCCGGGCCTTCTCGACCAAAGCCTGCTTGCCCAGATCCGCATCCACGCGGCCGAGAACCTTGCCCTGCAGCTTGACTGGTATCAGGACGGCCAGTTCTGGAAGGGCGACGACGCCCGGAAGGTGCAGATCGACTATATACAGCACAATGCCACCGCCTTCCTGCATTGGGCGATGCTGGGCAGAGGCTGACGTCGCCTACCCCTCACCCGGCCCTGCCGCCATCAGAAGCCGACTGACCAGCTCGAAGCTGTTCCTCACCTGCATCTTGCGGATCATGTTGGCCCGATGGACCTCGACCGTGCGCGGCGAACAGCCCAAAGCCAGCGCGATTTCCTTCGACGTGAAGCCGTTCACCAGATAACGCGCGATCCGCTTTTCGGTCGCCGTAAGCTGCCCCTCCGGCCCGGCCTCGGCCTCGATCGGCCGGTAGGTCCAGATCGCCAGCCGCTGCGGGTCTTCGCGGTCCAGCGTCGTGCCGTGGCCCTCCATCCACACGACATGCCCGTCCTTCCGCCGCATGAAGCGTTCGTCGCGGTAAACCGCCACCGCCAGCATAGCCTTCCGCGCCCGTTCCCCGATCAGCTCATAATCCGTCTGACCGGGGTAAAGCAGGCGGATCGACTGCCCTTCCAGCTCGCGCGGGGTCCAGCCGAAGACCGCCTCGACCCGCAGACTTGCCCGCAGGATCACCCGGTCGGCGAGGATCAGCGTAGCATCCGGCGCGTGCTGGAAGGCCAGATGCTCATAGTCCCGGACGCCCGTCATTCCTGCACCCTACGTAGCCATATACGTATTCTTACGGATGGTGGTCTGAAGGGCAATCTTTCAGGATCAACCGCATCCGATGTCCTGCCGGTGTCGCCCTCTGGCCGGAAAGACGGAACCGGGAGGAGACAAAGATGAACAAGGTCTATCCAAGCGCTGGCGCGGCACTTGAGGGGGTTTTGCACGACGGCATGCTGATCGCATCCGGTGGCTTCGGCCTTTGCGGCATCCCCGAGCTTCTGATCGCCGCCATTCGCGATGCCGGGGTCAAGGGCTTGACGGTTGCCTCGAACAACGCGGGGGTCGACGGTTTTGGCCTTGGGGTCCTCCTCGAGACCAGGCAGGTGAAGAAGATGATCTCCTCCTACGTGGGCGAGAACGCCGAGTTCATGCGCCAGTACCTGTCGGGAGAGCTGGAGCTGGAGTTCAACCCGCAAGGCACGCTGGCGGAGCGGATGCGGGCTGGCGGCGCCGGGATTCCTGGCTTTTACACCGCAACCGGGGTCGGCACCGTGATCGCCGACGGCAAGGAACACCACGACTTTGACGGCCGGACCTATATCCTGGAACGCGGGATTGTCGCGGACCTGTCGATCGTGAAGGCCTGGAAGGCTGATCCCGCCGGCAACCTGGTCTTCCGCAAGACCGCGCGGAACTTCAACGTTCCGGCCGCCACCTGCGGGAAAACCTGCGTGGTCGAGGTCGAAGAGATCGTGCCGCTTGGCTCGCTTGACCCCGACACGATCCACCTCCCGGGCATCTACGTGCACCGGATCGTGACCGGCGCGCATGAAAAGCGGATCGAACAGCGCACTGTGCGCAAGCGGGAGGCTGTATGATGGCCGAGGAAACCAAAGGCTGGGACCGCAACGGCATGGCCGCCCGCGCAGCGCAGGAACTGCGGGACGGCATGTATGTGAACCTCGGGATCGGCATTCCGACGCTGGTTGCGAACTACATCCCCAAGGGCGTGAACGTGACGCTGCAATCGGAAAACGGGATGCTGGGCATGGGGCCGTTCCCTTACGAGGGCGAGGAAGACCCCGATCTGATCAACGCGGGCAAGCAGACGATCACCGAACTGCCGCAGACCGCCTACTTCGACAGCGCCACATCCTTCGCCATGATCCGCGGCGGCAAGATCGCGATGGCAATCCTCGGGGCGATGGAGGTGGCCGAAAACGGCGACCTTGCGAACTGGATGATCCCCGGCAAGCTCGTGAAGGGCATGGGCGGGGCGATGGACCTTGTGGCAGGCGTGGGCCGGGTGGTCGTGGTCATGGACCACACCTCCAAACACGGCGAATCGAAGGTCCTGCGTGCGTGCACCCTGCCCCTCACCGGCAAAGGCGTGGTTGACCGGATCATCACCAACCTCGGCGTGCTCGATGTTGGCCACAAGGGCCTGCATATCGTCGAACTTGCGCCTGGCGTCAGCGAGGAAGAGCTTCGCGCTGCAACCGAGGCGACGATCGTTGGCTGAGCATCAGATTGCGCGCCAACACGGGGCGACCAAGGGCCGCTTCGCCATCCGCAAGGACGGCGAGGAAGCCGAGCTCACCTATTCGATCACGACGCCTACACTGATCATCGCCGACCACACCAGCGTTCCCGACAGCTTTCGCGGCACTGGCGCCGGGCTTGCGCTGGTCGAGGCTCTGGTCGCCGCCGCGCGGGCCGACGGGTTCAAGGTCATGCCCCTCTGCCCCTTCGTCAACGCCACACGGAAAAGACACCCCGAGTGGGCAGACGCCTTCATATAGGGCTTCAGCCGCCCGCCAGGGTCGACCGGAAGACGCAAGGATCGGTCACCAGCATCGGCGGGCTGACACAAAGCCCCTGCGCAACCTGCCACGCCGCCAGCACCTTCGGCACATAGTCCCGTGTCTCGGCATAAGGCGGCACGCCACCATTCGCGCGCACCGCACCCTCGCCCGCATTGTAGGCCGCCAGAACCAGGACCGGATCGTTGTTGAACTCGTTCAGCAACCAATCGAGATAGGCAACCCCGCCCTCGATGTTCTGGATCGGATCAGTCGAATCGGTAACGCCAAACCGCTCGGCCGTGGCCGGTATCAGCTGCATCAGCCCGATTGCTCCGGCCGAGCTGACAGCATCAGACTTGCCAGCGCTCTCGATCCCGATCACCGCCAGAACCAGTGCGGGCGAGACGTTCGTATCCAGCGTCGCCCTCAGGATGTCCTTGCCATAAGCATCCGCCACCTCCTGCATGTGCTGCATCCGCGGGGCACCGACGACGGTCCCGTCCGGCCCTTTCGACAAGGTTGCGAGTGCAAGGTCAAACCGGTCGGCAGCCGCCTCGATCGCGGTCGGAACCGTATCCCAGTACCAGGCGTAAGACGAGGCCGGAGCCGGCCCCGGGGTCGCGCCGTCTTCACCGGCCTTCTCGTCGTCGGCTTCGGGCTCCGGGACATCGACCCCGTCGGGATCGACCTTCGGCAGGGCCGCGAGGTAGCGGGCCTGCTCTTCCGGGTCGATCTGCACGGTGATGCGCTTGCCGGGCAGACCGTCCCCGACCTTGACGCGCTTGAACGAGAAGTCGTCCGCGGAAGCCGCAAACGGCGCTGCAGCGCAGAGAATCGCTGCGATCCATGATCTGGTATTCCGCATGTGCGGGGCCTGCTCGCCTTGTTGTTTTGCGGAAAGAATCGCAGGTTCGCCGCCCGCCAGCCAGAACTTTTCGCGGCCAAACATGGCGATTCTGACAGAATCGGCCAAAAAACCACGCTCTACCAGCCAAAGATGAACGACTTCCAAACAAATCTTTCATTTTTTTTCAAAAGCTTGAGTAGCTCGCGGTGCCTTTTTCTGGTCGCACCACAAATGACCGGAAACCGTCCAAACTGCTGCCACGATTGAAGGTCTAAATGCATTCATACCGAACGAAGAAGGCAGATGAGTGTGCCGGAACGGAGCGGTTGAATGACACCTTAGTGCCTCTGAAAGGGACCAAATATCATGACCAAGTTTTCCGCTTTCCTGAAAGACGAAGCCGGCGCAGTGACCGTTGACTGGGTGGTTCTGACCGCCGCCGTCGTTGGCCTCGGCCTCCTGATCTTCACGTTCGTCCGTCCGGCAGTGTCGAACCTGGCTGTCTCGATCCAGACCGAACTGGGCCAGGCCCAGCTCTGCATGGAATCGAACGGCAAGACCTGCAACTGATCTGATCCTCTGATCATACGGAAGGCCGCGCTTCGCAAGAGGGGCGGCCTTTTCGTATTGAAGTCGTGTCGCCGCCGATCCAATGGCCTCCATCGGCAAAGTCGATATGGGTTGGGCGATGCCTGCGCATCCCAACCGGCGATCTCCACCGCGTCGCCCCAATTTGTCTCAATTCGTCCCAATTGCTGCCATTTTTGTCGAGCACAATCGATCGGCACCACAGCATAGCTGTGGCATGCAACGCCGGATCGAGGCGATTGAATGACACCTAAGCACCTTGATGAGGGAATATATCATGACTACGTTTTCTGCCTTCCTGAAAGACGAAGCCGGTGCCGTGACCGTTGACTGGGTCGTTCTGACCGCGGCGGTTGTTGGCCTCGGCCTTCTGATTTTCTCGT
>NZ_JBOFBI010000333.1:0-3613 GCF_051645465.1 Tabrizicola sp. | reverse complement strand
GATATGAGCATCAAAGACAACAAGCAAGTCGTGCGCGAATTTCTTGGCAACTTCAAGACATCGAATGCCGATGGCATGATCGATGCCATGACGGAAGACGCAACCTGGTGGGTCAATGGTAAGCCGCATCTCTTTCCGTTGGCCGGCACGAAGACAAAAGCGGAAGCTGCAACGATGCTTCGCAGCATGTTTGCCGCCTACGTGGACGGCCTGGACATGACGATCGTCAGTGTCATCGGCGAGGGGGACAGCATCGCCGCAGAGGCGCGCTCGCACGCGAGAACCCATTCCGGCAAGATCTACGGGAACGGGTATTTCTTCCTGTTCAAGCTTCGCGGCGGAAAGATTGCCATGGTCAGGGAGTATACCGATCTGATGCATGTGCAGGAGATTTTCGGCTAGTCGCGTCTTGGGCCGGTGGACCGCAATCCGCCAATCATCCATGCCAGGCCCCGTGTCGACAGCAGGGAGTCGAACTGGCTCATGAAAGCCAAACCGTACAATGCAACTGGAGAAAGAAGATGAAAATACTCAATTCCTTGCGCCGCTTTGCAACTGTGACCGCCCTTTTGCTTCCGCTCGGCCAGACAGTGAGTGCACAAGAGATCGCAAAAGTTCAGGACGGACTCAGTGGTCCGGTCCTGGCATGGGTGAGGGCCGTCGAGTCGGGCGACTCTGCCGCGATTGCCGCAATGAATGGGCCCGACACGATCGCCTATCCGCCGGACGTGGCCGTCCTGATGGGTCAGCAAGAAATCAGTGCAGCCTATGACGGATTGTTTGCGGCATATTCGGCTGAGGTCGAGGTCACCGATGCCCAGTACCTAGAGGCTGGCGGGTTCGTGCAGTCCTGGGGCCTCTATACTCTGGTCCTAACTCCCAAAGGTGGGGGCAATGCGATCACCCTGAACGGTCGTTTCACGGATGTCGCGGAAGCTGTCGAGGGTGGTTGGCGCTATATCGTCGATCATGCTTCGCTGGTTCCCACCAACTAGGGGACGAAGTCTTACCCGCGAGAGGCCTCGGCCATGTCCTGTCTCTCGCACAATCTCCTCGCCACGCATGCCGACCAAATCAAAGCTGGTCTCATTACCGTCACATGCTCGGATCGATGAAACCTTGGCCGCGAGTGCCGGCAACCAGTGTTCCACCTCAGAAAGGAGAGAAGACCATGACCAGTACCCTGAAAACCATAGCCGCCGCCGCACTCGTCGGCAGCGTCGCCCTTAGCGCAAGTGCCGAGCCCATCCGCAACATCGTCCTCGTCCACGGTGCCTTTGCTGACGGATCGGGCTGGCGGGGAGTCTATGATGAACTGACTGCACGCGGCTATGCCGTCAGCATCGTGCAGAACCCGCTGACCTCGTTCGCCGACGATGTTGCAGCGACCCAGCGGGTGCTGAACCGGCAGGACGGCCCGGTGATCCTGGTCGGGCATTCCTACGGCGGCAGCGTGATCACCGAGGCGGGTACCGATCCGAAGGTCGCGGGCCTTGTCTACGTCGCGGCCTTCGCGCCCGAGATCGGCCAGTCCACGCTCGACCAATATACCGAAATTCCGCCACCGCCAAACTTCGTCCCCGAAGAACAGCCGGACGGTTTCGCCTACCTGAACGGCGAGAAGTTCCGGGCCGGTTTCGCGGGCGACACCAGCGAGGCGGATGCAGCCTTCCTGCGCGATAGTCAGGTGCCGATCGCGATGGCCGCGCTTGCAGCACCCGTCACGGTCGCCGCTTGGCAGACAAAGCCCAGTTGGTATGTTGTCGCGACCGAAGACGGCGCGATCGACCCGGAACTTCTTCGGTCGACCGCCCGCCGGATTGGAGCCGAGACGACCGAGGTGCCGGGCAGCCACGTCGTGTTCCTGACCCAGCCAAAGGCTGTGGCGGACGTGATCGAGGCGGCAGCGATCGGCGCTGTCGGGGCTGTCGAAGGAGAAAGCTCCACAGGCGCGCTTGCACCGTCGGAGTGAAACCGTCGCCACCCCCAAACGCGCCTAAACGCGGGCCGGCAGGGGTGGCGATGCCTAAACGGAGCCCGAAGATGCGGACTTTCGACGCGATCATGATTGGGGCCGGTCAGGCCGGGCCGCCCCTGGCCGCCCGCCTAGCCGGCAATGGCATGACCGTTGCTTTGATCGAGCGGAAGCTCCTCGGCGGCACCTGTGTCAATGTCGGTTGTACGCCCACAAAAACCCTCGTCGCCTCGGCCAAGGTCGCGCACATGGCGCGCAGGGCTTCAGACTTCGGCATAACCCTGCCGGTAGGCCCGCTGATCGACATGGCACGCGTCAAGGCCCGCACCCAAGCCGTGGTCGCTGCCTCTCGCGCCAGCCTGCAGACCTGGCTTGACGGGATGCCGGGGCTGACCCTGATCCATGCGCAGGCGCGGTTCATGGGCCCCAACCGGCTGGAGGTTGCAGGCGAAGAGATTGCCGCGCCGCGCATCTTTCTCAATGTGGGCGCGCGTCCCGCGCGGCCTGACTTGCCGGGGATCGGCGATGTGCCGACCCTGACCAGCACGACGATCCTTGATCTGGACCGCGTACCCGCGCATCTGGCGGTCGTCGGCGGCAGTTACATCGGTCTGGAAATCGCCCAGATGTACCGCCGTTTCGGTGCGGAGGTGACGGTGATCGAACGCGCCGACCGGCTGATATCGCGCGAGGACCCGGAGATTTCGGAGGCGATCCGGGCGATACTTGAAGCGGAAGGTGTTCATGTACGCACCGACGCGGATTGCATCGGGTTCGCGCCGCATGTAAAGGGCGCCACCGTGCGCGTCAACTGCGCGGCCGGTGCGCCCGAGGTTGTCGCCTCGGATGTGCTCGTGGCTGTCGGCCGCACGCCCAATACCGATGATCTGGGGTTGCAAGCGGCGGGGATCACACTCGACGCACGCGGCTACATTCCGGTGAATGACTGTCTGGAGACCGCAACGCCCGGCATCTGGGCGCTTGGAGACTGCAACGGTCGCGGGGCCTTCACCCACACGGCTTGGAACGATTACGAGATCGTTGCTGCAAACCTGCTGGACGGGGCTGACCGCAAGGTCAGCGACCGCATCCCGGCCTATGCGCTCTATATCGACCCGCCGCTGGGTCGGGTCGGCCTGACCGAGACGCAGGCGCGCGCGGCCGGGCATGACATTTTGCTGGCTTCACGACCGATGACCCGGGTGGGCAGAGCGGTGGAACGAGACGAGACCCAAGGTCTGATGAAGGCCGTGGTCGACGCCACGACCGGCCGCATCCTCGGAGCGGCGATCCTCGGCATCGAAGGCGATGAGGCGGTCCACAGCGTGCTCAACATGATGCATGCGGGGGCCGACTACCGAACCCTGCAATGGGCCGTGCCTGTCCACCCGACGGTGTCCGAACTGATCCCGACCCTGATGGGGGACTTGAAACCCGCCTGATGCGCTGCGACGGAGGCCCAAGGCGAATTGTCCTAGCAGCAGCCCGATCCGCAAACTCGGCCCATAGCTGCCGCCCGGCCCTGATGTGATTTTGCGGTGCAGCTTCGCCAGACCGGCCGTTAGTGCGGCATGCAGCAAGTTTGTCAGGTCAAGCCGCACACAAGGTTCTGAGCCGCGGGCCAGCGTCTTTAATTGT
>NZ_JBOFBI010000332.1:0-2532 GCF_051645465.1 Tabrizicola sp. | reverse complement strand
ACAATTAAAGACGCTGGCCCGCGGCTCAGAACCTTGTGTGCGGCTTGACCTGACAAACTTGCTGCATGCCGCACTAACGGCCGGTCTGGCGAAGCTGCACCGCAAAATCACATCAGGGCCGGGCGGCAGCTATGGGCCGCCACTCTCGTTTCAACTGGAAAGAGTTTGAATCTTGTTTGCGCCTCGCAGCCGACGGCGATGCGTTCATGGTGTTGCGGGCCTCTCAGCTGGAGGGTCTACACGCAGATCGCCTGCCGCCATCGCGGACTTCTGCCGCTGCGCCTCGCGGATGGCGATGTCCACCGTGGTCATGAACGCCCTGTCATCTGCCAGCTCGGGCGTGTACTGGCGCACGGTGTAAAGGCCGAGCAGGGCTACATAGACGGCCTTGGCAAGCTGTTCGGCTACCTCCCGCGGTGCGCCCACAAGCACGAACTCTTCTGTCACGTGGGAAATCCGGCTCGCGTCGACCTCTCGCACGGTCTCGCGCGGCAAGGTGTCGGTCGCGGCCCACGCGCGCAGCGCGCATTCTGCCGTGGCGACGTCCAGCAGACCGGCATGAGGCATGAGCGAGACTTCTGCGAGCGCCCTCAGCCGCTCTTCGGGGGTCTCAGGCAGCCGCGTCGCGTCAATCAGGCTCTGCGTCAGGTCGCGCCTCCAGAAGTCGACAATGGCCTGAAGGAGTTCGTCCCGGTTGGCGAACCGCCAGTAGAATGGCCCTTTGCTGATACCAAGCGCGGTCGCAAGTTTTTCGACCTTCACCGCCTCGATACCGCCCGACATCAGCGCTGACATGCCCGCAACAACCCAGTCTTCCCTTGAGGGGCCTTCCGTCTTCCGCGCCATTCCTTACCTCGACGTCGCCTGCAGCATCGAGCCTAGCAGTTCTATACGGTTCCGTATAGACATTAGATGGTCCCGCGAGTATACGATGCCGTATAGAATGTAGAATCAACGCATTCGATCGTTAGGGAGCAGGAACTTGAGAGGCAGGATGTTCGTCGCAGGCGCCTTTGGCGCGATCGGGATGCGACTGGTGCCGATGTTGCTGGCCGATGGCTGGACTGTCATGGGCATGACCCGCTCCCGCCAACGGGCGGAGAGCATGCAAGGCCTTGGCGTCGCGGCGGTGCAAGCCGACGCTTCTGATGCCGACAGTGTCCGGTCCGCAGTCTGTGACTTCGGCCCGGATTTGCTGATGCATCAGCTGACCGATCTGCCGCGCGATCTTTCGAAGCTCGATGACCGGGCGCTGGAGCGGAACGCCGCTTTGCGAAAGCACGGCACGCGCAACCTGGTCGATGCTGCCGAGGCGGCCGGCGTCACCCGGATCATCGCGCAAAGCATCGCCTTCGACTACGCGCCGGGCCGCAAGCCCTATCGCGAAACTGATCTGCTGGCGGGCAGACTGCCATCGGCTTCGCCCAGCTCTCTTGGCGTCATCAGCCTTGAGGATCAGGTCACATCATCCCCAATCCCCTCGGTCATCTTGCGGTATGGCAGGCTTTATGGCCCGGGCACTGGTTCTGACCGGCCCTGGGGGCCAGCCGCTGTCCACATTGACGCAGCGGCCCACGCAGCGGCCTTGTGTGCCCGGATCGAAGTGGCGGGCGTCTACAACATTGCCGAGCGCGATGGAGAGGTCGACACGACCTGTGCCGAAGATCAGCTCGGCTGGAATGCCAACTGGAGACCTCCGGTCGGTTGATACGGTCAGGGATGCTGCATCGGCCCACATCGCCGAACGGCTTGGTCATGACATCATGAATAGAAAGGAAAACAGGATGCTGAGACTGTCTGCCTGGGGGATCATTGCGCTCTCGGTCCTCCACATGATCGTGCTGGGCTACGATGCGGCCAACCATGCGGCGAGCGCAGTGAAGGGCGATCTCTGGACCTGGGAGCATTGGGGGCCGGTCGCCGGCCAGCGGCCCGACCTGGTGCTCACCGGCTTCGCCTTCTGGTCGACGATCGGCAGCTTCGCCGTGCCGCTGGGTGTTCTTGGCGCGCTCATTCTCTGGATGGACCGGCAGGGCATCCGTGTGCCTGCATTCGTGGGCTTTGCCCTTCTGGCCTGGACGGCTCTCTCCACCATCCTGATGCCCCCCAGCGGTTTTCCAGTCGCTCTGCTGGTCGCGGCGGCATTGTGCCTGGCCCTGACACGTGGCCACCGCAACCTCAAGGACTGAAGGCTGACGGCGTGTGGACGAAACAACCATGGGCCTGACTTCGGCTTTGCCCTCTGGGGCAGGCGGCACTATCGGAAAGGCAACTCTCGATGATCAGATGGGCAGGATGGCTTATCGTGTTCTATGGCACCGCGCACACCTTGGGTGCCTTGACCCTCGAAGGCGCCGCAGGACATGCAGGCGCTTGGTTCAGCGGAGAACTGTGGGGCGAAGACTTCTCGGCGATGAGCGCTGCCGGCACCGCCTACTGGTTCAGCCTCGCCAGCTTTGGCGTGCCGCTGACGCTCATCGGACTTGTGGTCTTGTGGATGGGCCGTCGGGGGATCGTTCCGCCGCCGTTTCT
>NZ_JBOFBI010000331.1:0-2691 GCF_051645465.1 Tabrizicola sp. | reverse complement strand
CCGCCTTCGGTCAGGGCCTCCTTCAGTCCGGCCTGCAAGATCACCGGGGTCAAGTTCCTCATGGGTTGGCACCTTCCGAAGCAACACGCTCACGGCAGAACATAGTGCATGTCGCGCTGATGAGAAACATGTCGTCGCGCAACGTGACGGCACCACTAGCGGTAGAATCTTATTGCGTCAATAGCGGTGTTTTGCAATTCATGCACATGTTTTGAAGTCTTCGGATCGTGCATGCCCACCCTCCTCTCCAGAAGCGCTCGCCTCGTCGTCGCCACCCTGCTCACAAAGCTTGTCTGCGGGGCCGCTCAAGGTGCCACGGCACTGGACTGCCTGCCGCCGATCCCGCCCGCGCCGGTTACGGATGCCGCCACGCGTGCCGAGTTTCGCGTGGAGATCGGGCAGGAGTTCACGGCCTATTTCGATGAGGCGCAGGCCTATCTCCGCTGTCTGGATGCCGCGCGATCGGAGGTGTCCGAAGAGATCAACCGCGCGATCCGGGACTACCAGGCCCTCGGCCCCGAGCCTGACGGTTGATCACGCCAGATCAAGTCTTCCTGCCCCTCCCCTCCCAGCTCTTTCACAAGGAAACCAGCAATGAATTCCCTACGCGCCGTGGCCGCGGTCGCAGCGACTGCCGTCTCAGTTTCTCTTTCGGCGCCCGCTGCCGCCTATCCCGTCGATTGCGCGATCCTTCTCTGCCTCGCAGGCGGCTGGCCTGCCTCGGCCGAGTGTGCCCACGCCCGTGCTGTGTTCATCGCGCGGATCACGCCCTGGCCGGTCGAGCCGCCTTTGCAGATCTGGAACTGTCCGATGCGGGCGTCCCTGAACCGCGAAATAGCCCCGATGGAGCGGCTGCTTGAGTTCGCGCTGCTTGGCAAAGGCGGACCGCTCCCGCAGTCACCGGGCGAGAGCCCTGCCGAGCTTTATCTGGTCCAAGACCGGGCGGACGTCGACATTTCCGATCCGGCTTACGACTTCGTGCGCTCGATCCATGTGTTTCAGATCGAATACCGGCGGCACCGCAACAGGGACGGTGACTGCAACACCTGGTCGACGATCCGAGAGGGGACCTACGGCGAACAAGGTGACTTCGCTTGGGCGCGATCTACGCCCGCCCGGGTTCCGTCCGCATCAGCGTTCCGCCCGGGGACAAGCTGTTCTGATTACTGGTTCCGAGGCGTCTTCGTCGATTGGACCGACTACGAGGGCACCTACGGCTTCGAGGAGGTGCGCTACTGATGGGCTAGCCATACCGTCTCAACCAATACGATCGAAAGACTAAGCCCCCCAGAAACAGAAACGACGCCAGACCATAGGCCCGACGCCGCACTGATTTCCTCGTGGTAGTGGGAATCTAGCGCGAGCATTGGGTCCGTTCAACCGGCAAATACCTTTGCCGGAACGAAATTTTGCACGCATCGCGGTTTGGTGTCGCCCCTTGAAGGAACGACACGACATGGAACTCACGACCGGTGCTATCCTGCGCCGCATCACCGAAACGCCACTCTCCACGGCGGCGCATAAGCTCGCGACGATCATCCTCGACGGGATCGCCTGGAAGGATGGCTACAACGGCCTGGAGCGCGGGACGGCCGCGTTCACGCTCGGCAGCCTTGCCGACAAGATGGGCGTGTCGCGCCAGCATCTGAATCTCCTGTTGGCTGAATTGGCATCCTCGGCCCTTGAGCTCTTGCGGTGGAAGCCACACGGCAAGTTCGCCCCTTGGCTCTTTCGCTTTGGCGCTGTGGATAACCTTTCGCTCGAGCCAGATCATGTGTCGCCTACAGATGACACATCACTATCTAGAGAGTCTAAGAACAAAATGATGTTCGCCGGGAAGATCGAAATCGGGGCTGCATCCAACGTCCACCGAACCCCTTGGGGCGATCTGATCAAAGCGGCGAAGACCGCCCTGCCATGCTGGAATGTCGATACCCAGGTTATCTGGGACGCGTTCCGATCCTTCAACCAGGCAAGGGGCAACGCCGAAGTGCCGGCCGGGTACCTGCTGGGCTTCATGCGGAAGTGGCGGGCCACGAAACCCAACCAGGCAACTGCGGGCGTATTGCGCGGCGCCGCTGGCCACAATCCGACGCCACAGGAGACAGTGATTATAGATATGATCAAGGCGGCCCCCATCACCAACCGGCACTTCCATGCCTCCGACCTGCGTCGCGCCATCGGTTCCGCCGCCTATGCCGCGAGGGTGCTCGCAATCTCGACCCAATACGGCTGCTCAACGTTCACGGCGACACTGGTTGTTCACGGCCAGGCGGTTCTGGAAGGCGAGATCACGCGTTGAACCATGAGGCGAGAACGCAAGGCAGCGCTCACCGCCGCAACGGGTCCGAGCGGCGAAGGCTTGAAATCCCACATCGGTTATCTTACGTTTTCAGCAACGATCAGCAGAAAGTACGACAATGCCCGAGACCGCCACTTTGTCCTCGAAATTCCAGATCTCGATCCCCAAGGCGATCCGCTCGGCCCAGCACTGGGAGGCAGGGCTTACCTTTGCCTTCATTCCGAAAGGTACGGGTGTCCTGCTGGTGCCAGTCCCCAAACGCGAGGCGCTGAAGGGCCTTGCGCGTGGGGCTGTGCCAACGGACTATCGTGACCGGACTGACCGCTTCTGATGGTCCTGGTTGACACCTCCGCCTGGATCGAATGGCTGATCGGCTCAAGCACTGCGGA
>NZ_JBOFBI010000330.1:0-3577 GCF_051645465.1 Tabrizicola sp. | reverse complement strand
GGCGGCCTGAATGCGCGGGACCTGGCGGTCTTGGACCGGATCGATCGCCCGATGCCGATGGCCGGGGCGCTGACCTCACGGCTGGAGGTCGCGGCGCTGGAGCGGCTGGTGGCGCGGGGGCTGGTGATGATCTCGGGTGTCACGCCTTCGGATGCGGCCCATGTGCTGGGGCGGCTGGACTCATGGGACGGGGCGGCGGCGGAAAAGGCGCTGCGGCTGATCGCAAAGCGCCGGACCGGGGCGGGCGAGCGCTTTGCGACAGGGCCGGAGGTCTTTGCCCAAGCGGTGATCGACCAGCTGACCCAGCAGACCGTCGATTGCCTTCTGGAAGCGGCCTTCGGCGAGGATGCGGGCTTTGCAGACGATGCCCCTGAAGCGCTGGCGCAGCACCGGTTGACCAAGGCGGGCCTTGTCCAGCATCGCGGCGTCGTCGAGGTGAGCGTCAAGCTTGGCGTGCCGGTGATCGGCCTTGGGGCCTCGGCTCCGTCCTATTACGGCGCGGTGGGCGAGAGGCTCGGCTGCCCGATGATCCTGCCCGAACACGCCGGGGTCGCCAACGCTATTGGCGCGGTGGCCGGACAGGTCAGCCAGCGGGCGGTCGGAACCGTCTCTTCACCCGCCGAGGGTCGGTTCGTCGCGCATCTGACTGACGGTTTGCAAAGCTTCCCGACACCCGAAGCAGCGCTTCAGGCGATGGAGACTGCGCTGGTCAAAGAGGCCTCGGACCGTGCCCGGGCGGCGGGGGCGGTGGACCTGCGGGTGACGGTGGACCGGGATGTCCGCGAGGTCGAGATCGAGGGGCGGCAGATGTTCATCGAGGCGAAGGTGACGGCGACGGCGTCGGGTCGCCCCAGGGTGGCGCATGGGTGACGCCGCCTGAAGGGCCCTCGGGTCAACCGCCGCGTCGGTACTGCGCCGGACTTACCCCGAACTGCCGCTTGAAGGCCCGAGACAGGGCGGCTTCGGAGCCGTAGCCCGTCAGCGCGGCGATCTCGGTGATCCGTGCCGACCCGCCGCGCAGGTAGGCTGCGGCGCGGTCTAGGCGCCAGGTCGCCACATAGCTCAGCGGCGTCTGCCCGACGATGTCGGCAAAGCGGATCGCAAAGGCCGACCGCGACAGGCCCGCTTCGGCTGCAAGGGCCGCGACGGTCCAGTTTCGCTCTGGCGTCTGGTGAATTGCCGACAGCGCGCGGCCGATCTGCTGGTCGCGGAGCCCGCCAAGCCAGCTGAGATTGCGCGGGCTCCGGGCACCCCAGTCGCGCACGATCTGGATGAAGAGCAAGTCCAGAAGCCGGTTGATCATGATGGCCGAGCCAGGCGTCGGATTCTGCGCCTCGTGAAGCAGAAATCGTGTGGTTACATACAAGGGATCCAGAGCGTCGCCAGCCCGTCCCTCGATGTGGATCAACGGCGGCAGGACGGTGAAAAGGCGAGGGACCAATGGGCCCGAAAAACTGAACCGGCCGCAGATCAGCTTCGACCTTCCGCCAGGCCCGTCGATCCGGTGTTCAAGCGGGGCGCCGGGCGGACTTGCCGCAACGGATTGCTCGACCGGGACAGCCGGGATGGCGGGATCGCTGGCCAGCACATGTCCGGTGCTGTGCGGCAACAGCACAAGATCGCCCTGCACAAGGTGCAAGGGGGGCCAGCCCTCCAGCACCAGCCAGGCGGACCCCTGCAAGACGATGTGAAAATGAGCGAGCGGTCGGCCAAGCGAAATCGACCAGGGCGCCGCGTAATTGCCAAGGCAGACCAGATCGCCCGACATCCGCACCAAGGATAGCACATCGGACATCGCATCGGTCGGAATGCCGCTCATGTCCCGGATTGCCTTTGCATCCAGGGCTCTGGACGATGGATCAGGCATTCAGGGCTTTCGATCATAGCTACCCCCGATTGGCGCCGGTAAGCTGGGGTTGCGACTGTTCACCGTGCTCAGGGGTGCCGTCAAGAGCGACGCGATCCTGCGCCTCATTTCATGAAAAGGACGCTGTCATGCTGAGACCTCATGCCCTCGCCGCCGGTCTGATGCTCGCCAATGGGCTGATCGCACCGGCTCATGCCGACATGACATCGGGCAGCATTGCTGTCGGCGACAAGACGCTTGCTTACCTTGAGGCGGGTACGGGCCCCGCGGTGGTGATCATCCATGGTGTCGGCGGTCACAAGGAAGACTGGCAGGGCGTTGCCACCGCACTGGCGGCGGATCATCAGGTCTTCGCCATCGATATGCTTGGGTTCGGCGGGTCGTCCAAGACAGGCGACGATCTTTCGATGCCGGTGCAGGCCGATGCGGTCAAGGCGCTGCTGGACGAGAAGGGGATCGACCGCGCCGATCTGGTCGGCAACTCGGTCGGTGGCTGGGTGGCCACGACCTTCGCGGCGACTTATCCGGACCGGATCGACCAGCTGGTGATCATCGACGCCGCCGGGTTCAAGGCGATGTTCGAGGGCACGCCACCGGTGAACTTCGACCCCAACGACGCCGCCGAGATGCAGAAGCTGATCGACATCACGATCAACTCGGATGTCGCAAAGACACCGGGCCTCGCGGAGAAAGCCTTCGAGGCCTACGTGGCGTCAGGCGAAAAGGCCATTGCCGGGACATGGGGCAAGAGCCTCTTTGCCTCGCCGCGGCTGGAAGAGCTGTTCCCCAAGGTCGCCGCCCCGACGCTGGTGCTTTGGGGCGCTGACGACAAGCTTTTCCCCTCGGCGCTGGCAGAGGTGTTTGCCGGGCAGATCGCCGGAGCCACCGCGCAACTGATCCCAAACGCAGGGCATTTCCCGCAGATCGACAATCCGGATGCGACGATTGCTGCGATCACGGCTTTTCTGAACTAGCCCTGCAATACGTCGGGGCGTCGAATTTCCGCTTGACGCCCCAAACCCGTCACACTAACCACCCGGCCAGTGGCTAGGTAGCTCAGCTGGTTAGAGCACGTGACTCATAATCACGGGGTCGGGGGTTCGAGTCCCCCCCTCGCCACCACTAAGCCCTCACAACATGCTGGAATGATTGAAAAAAATGGCATCGATTCTCTGACGACCCACCGTTTTTCCCACCAGAACAGACTTGCAAACCGGAAAATCGTCCTCACAGCCCGCATAGTGCAGGCCACGCAACCCCGCCCTTCCGGCGGAAAGCAGGATGCAACAGTGCAAGTGATTCCGGATGCGGTCGTCAGCTCCACCAACGAAATCGCCTAATATATTGCTATAAAGATATAATTTACGAGTCTTGCATTTTCATGCCAGTACTCGTCCCATCATCACAATTTGCGATCGGGTTCCGGGTGGGCAGGAAAGCTCTCTCGACTCGACGGCATGGCAACGAGCTTTCAAAGCTTGCCCCTTATTGGATCGGCGACCCCGCTCCCTCCCGTTCCGAGGCCACCGATCGGACTTAGTTGCCGGGACTGGTGCAGGAAGTACCGAACGGCCCTAAGCGGATGAGGTGGATGGCTCCTGCTCCCCCGGCGTTAGATGCGCCATAGTGCAGTTGTCATGGACTGCGAGGAAAGGAGCCACCCGATGACAGTTAAAACAGTCGGCCTCGATTTGGCCAAGGATGTATTCC
>NZ_JBOFBI010000329.1:0-9241 GCF_051645465.1 Tabrizicola sp. | reverse complement strand
GCGGCCAGCTCTTCGAGCCAGAAACCCGTTTTGCGACCGGTATCGCCGAGCTGATCGTGCGACGTCAGAACCATCAGAACCTTCATGGTCATTCTCCTTCGGTTAATGATGCGCGAGGGCACTCCCTCAACACGTTGCGTTAGAAGTCCGTCTCGTCGTTGGTAGTGTCAGGGTGCAGTCTTCACGGCCACGGCACCCACGGCAGCAGCTTCGATCACATCGGCCACGGCCTTGGGCTGGGTCAGGAACACGACATGGCTGCCGGGCACCTCGGTCGTCTCGGCCCCGATCCGGCGGGCAGTGCTGCGCAGTAGTTCCGGGTCAATGGCGCCGTCTTCGGTCGCGACGACGTACCAGCTGGGCTTGGTTTTCCATGCAGCGACGGTCACGGGCGCAGCCAGGGCCGCCATTGCGATCGGCACCTGCGCGTCGCGCAGGAAGGCCGCATCGGCCTCACTGGTATCCCCGGCAAAGCCTGCGCGGAACCGCTCGGCGTTGAGGTAGGCGAAGCCGTCCGGCTGTTCTTCGGGCACGAAGTTGGGCGGTGGCGGGATCTCGGCATATTGGTCGAGCGTGGACTGGCCGACTTCGGGTGCGAAGGCCGCCACATAGACAAGGCCTGCAACTTTGGGATCGGTGCCTGCCTCGGTGATGACGCTGCCGCCATAGGAATGGCCGACAAGGATCACCGGGCCGTCCTGCCGGTTCAGCACCCGCTGGGTCGCCGCGACATCGTCGGCGAACGAGGTCAGCGGGTTCTGCACGATGCTGACGGTGTAGCCGCGGCTCGTCAGTTCGTCATAGACGCCGCGCCAGCCCGATCCGTCGGCAAAGGCGCCGTGGACAAGGACGATGTTGCGGACAGGCTCGGCACTGGCGGCAAAGGCGATGCTGCCCGCGACGGCTGCTGCGGCAATGGTTTTCAAGGGAGTGGTCATGGTCGTCTCTCCTTTTTGGACTGAGTGATGAATATGGGCACCCTCACATGGTGCTGCCTGCCGCTCGGCGCATGTCCGTTATGCTGGCCCCTCAAGCCGAACGGGCGAAGGCGAGCAGATCGGCGTTGATAAGGTCGGGGTGCGTGGCGAAGAGGCCGTGCGAAAGACCCGGATAGGTCTTCAGCGTGCCGTTCCGCACCAGCTTGATGGCCTTGTGGGCCGAGTTAGCGATCGGCACGACCTGGTCATCCTCACCGTGCAGAAACAGAACGGGGACAGCAATTGCTTTCAGATCTTCGGTGAAGTCCGTTTCGGAAAAGGCGGCGATGCAGTCGTAATGCGCCTTTGCGCCGCCGGCCATGCCTTGACGCCACCAGTTGTTGATCAGGCCCTGGCTGACCTGCGCGCCATCCCGGTTGAAACCGTAGAATGGCCCGCTGGGCACATCGAGAAAGAACTGGGCGCGGTTCGTCACCAAGGCGGCACGGAAGCCATCGAACACCTCCATCGGAATCCCGTCGGGGTTGTTCTCCGACTTCACCATCACGGGCGGAACAGCGCCGATCAGCACGGCACTCGCCACGCGGCCGCGCTCGGCACGGGCTGCGTACCTGGCCACCTCGCCGCCGCCCGTCGAGTGTCCGATGTGGATGGCGTCCCGCAGGTCGAGCGCCTTGGCGATCTCCGCGACATCTGCGGCATAGGTGTCCATGTCGTTGCCGGTGTCGGTCTGGTCCGATCTGCCATGACCGCGCCGGTCATGCGCGATCACCCGGTAGCCCTGCGACAGGAAGAACAGCATCTGGTTGTCCCAGTCGTCCGCGCTGAGTGGCCAGCCGTGGTGGAACATGACGGGCTGGGCGTCTTTCGGACCCCAGTCCTTGTAGAAAAGCTGTGTACCGTCGGATGTGGTGAGGAATGCCATTACGAAGTCTCCTTTTGGGTGAGTTTGAGCAAGGCCCGGAATGGGGAGAGCGACTGCAGCGGCGAGAGCTCCAGCAGAGGAGAGAACCGTGCGTCGGGTCAGCGTTAGCTGGGTCAGATCGTTGCTGAGGTGCATGAGTGGTCCTTTCGCGAGACAGCGGCTCCGCGAAAGCTGCGGTGCCTTGCATTCACAGGCTAAGGGGGCTCGGCATTCGTCGCGTCGCACGACCTGCTGTCATGGTGCCGATCTTGCTGTCTTTCGGGGTAGTCCTGTGGGAGCAGGGCCATGAGAGCAGGGAAGTCCTAGTCAAGCCGCATGGATTCTCGTGCGATCCTGACCAGTCGGGGTTCCGCAACATGGTGTCGCGCGCGGGAAATGCAGAATGGCCGCAAGACTGGCACCGTCGCGGCAGCTTCGGCGCCGCAATGCAGAGGTGGCTTTGCTACGTTCTGTCACCAGAGCCTCGCTCACCCCCGCAATGAAAGGAACACCCCATGACCATTCGCAACGGCCTTACCTCGCTGCTTCGTCCCGAAGACTCGGTGCTCGTTCTGATCGACCACCAGCCCTATCAGCTCGCGAACCTGCACAGCCACGAACCGCAGATGGTGATCAACAACACCGCTGGCCTGGCGAAGGCCGCCAAGGCCTTCGGTGTCCCCACGATCCTGACCACCGTGGTGGCCGAGCGCGGCGGTTATCTCTTCTCCCAGATCACCGACGTATTCCCTGGCCAGGAGGTGATCGACCGGACGTTCATCAACACCTGGGAGGACCGGAAAGTCGTGGACGCCGTCAAGGCGACGGGCCGCAAGCAGTTGATCATCGCAGGCCTCTGGACCGAGGTCTGCGTTGCGATGCCGGCGATCCAGGCGCTCGGCGAAGGTTGGGATGTGACGGTTGTCACCGATGCTTCGGGCGGCGTGTCGGCCGAAGCGCATCAGGTCGCCATCCAGCGCATGGTCGCGGCGGGTGCGAACGTGATGACCTGGATGGCGCTGGCAGCCGAATGGCAGCGCGACTGGGCCCGGATGGAGACCGCCGTCAAGCTTACCGAGGTGCTGACGCAGCATGGCGGTGGCAGCGGGATCGCTTATCTGTGGGAGCGGCAGTTGCTCAATACTCCGCTGCGAAGTGCCGCTGAGTGATCTTTCTCAGGGGATGACGAGAAGCCTGAACGATGCGTCGTGATAGCCGACCGCTGATCAAGCCTCGTCATCCCCCATTGACCCAACGAAAGCCGCTTCAGGGAGGCATCGATGAACTACGAAAAGATCATGCAGGCCAACCTGGAGCGGGTGTTCGGAGAACGTGATGCCCTTCTGCGCATTGAAGCGATCCGTGCGCATTACGCCGAAGATGCCGAACTTCACGAACCGCAGCGTTCTGTGCGGGGCCACGACGCTATCTCACAAGCCGTGACGGAATTGCTCGCGCATCTTCCGTCGGACTTTACCTTCACCGCAACAAGGCCGGCACTGGGTCACAACGGTTTCGGCCGGCTGCAGTGGCGCTCTGGACCCCCGGGGGGCCTGCTGCCGTGACCGGCACCGATGTCGCGCATATTGAGCGCGGGCTCATTCGGTCCCTCCACGTTTTTCTTGACCAGCCGGGCATTTGATCACAGCACAGGCACAAGTTTAACGAGGGTCTCGAACAAGATGCCTCGCGCCAGTGTGAGGCGCCGGCAAGCGGCGACATTGCAAGTCACTGCAGCGCGTCAGCGCGCAACGGATCGCGGACGATCCGCCGATAGTCCGAAGGGCTTATGCGCCGATTCTTCAGGAAAACCCGGGCGAGCACCTGGTTGGAGGAGTACCCGACCTCGAAAGCGATCTCCGTGACCGGAAGGTCCGTCCTTTCGAGGAGGTCGCTGGCTTTCTCCAGTCTCAGGCGGGTCAGGTAGGCCCGTGGCGGCACGCCAACGGTCCGCTTGAACATCCGTGCAAAGTGAAAAGTCGAGAGCTGCACCTCGGCCGCCAGTTCGTCCAGGCTGATATCATCCGACAGCCGCGCCCGCATCAGTTCCAGGCAGCGCCGCTCGGCCCAGGGGGCAAGGCCGCCACTTGCCGGCCTGAACGGCGCTCCGCCCAGTCGGCTGAGTTCAGCCAGGATCTCGCAACCTGCGGCCTGCGCCAGCAGTCGCGATGGCGCCCCCTCATCATCACACAAGGCCCACAGGTTCCGGAGCGCTGACCCGATGGCGGAAGAGCCAAATATGCGGCCGTAGATGCCGGACTTCTCGAACGAGAACCGCCCGTCAGCCGCGTCGTCGAGCACGCTTTGCCAGTGTGCCATCGGCAACGCCAGACAGCGGACTCGATGGCGTGTATCCGCAATCGTCGTTGTGGCGAAGTCTGGCGCTGCGAGAGCGAGGCCGCCTTTCTTGGTCGTCACATCAAAGAGTCCCCCTCCGATGTCGCCCCTGATACGACAGCCGCCATGCACGTCCTGATAGAGGACGATATCGGGAACGCCGGGGCGGGACACGTCCCCGGACTGCCCCTCAATCTCAAGAAGATCGAGGATTCCGCCTGGCGATTTCATCGTGCGCACATAGCACGCCTGCCTGCCTTCCCGATACCAGTGGGAGGCGGACGAGTAGGAAGGTGGGGTCATTGTTGTGTCTCCTATCGGATGGCAACACTGATTTGTCGCAAGTCCGCGCACTGAACCGAGGAAGACCTTGAACTTTGGCAGTTGCGCGGCGGGCGACGCCATTTGCGCGGACGACTAGGTCTTGAGGCACATGGCTCTATGGTCACCCGGTCGAAGCGTCCGTTCGGACCGCGTCAAACAAAAAAGGCGGTCGCCCGGGGTCGAAGTCGATTCGATAGTTGTATCGTAACACATACGATATGTATCGTTTCAACTCGAGCTCGTCAAGAGTAGGATTGAGCAACTTGGACGACCGGATGCAGAGCCTGTCGCCGCGAAACATCTTGCCGAAAGGTACCCCTTCCTCAAGAAACACCCGTGAAAGATGCGCAAGACTGGATCGCTGACAGCAATCCCGGAGACGCAGCCCCGGCACGGGAAACGTATGTTGTAGTACGTTGTCGCTTTAGAAAGGGAAACCAATGAACCGCCTCTCTCTCGCTCTTGCCTTCACCCTTGCCGGTGCCGGATTTGCCGCCGCGCAGGCTTTCAACCCGACCGAGATGTCGCAGGGTCTCGACATGCTGCAAGCGCAGCTGAACAACATGATTTCCTCTTATGGCATCGATGTGAACGTCGATGAACTGACCGTGGCGCAAGTGGCCGAAGTCATTTCTAAGGTCAACGGCGGTGCCGATACCAAGCAGGAAATCGAAGAAGCCATCGAGCTGGCGCGGGCGCGATAGCCCTCAACTTACATCAACCAACCGTCGCCCCACCGGGACCGGGCGGGGCGACGGGAGCTGGAAGGATCATGGAACATGGTACCCACCACTGGCACCTATAGGCGCGCCCTGATCGCAGTCGCTTTCGCCCTGCTTACAGTCACTAACGTCGACGCCGAAGGATTGGGCCAGGGTGACATGGCCCTCGAGAATGAGGGGCACTCCGGGATCGTCCAGCCGGAATCCGGCACCGAAATTGCGGACCAGCTGGAGGGATCGCTGCGCTTTGAGCCCATGACAATGCTGGGCGACCTCTACCGCAACGACATCGTCCTTCTGATGCGCCACGGCCCGACCGACTGGTCACAGATGGATGCGCGCGGGGTAGACCCGAAGGACTGTACCCGTCAGCGCATGATGACGCCCGAGGGGCAGGAGGCGATGCGGCAGCTGGGGATGCATCTGGCGGTCAGTGAAATTCTCCCCGCCGAAATCAGGGTCAGCCCATGGTGCCGCAACAGGGACACTTTCGCGGCGCTGATGGACGGCATTCATCGCATTGACCCAGGGTTCCACCGATCTGTCGAGGTCACCGAAGATTACGGGCTGGGCCTCTTGCTGTCCCTGGGCGGAGCGCCGTCGGTCATTCCGATCGAAGAGGCCATTGACGACTGGAAGGCGCGGGGACCGACGGGGCCGCTGCTTCTAATCACCCACTACACGAACATCGAAGAACTGACGGATTTCAGAGTCTACGAAGGCGAGATCCTCGTCCTCGATCCCGAACTCAACAACCGCGTCCTCGGGTATCTGCGAATGGACTCGGCAGCTCCGGACGCGATCCACTTTGATGTCCCCGAGATCGAGAGAGAGACAAACTGACTGGGGGTGACCTGCTCCCCTGAAACCTCCGCGATCTGAGGTTAGTCTGTTCTTTGAACGCAGAAAGAGAGGTCGATGTGGTTGCCTTCATCCTCAACGAAAGACCGGTCGAGGTCGATGTACCGGACGACAAGCCCCTGCTTTGGGTGCTACGGGAAGATCTCGGCGTCCTTGGCCCCAAGTACGGCTGCGGGATTGCGCAATGCGGGGCTTGCCGCGTGCTCGTCAATGGCGAGTCCCTACCGTCCTGCGTAGCCTTCATCGGTGATCTCGAAGGCGCAACGATCGTGACTGTCGAAGGGCTTACAGGGCCGGACGGTGCCCATTCGGCCGTTCAGCAAGCCTGGATCGACGAACGGGTGCCGCAATGCGGCTTCTGTCAGCCGGGCTTTCTGATTGCCGCGACGGCCCTGCTTCAGGCGACGCCAAGCCCCACTGACGACCAGATCGACGCGGCAATTACCAACATCTGCCGCTGCGGCACCTATCCCCGCATTCGCCGCGCGATCCACCGCGCCGCTGCGACCCTTTCAGCCGGTTGAGGAGCCGCCATGCCCCGCCTGATTACCCGTCGTGGACTGCTTCTCACCGGCGCCGCATTGGGCGGCACCGCACTTGTCGCTGCCGTGGCGGGAGCGGGCTACCTCTCGACCGTCGATGTTCACGGGCTGTCAAACCCACATCTCGACGGCGAAGCAGCGGTTCTGAATGCCTTCCTGACGGTGATGCCCGACGGCGGCGTGATCATCAACGTGCCGAAAACCGAGATGGGGCAGGGCATCCATACCGGCCTTGCCATCGTCGTGGCCGAGGAACTGGGCATCCCCTTTGACGATCGTATCCGTGTCGTGTTCCCGACCGACGCCCACCCCGCCTATTCGAACTGGTTCAACGTCCTCCAGATCCGGCCTGAAGAGGCCGCAGGCCCTGTCGCCTGGGTCGGACGGCGGGTTCTAGGGCAGATGGGGTTCATCGCCACCGGCGCATCAGGCTCGACGATGGGCATGTGGCATCCGATGCGTGTGGCTGGTGCTGCGGCGCGGCAGATGCTGGTCGCGGCGGCGGCTGCAGAACTCGGCGTGCCCGAGGCCGAGCTGACCACGGACGGCGACGGGTTTGTCCGGCATGCCGCCTCCGGACAGGCGCTGGCCTATGGCGACCTCGCCGGAGCCGCAGCGCAGATGTCACCGCCGGACGAGCCTGCTTTCACCCCGAGATCGGAATGGCGGCTTATCGGTCGGTCGCAGTCCCGGGTGGACATTCCCGCCAAAGTGCGGGGCGAGCCGGTTTTCGGCATGGATGTGGCCCTGCCCGACATGCTTCACGCGGCCATCCGGCAGGCACCCGTGTTCGGGGCAGGGATCGCCCGCCTTCTGAACGAAGCCGAAGTTCGGGCCGAGCCCGGGGTTGTCGACGTGGCGGTGATCGACGGACGCCATGTAGCGGTGCTTGCCGGATCCTGGTGGCAGGCCGAACAGGCGGCTTCGCGGCTGAACGTCGAATGGACAGCGACCGAGGCCGACGGCGTCGACAGCGCCGAAATGAGCCAGCGTCTGACAGAGGCGCTGGAGAGCGACAGTCCCTACAGTCATATCGACGACGGCGATGTGTCTGCGGCCTTTGCCGCACCCGGCGCGGTGGTGGTTGAGGCAGACTACAGCGCGCCCTTGGTCGCCCATGCCTGCATGGAGCCGATCAATGCCACAGCAATCCTGCGCAAAGATGGCGCGGCCGAGGTCTGGGCCTCGATGCAGAGCGCCACCGCCATGCGGGGTGGCGTGGCCCGTGGCATGGGCTGGGCAGGTGTCGAACCTGCCGCGGTCACGGTCAACATAACGATGAACGGCGGTGCCTTCGGACGGCGCAGCGATCAGGACGTGATCGCGCAAGTCGCCTTTCTGGCCGCCCGCCATAAGGGCCGCCCGGTTAAGCTGATCTGGTCGCGCGAAGAGGATATCGCACGCGGTCTTTTCCGCAGCCACGCCGCCACACGGCTGCGCGCGGCACTCGGGCCTGACGGACTGCCGACGGCCTACGATGCGCTCGTCGCGGCGCAGGCTGCCTTCAACTCCATCGCCTCGCGCAACATGCCCTTCACACCCGGACCGGACGGCGATGCCTTCACGGTCGAGGGTCTGGACAAGGCGCATTACGCCCTCCCCAACCGCCGGATGCAAAGCCAGCATGTGCCAAGCCACATGCCGATCCACTTCTGGCGGTCGAACGGCTTTTCGTTCAACACCTTCTTCACCGAAAGTTTCATCGACGAATGCGCCGTGGCTGCCGGAGCAGATCCGCTCGAGTATCGCCGCTCCTTGTTGCGCGACAGCCCGCGCCACCTTGCGGTGCTTAACCGGGCCACCGACCTGGCGGGCTGGGGCACGTCGATGGCACCAGGGCGCGGGCGTGGCATCGCAATCGAGGAATGCTACCGCAGCGTGGTGGCACAGGTGGCCGAAGTCACGGTTGCGCCGGACGGCGAAATCGTGGTGGACCACATCTATTGCGCGATCGACGCAGGATTGATCATCAATCCCGATCAGGTCGCGGCCCAGATGGAAGGTGGCGCGCTCTTTGGCGTCACCACCGCTCTGATGAGCCAGATCACGTTGCGAGACGGCGCGGTTCAGGAAAGCAATTTCCACGACTTCCCCATCCAGCGGCTGGCGAATGTACCCGATGTGACGGTCGCCATCGTCGAGAGCGATCTGCCGCCCTGCGGTGTCGGTGAGCCGGGGGTTGTGCCCACCGCCAGCGCCATCGGCAACGCGATCTTTGCCGCGACCGGCCGCCGCCTGCGCAGCCTGCCGTTGGCGATCACAGAAACGATCGGCGAACGGCGGATCCGCACCGTGCTGCCGCCCGCAGAAGCCTGATGCCAGCGATCCCGCAGGACCGCGCACATGGACCCCAACTGAAAGAAGGACGCCAGCCTCTCGCTGGTGGTATCGGGCGAGAAATGGGTCCTATCCGTCAGGGACAGAAACGCATGAGGTCGGGCAGAATGGGCAGTTGAGGCAACGTCCGTTTTGGAGCCCTAAGCGGATGAGGTGGATGGCTCCTGCTCCCCCGGCGTTAGATGCGCCATAGTGCAGTTGTCATGGACTGCGAGGAAAGGAGCCACCCGATGACAGTTAAAACAGTCGGCCTCGATTTGGCCAAGGATGTATTCC
>NZ_JBOFBI010000328.1:0-2690 GCF_051645465.1 Tabrizicola sp. | reverse complement strand
TGAGCGGCGGTCAAGGGCGGTCCAAGATCGGTGCCCGCACCTTACCGTTGACGGTCGCGAGCCCGGCGGCAGGCTCGCAGTTGATCGGGCGAGATCATGCCAGTCAATCCTTTCTCCGCTTCGCGCTCAGGTTGCCCTGGGCTTGCATGGTTGCGATCCAGTTCGCAGCACCAAATGATGCCGAACTGCGACCGTCCTTCACTGATCGCTGCGCAGTGTTCAACGCGAAAGCCGCGCCCGGCTTGGGCATCCCTGCGCGCTGGATACGCAATCATGCGTGTCGAAAGCGCGAGCAACAGTCCTGCCGTCTCGCATGCAGGCGCCATGCGGCCGATGCAGATCATGCCCGCGACATGGAGGGAGTTGCGCGCGCGTTACGGTCTTGGCGGCGACTCTCCCCACCCACGGGACAGCATTCTCATGGGCGCCGCGTATCTCCGCGAGATGCATAAGCGTTTTGGATGGCTCGGCTTTGTTGCGGCCTACAATGCCGTTCCCGAACGCTATCGGCAGTACCTTGTGGACGGTCGGCCCCCGCGCCCCGCGAGACTCGCAACTACATCGCAAAACTCCTGCCGCTGATCGGATTGGCGGCAGTTGATCGCACGATCACTGAGGTTGCTCCGCCACTAGATTGGCGTGAAGCACAGCTCTTTGTGGGACGGTCTCACAGCAATCCGACGGCACGTTCAGTGCAGAGAAACCCCGGTTCTTTTGCAACTTCGGCGACACTCTCGGCGCTTGATGCACTTTCAAGTTAGTCACACTTCGATGATGTCTTCGGCGTCCAGACGCAACACGGGCAGACGCAATGATGACAGTCGCACCATTTCGCGCTCCTCGATGCAGCAGCGCAGTCTGGTGCGTGCTGTGGGGAATTACGGTCAGCACCAGAAGACGACGGCAGGATAAAAGCCGCGAGGTGCGGTCGCGGACGGTTGTTGTTTATCAAAGGTTACAGGGAGAATTTGCACATCGCGCCATATGGCAGCAGCCTGCAAACTCATACCTTCTCCAACGATCTGAATTGCTTGGTGCGAGGTTCGGCCTTCGCGCCATGAGCGGAGAAAGCAAAATCCGTATCCACCCGACAAGGCCCGTGACAGGAGCCGAAAGGCGGCGCATAAGCCTCGCCTCTTCTGGGCGCGACCCACGATCTTTGTCGAGGAAGTGCTGCAAGCCATGCGTGGGGCGGGCTTGGCCCTTACCGCCTGGAAGGGGCCGGGAAGGGGGAGGTTCAACGCGCGGGGCCGGGACACTCAGGTTGGGGCGGCTTGAAGGGCCGGAGCGGGTGCAGCGGGGAGGCGAATGGTGTTCGCACCCGCGCGCGGAGGGTGGCGGTGAAGGCGCGCTCCCTGAAGCTCAACCCGCAGCAGGGCGCTAAGCGGACGGCAGCTCTTCAATGGGACGGCGGCTTCCGGCATCCCCTTGCCCGACGGCGGCGCCAGCTGGCCGTTCGACAGAGTTCTGCGACCGGTGCTTTAGGTGGCAGAAACCGATTGCGCCCAAAATGGGCTCATGGTAGAAGGATGGACATGCGGATCATAGCGCGGCGCACCTTGCGCGAATTCATCGCGAAGTGCGCCGGGCACAAGGACCAGCCCGCGCTGAAGGCGGCGCTCTGTGCGTGGTTCGCGGAAGTGAGCAAGGCGGCCTGGACCAGCACCGCCGATGTGAAGCGGCTCTATGCCACTGCCAGCATCGCCAGTGCCGACCGGATCGTCTTCAACATCAAGGGCAACGACTACAGGCTCGTCGTTGCGGTGGATTTCGAGAAGGCCATCGTCTGGATCAAATGGGTCGGCACCCACAAGGACTATAACCGCATCGACGTGAAGGAGATTGACCATGACGACTGACGTGAAGCCGATCCGCAGCGAGGCGGATTACGATGCCGCGATGGAAGCGGTCGCGGCACTCTGGGGTGCGGCCAGCGGCACGCCGGATGGTGACCGGCTCGACGTGCTGGCCACGCTGATCGACGCCTATGAGGCGAAGCACCATGCGATGGATGCACCCGATCCGATCGAGGCGATCAAGTTCCGCATGGAGCAGCAGGGCCTGACCCGCAAGGATCTGGAGGACATCATCGGCACGCGCACGCGCATCGCCGAGGTATTCAACCGCAAGCGCGGCCTGTCGATCGACATGATCCGCCGCCTGCATGACCGGCTGGGGATTTCGGCCGAAGTGCTGATCCGGCCCTCGCGCAAGGATGCGGCGTGACCGCGAGGGCGACCTATCCGGCAGCCGTCCTTCCTTGCATTGATATCGCCGACCGCGCAGCTAAAATGACGGTGGGCACTTCGCTGCTTTTGGCCCGCTGTCTCATTCCAGATTGGGTCGTGCCTCTCAACTTGAGACCGAAGCGAATGCGATATGGCCTGTCTTTGCGCGACGCCAAGTGAAGCGGCCTCGACGCGTCGGCTTGCCAAGTCCATCCTTGCATGTTGAAGGGAATGCAGGAGGCAGTTCGCCGATGATTGAGCGAAAATTGGCAAGCAGCTGCTATAGTCCGCCTCCAGAACGACGCGGGCTTTCACGTGGCGAGGCAGCAGAATACATTGGGGTAGGCGTCTCAAAATTCGATGCCCTGGTTGCTGATAAGCGGATGCCAACGCCGAAACGGGTTGACGGTCGGCGTGTCTGGGACCGCCGTCAACTTGATCGCGCATTCGATCTCCTGGAAG
>NZ_JBOFBI010000327.1:0-36175 GCF_051645465.1 Tabrizicola sp. | reverse complement strand
AATGCGCCTGCTCTTTTTCAAATACTCCCGCCGGAGGCAGCCGACCTCACCGCCCGCGCTCCACAAGGCGACCATCCGCGGCAGCGCCGCCGAGCGGGGGCTCGATGCCCCCCGAGGCGGCTCCCCCTTGCCCCCGTTTCCGGAAGCAGCGACAAGCCGTCGGATGTTTGAGGTCGCCACCAGTCTTGCCGTTCTCCTGATCCTCGCGGCGTTCGTCGCAGGGTTTGTCGACAGCATTGCTGGCGGGGGCGGGCTGATCACCGTCCCCGCCCTCCTGCTGGCCGGGGCCTCGCCGGTGGAGGCCCTGGCCACGAACAAGCTGCAAGGCAGCTTCGGGGCCGGAACCGCCATGCTGGCCTATGCCAAGGCCGGGCATGTGCGGCCGATGGATCAGCTTGGGATGGCGGCGATCAGCGCGGGCGCGGGGGCCGGAGGGGCGCTTGTCGCTCATCTGATCCCGGCTGATGCATTGCGGCTGATCATGCCCGCGGTGCTGATCGGCGTGGCGCTCTTCTTTGCGTTCAAGCCAGGCCTGACCGACGATGCCCGGGCCGAGCGGATGCGGCCGCAGGTCTTTGCCCTGACCGCAGTGCCGCTGATCGCGGCCTATGACGGGTTCTTCGGGCCTGGGACCGGTTCGTTCTTCATGCTGGGGTTCGTGCTTCTGGCGGGCTACGGCGTGTTGAAGGCCACGGCGCACACGAAGATGCTGAACTTCGCCTCGAACGTCGGCAGCCTTATCGTCTTCATTCCGGCCGGGGCCACCTGGTGGGCGATGGGCTTCGCGATGGCCGCGGCACAGATCGCGGGGGCCGCCCTCGGTGCACGGCTGGCGATCCGGATCGGCGCGGGGCTGATCAAGCCGCTTCTGGTGGTGACCTCGACCGCAATGGCGATCCGGCTTCTCTGGCAGGCTTTCGCGGGTTAGGCGCCCCAGCCCGCACTTTGCATTTCGCGCAACCGGCTGGCCGTGCGCTCGAACTCGAACGAGCCTTCCCCCTCGATGTAAAGCCGCTCTGGCGCCTCGGCGGCGGACGCGATCAGCCGGACCTTCGCCTCGTACAAAGCGTCGATCAGGATGACGAAGCGCTTGGCTTCATTGTAGTTGGCCGATGAGAGCTGGGGGATATCCTCGAGGATCAACACTCGGACCGCTTTCGCGATGGCGAGGTAATCGGCGGGGCCGAGGGGTTTGGAGCAGAGGTCCCAGAAGCTTGCCCGGCCCACTCCATTCGCAAAGCGGGGCAGGCTGACCTTGCGGCTGTTCACCTCCAGCACCAGCGGCTGGTCGGGGGCGCCGCCGGTCAGGTCGGTCCAGATCGCGGCGATCTCGGTGGTGGCGGTTCGGGCGGGGTGGAAGTAGACCTGCGCGCCTTGTAGGCGGTGCTGGCGGTAGTCGGTCGGGCTTTCCAGCTCCACGATCTGCAGCCGGTCTTCCATCATCTCGATGAAAGGCAGGAACAGCACGCGGTTGAGGCCGTCCTTGTAGAGGTCCTGCGGCGGGCGGTTCGAGGTGGTGATGACCACGATCCCTGCGGCGAAGAGCTTTTCGAAGAGCCGCCCCACGATCATCGCGTCGGTGATGTCGGTGATCTGCATCTCGTCGAAGGCCAGGAGCCGGGTGTTCTCGATGACCTCGTCCGCCACCGGGGCCAACGCGTCCTCGACCCCGCGTTTGCGGGCCTCGTGCATGCCGCGGTGGATCTCTTGCATGAAGGCGTGGAAATGGACGCGGCGCTTCTGGGCGATATCGGTGGCATCAGTGAAGAGGTCCATGAGCATCGACTTGCCACGCCCGACCCCGCCCCAGAGATAAAGGCCCTTCGGCGGGGTGATCGGCTTGGCGAAGAGCCCGGTGAAAAGGCCGACGCGGCGGGCGGTGTTGGCCTCTAGCCAGACCCGCAGGGCTTCAAGCTCGGGCAGGATGGCATGCTGCGCCGGGTCGGCCCGGAGGGTGCCGGTGGCGACGCGGGCCTCGTAGATCTGGGTCATGGTCTGGCGCATGGCCGAGACTTAGCCGGGGGCGGGGCGCAAGGGAAGAGCGGGGAAAGGGGGAGGGCGCAAGGGGCTCGCTGCAGTGTCCCACGGGGGGACACTGCGTGGGTGTAAGGGATTTCAAGGAGTTATGAGGTCGGTAAGGGTCTGTTAAGTGTTTTGGCCCAACGGGCGGTTGGTCAAGTCGCGGGCGTTCAGCCCCTCAGACTCGCGTCCGGCGCAACATGCCTTCACCTCGGCGACGACAGGGGGCTTGTTCAGTATCCGCTACTGAATCCAGTACCGGTCCTCGGCGCCGACAGGGCTTCCCTGTGAATTGAAGCGAACCTTTATGTAGTTGTTTGACCTCCACCGGAAAGTGTTGTTGGCATAAGTGACGTCGCCATACCTGTTTTCGCTTACTGCAATACTGACACCAACGGTCCGATCAACCATGATTTCGCTTGACCGGTTCCCCCCCCACCCCGTCACGCTGCCAATCTGGACGCGCTCTGACAAATCGATGCCGTCATCAAGGTCGCCGACCGCGCGCTGTGAAGGATAAAGCTTGCCGCCGTAGACATAGCCAAGAATGTTCGGATTTCCGGATCGAAGAGAACGATGGGGCTGGCTGGAGGACCAGATGGCAGTCGTATCGGGGCCGAAACGGTCAAAGAGTACGCGCAGAACAATGGGCGTGCCGTCCGGTTCGGGAATGTCGGTCATCCGGAGCAAAAGCCTTCCCGCATTGCTGGTCACGCGCCATTTGGGCTTAAGGTATCGCCAGGTCTGATCGCCGCCCACGGGCCGCATCGTCTGCCACTCATACCAGAGCCCGGCACCTATCCCGACACTGGCGGGTGTCGGAATAAGAACGAAGTCAGCTTTGGTCTTTGAGAAGATATCCAGATCGCCCATCTCTTTTTGTACGATGGCTTTTGCCGCTTCTTGGCCAGCCCAATTTCCACCCTTCGCGGCGAGCTTTACGAGTTCGCCCGAACCTTTGAGCAAGCTGTCGATCTTTGCGCCGACACTGAGACCCCAATCGATCCCCGAGGATTCGACCTTGGATTGGACGCGCAAGTTCTTGACGCCGGTCAGGAGACAAACGGCATGGCCGGCATCCACTTGCAGCGAAACTCCGATACGGCCCCCAGTGATGAGGGCCTGAACCGGCACCGGATCACCGCCCATGTTCCACATTGTCAACTGATAGACGCTGCCGCCGATGATCGCCGATCCGCTGAAGCCGCCGCCCGCGATGCCGAGCCACTTGTCGCTGTAGTCCATGCTGTCCATGAAAAATCCTCTTGCTTGAAGTGCTGGGGAGTCGGGACGAGTTAGCGTCGCAGCTTTTTGCTACGACCCTGCAACAGACATCGTACGTCAAGCTACTGAAGCTCAGGCGAAGGCAACAAGTAAGGAATGCCTAAGTTGCCAGTCCTCTGCCGCCTTGTTCCGTGCTGGCAGAGCGGACTGCTGCCGACTCAGGGGTTCGCTGGGGTAGTCGGCTCGGGCGTCGCCTCCGGTGCGGGCTCCGCTGGCGCCGCCCCTTCCGCAGGTGCCTCGCCTTCGGCAGGAGCCTCTTCCGCCGGAGCCTCGGGCGGCGCAGTCAGGACTCCGTTCAGCCAGATGCCCTCGGCGACTTCACCGCCGGCATAGGTGAGCTTGCCAAGCCCCTCGCGCCGGCCGGCCTTGAACTCGCCGACGTAGACATCGCCGGAGGGGTAGGTCGCCGTGCCCTGGCCTTCGATCTGGCCTGCGACCCATTCGCCGACATAGCGGAAGCCGTCGGTCGTCGAGAACTCGCCGTCGCCGTTGCGGAGGCCCGCCTTGAACGTGCCCTTGTAAAGGCTGCCGTCGGCGTAAACGGCGGCGCCCACGCCTTCGCGCTGGCCGTCGATCCAGTCGCCTTCGTAGCGGTAGCCGTCGGGGTAGGTCATCGTGCCCACGCCCTGGGGTTTGGCGTTGACGAAGTCGCCCTCGTAGACCCTGCCGTCGGGATAGGTGGCACGGCCCTCGCCGGTGATCACGCCCGCCTCCCAGTTGCCCTGGTAGGTCGAGCCGTCGGGATAGGTGATGGCGCCCTGGCCGTGCGGCTGGTCGGCCTTCATCGCGCCGATATAGACCGACCCGTCGGGATAGGTGATCGAGCCGGTACCCTCCATCCGGCCATCGGCCCAGGCGCCTTCGTACTTGAAGCCGTCGGTGGTGGTGAAGCTGCCCTGGCCCTGGCGGCGGTCCTTGACCCACGAGCCGTAGTAGATGTCGCCGTTACTGTGGGTCAGTTTCCCCTCGCCCTCGCGCAGGCCGTCCTTGAAGCTGCCTTCGTAGACATCGCCGTTCGGCTGGGTGAGGATGCCCTTGCCGTTGATCTGACCTTCGGCCCAGTCGCCCTGGTAGATCAGGCCGTCGGGCATCGTAAGCCTGCCTTTGCCGGACCGCTGGCCCTTGACGAGCGAGCCCTCGTAGGTCGCGCCATCGGGGTAGGTGATCTTGCCGGTGCCTTCCTTGACGCCCAGCACCCAGTCGCCTTCGTAGGTATAGCCCGAGGGGTTGGTGAGCTTGCCTTTGCCGCTGTGGGTGCCCTTGACGAAGTCGCCTTCGTAGACCGCGCCATTGGCGTAGCGGGCGATCCCCTGGCCGGTCATCTGGCCCTGGACCCAGATACCGTCATACGTGCGACCGTCGGGCGCGGTGATCTTGCCGATGCCATCGGGCTGGCCCTTCACGAAGTCGCCTTCGTAGACCGAGCCGTTGGGGTAGCGCGCGGTGCCCTTGCCGGTGATGTCGCCATCGACCCATGTGCCGGTGTACTCGAAGCCCGAGGGCAGCCGGTAGGTGCCTGTCCCGTGCTGGCGGCCGTTCTTGAAGGTGCCTTCGTAGACGGACCCGTCGTCGTACTGCTTGGTGATGACCTCGCCATCCTGCGCGGCGGCGGGGAGGGCGAGGAGGGTAGCGAGGAGGGCGACAGTCGGCAGGCGCATGAACGAATCCCCGGATGATCGGGGAAAGGTAAGGGGGCCGTTTCAACGTGACAAGCTTCCGTGGGGCGGGGGCTGAGCACTTTTCCTTGCGTCTCAGTCTGCTAGAAGGAAGGCCGAAGAGCCGGGGGCGCACGATGACCGACACGTTCAAACTGATGCTGGCGCAGCTGAACCCCGTGCTGGGGGACATCGCGGGGAATATCGCTTTGGCGCACGGGGCCTGGAAAAAGGCCCGTGCGGCGGGGGCCGACATGGTCGCGCTGACCGAGATGTTCGTGACCGGCTATCAGACGCAGGACCTGATCCTGAAGCCGGCCTTCGTAAGCGCGGCGATCGCGGCGGTCGAGGCTTTGGCTTTGGATTGTGCGCATGGCCCGGCGCTTGGGATCGGCGGGCCGGTGCGGGCGGGGGGCAAGCTTTACAACGGCTACTACGTGCTGGAGGGCGGCAAGGTTCATGCGCGCGTCCTGAAGCACCATCTGCCGAACGATACCGTTTTCGATGAGAAGCGGGTCTTTGCCTCGGCCGATGTGCACGGGCCCTATGTGGTCAAGGGTGTCCGGATCGGGACGCCGATCTGCGAGGACGCCTGGCATCCGGACGTGGCCGAGACGCTGGCCGAGACGGGGGCGGAGATTTTGCTGATCCCCAACGGCTCGCCCTATCACCGGGGGAAGCCCAATCTGCGGCTGAACCTGATGGTCAGCCGCGTGGTCGAGACGGGGCTGCCGCTGGTCTACCTCAACATGGTGGGCGGGCAGGATGACCAGGTGTTTGACGGGTCCTCGATGGTGCTGAACCCCGGCGGTCGGCTGATGGCGCAGCTGCCGCAGTTCGATGAAGCTTTGGTGATGACGACCTTCCGGCGTGGGCCGGAGGGGTGGCGGGCTGAGCCGGGGGAGATCTGCGAGATTCCTCCCATCGGCGAGGCGGACTACCGGGCCTGCGTGATGGGTCTCGGCGATTACATGCGGAAATGCGGGTTTTCGCGCGCGCTGCTGGGGCTCTCGGGGGGGATCGATTCTGCGATTGTCGCGGCCATGGCGGTGGATGCGCTGGGGCCGGAGAACGTGCGTTGCGTGATGCTGCCGTCGGAGTTCACCAGTGCGCATTCGCTGGAGGATGCCTCGGCCGCCGCGCGCGCGCTGGGTTGTCGGTTGGACACGGTGCCGATCTCGGGGGCTCAGACGGCGGTCGGCGAGGCTTTGGGGCCTTTGTTTGCGGGGACGGAGCCGGGGATCACGGAAGAGAACATCCAGTCGCGGCTCAGGGGCGTCATGCTGATGGCGCTGTCGAACAAGTTCGGCGAGATGCTTCTGACGACCGGCAACAAAAGCGAGATGGCGGTTGGGTACTGCACGATCTACGGCGACATGAACGGGGGCTATAACCCGGTCAAGGACATGTACAAGACCCGCATGTTCCTGACCGCGAAGTGGCGGAACGAGAACCACCGGCCCTGGATGAAGGGCCCGGCGGATGAGGTGATCCCGGCGCGGATCATCGAGAAGCCGCCTTCGGCCGAGCTGCGGGCGAACCAGCGCGACGACGACAGCCTGCCGCCCTATGAGGTGCTGGACGCGATCCTGGAATGCCTGGTGGAGAAGGAAATGTCGGTGGCCGAGATCGTGGACCTCGGGTTCGAGCGGGCTGTGGTGAAGAAGGTCGAGCACCTGCTGTATCTGGCCGAGTACAAGCGCTTCCAGGCGGCTCCGGGGGTGCGGCTGACGCAAAAGGCCTTCTGGCTCGACCGCCGCTATCCCATCGCCATGCGCTGGCGGGACGACAGCGGTGCCTGATCAGGCGATCACTGTCGTCAACCTCTACCGGCTCTTGTCGGGGCGCGAGGCGTTCGTGGTGGCAGTGAACGCCTTGGCACGACGGGTCGAGGCCGAAGGGCATCCGGGGGTACTGGAGTATCGCTTCTTCTGTCCCGAGGGCGCGGACGATGGCCGGGCGGTCGTGCGCTACCGCGATGCGGAGGCGTGGGTCGGGCACCACGATCTGGCCATGGGCTGGCCGGAAATGGCGGCGTTCCGGGCGGTGGCAGAGTTGGAGCGGATCGACCTGTACGGCCCGGTGACCAAGGCGATGCAGGACTGGATCGACCGCATGGGGCTTGCGGACAGGGTGTTCCACGCAGGCGGACCGGTTGCGGGATTCAGTCGGTAAGCTGCGCGGTATTGCCCACTCTGGGGTGGTAAGTCGCCGTGTCATCGCCCCGTGACCATGCCTGCGTTAACCTTCTCTCATCCGAGCTGGGGAGGTGGAGATGATCCGTTTTGCGAGCATTCTGGCGCTTTGCGCTGCTCCGGCGGGGGCGGAAACCCTGCGGGTGATGAGCTACAACATCTGGGGTGGCGGCGCGAACGAGGGCAAGGGGATCGAAGAGACCCTGGCCGCGATAAAGGCCGCAGGGGCCGATGTGGTGGGCCTGCAGGAGACGCGGCTGGAAAGCGACCCCTGCACGGCGGAAAGCTGTCCGGCCGTCGGCGACAGCATTGCCCCGGCGCTGGCCGAGGCGCTGGGCTGGTATGTCTATGATCAGACGGCCCAGAATGGTGCGCTTTGGGCGAACGCGGTGATCTCGCGGTATCCGATCGGGGCGGCGTCGGCGAATGATCTGGGGGTGCCTCTGGATGTGAACGGGAAGACGGTCTGGCTGTTCAACATCCATCTGGATGACGAGCCCTACCAGCCCTATCAGCTTCTGAACATCGAATACGGTCCGGCGCCCTTCATCACGACGGAAGCGGAGGCGGTGAAGTTCGCCACCGAAACGCGAGGTCCGGCGCTTGACCTGCTCATGGCCGACATGGCGCAGGCGGCGGACGCGACGGTCGTGGTCGTGACCGGGGATTTCAACGAGCCGTCGGTCCATGATTGGACGCCGGAAGCGGTCGCGGCTGGGCAGCATCCGGTCGCTGTGAAGTGGCCGACGACGGGGCGGCTTGTCGACGCGGGTTTCATCGATGCCTACCGCGCCGTTCATCCCGATCCGGTGGCCAAGCCCGCTTATACGTGGACGCCGTCCTATGAGGAGACGGCGACGGATGACCATCCTGACCGGATCGACTTTGTGCTGGTCCGAGGCGAGGGCGTGTCGGTTACTGAAGCGGCGATTGTCGGCGAAGACGGGCCGAGAAGCGACATCGTGGTCATGCCGTGGCCGTCCGATCACCGGGCAGTGGTGGCCGAAATCGCGTTCTAGCCGCCTAGACCTTGCTCACAACACACTCCGGCAGCAGCCGCATCACATCCTCGGGGCGGCAAAGCTGGGTTGCGTCGGTCATGACCGCAGCCGATGCGGCGGCAGAGCCGATGGCAAGCGCCTCGGCGTTCGACTGGCCGCGCGAGAGGGCGAGGACGAAGGCCGCGACGAAGCTGTCTCCCGCGCCGACGGTGGACTTGACGCGAACCTTTGCGGCCTTGGCGAAGAGGCGGCTGTCCTTGTCGGCAAGCACGTTGCCTTCGGCGCCGCGGGCCACGATCACCGTCTTGGCCACGCCCGAGCGGACAAGCGACTGGGCGAACTCGGCAGTCTCTTCCCGCGTCGCAAGGGGGCGACCGGCAAGGCCTTCGCCTTCCTCACCATCCATCCGCAGGACGTCGAGGTCCGGGATCGGGTGGCGGACGGCTTCGGTGAGGGTGGACCCGGAGGTATCAAGCACGATGCGGCTTTCGGGCATCGACGCCGCAAGCTGCGCCGGGAAGTCGACCGGCACCCCGGGGGGCTGGCTGCCGGAGATGACCGACAGACCGCCGGGCCGCGCGGTGGCACGGAGAAGGGTGAAGACGCGGGCGCGCTCCGCCTCGCCCCAGAGGGGACCGGGCAGCATGAAGCGGTACTGCTTGCCGGTCGTGGCCTCGTTCACCGTCAGCGACTGGCGGGTTTCGCCGGGGCCGAGGATGGAGAGGAAGGTCACCCCGCCGGCCCGGATCAGCCCGGCCAGGCGGTCGCCCGTCAGCCCGCCGATGGCGACAAGCGCCAGGCTGTCACCGCCAAGCGCCTTGATCGCGCGGCTGACGTTCAGGCCGCCACCGCCGGGATCGAGGAGCGGTTCCGAGCAGCGGAGCTTGTGGCCGGGGATCAGCTCATGCACTTCGGTCGCCATGTCGAGTGCTGGGTTGAGCGTGAGGGTAAGGATGGGGCTTTGGGTCATGCGGCACCTGTTCGTGTTACCGCTATCATAGAGGCTTCCACGCGAAATGGAACATACCCCCGACGGTCAGGCCGGGGGCAAAATTCTTACTCAAGAATTTTGGCAAATTCCTTACTTAAGGAATTTGGTCCAGGGCCTCAGCCGTTCAGCATCAGCTGGTAGCTCGCGGGGACATAGCGGAAGCCATCGCCCATCGCTTCGATATAGCCGATGGCGGGGTAGGGCATGTGGTAGCCGATGAAGGGTATGCGGTCGGCGGCGATCATCCCGAAGACCTGCTTGCGCACGGTCGCCGCTGCGGGCTTGTCCATGTCGAAGCGGACTTCCCAGTCGGGCTTCTGCAGCGACCAGACATAATGGTTCGCGGTATCGGCGGTGATCATGAGACGCTCGTTGCTCGAGGCCACCTGATAGACCATGTGACCGGGCGAGTGACCGAAGGCGGCCATCGCGGTGATCCCCTGGGCCGGGCTGCCGCCGTCATCGAGGAAGGTGAACTTGTCGGTCAGCGGCTTCACGTTCTTGTCGAAGCCTTCGTTCCCGGCGGTTGACCAGTAGTTGTGCTCGACCGATCCGGTGAAGTAGCGGGCATTGGCGAAAGTGGGGGTGGTGCCGTCCGCGCCCATGAGCCCGCCGACGTGGTCGCCATGCATGTGGGTGATCACAACGATATCGACCTGGTCCGGCGTGATCCCGGCGGCCGTCAGAGCGGCAAGCGTGCCTTCTGCGGCAAGGCCCGTATCGAAGAGCACGAGTTCCGTCCCGGTGTTCACCAGGGTGGGTGTGAAGAACCCTTGGGACATGTCTGCGGGAATGAAGTTTGCGGCGGAGAGGGCGGCAAACTCTTCGGGCGTGGCGTTCAGGCCGAAGGTTTCCTGCGGCTTGTCGCCTGCCCTAGTCCCGGCGAGAAGGGTTGTCACCTCGAAGTCGCCAAGCACGAAGCGGTGATAGGGCGCGAAGCCCGACCCCTGAAAGTCGACGCGGGCCTGGACAGCGCGAGGGGCAAGGGCGGCGGCGAAGGGAATGGCAGCAGCGGCAGCAAGCGCCTGACGGCGGGATAGGCTGGTCATGGGATCCTCCTTCGGTTGGATGAGCGAAGGATAGGGCGACCTGACGTGGCGGCAGGTCACGGCCGTGTCAGATGCCGTGCGGCGCTGCACAGCAGTTGTGCGCCAGAGACCAAAGCCGGTGCTATTCCCACCAGCGGTCTATCGCGGCGATCTGGTCGTCGGTCCAGCCGAAGTGATGGGCCAGCTCGTGAATCACTACGTGGGACACAAGCTCGCTGATCGAGACATCGCCGCGCTCGGCCCATTCGTCCAGGATCGGGCGGCGGAAAAGCCAGATGACATCGGGGCGCGTGACCTGGTCGGAGGTGGACTTCTCGGTCAGCGGAATGCCGTCGTAAAGGCCGGTGAGCTCGAAGCTGTCTTCGACGCCCAGCTCCTCCAGCATCTCGTCGTCCGGGAAATCCTCGACCCGAAGCCGGACGTGGGTCGCCGGTATGCGGAAAGGCTCGGGCAGGGTCGAGATCGCTTCATGGGCGAGCTCTTCGATGAAACCGAGGGTCGGGGCGAGGCTGGCGGGCGCGGGATTGGTCATGACGCGAAGATAGGAAGTCGGGTCTGCGGGGGGAAGGGGCGATGGGGCCGCAGATGTGGTAGGATCATGGAAGGACGGGAGGTTGGGATGGCGAAGGAGCGGAAGACGAAAAGTGCGCCTCTGGACCGGGCGGCCTTTCTGGCGGGAGTGGAAAGTGCGGAGCGGAGGGCTGAGGCCGAGCGGCTGATCGGCCTTTTCGGGCGAGTGACGGGCTGGGAGCCGCGGCTCTGGGGGCCGTCGATGGTGGGCTTCGGGCGCTATGAGTATCGGTATGACAGCGGGCACGGCGGAGAGAGCCTGGCCACCGGGTTTTCGCCGCGGAAGGCGGAGTTGTCGATCTACATCCTGCCGGGATATGCCGATTTCGGCCCGATCCTTGCGCGGCTTGGGCCGCATCGGACGGGGAAGTCCTGTCTTTACGTCAAGCATCTGGACCGGGTGGACGCGGTGGTTCTGGAAGAGCTGATCCGGGCGGGGTTGGCGGACCTGGCCACGCGCTGGACGGTCCATCCGGTCTGATCCTGAAACGGGGAGCCTTCGGGCAGGGCATCGAGCCCCGCCCGAAGGCGCTGCCGCGGACGGGATCGGCGACGGCGCAAACTGGACAAAGGCGGGGTCATGTGACAGGGAAGGTCGCCTGAAGGAGCCTGTCCCATGTCTACCGTTACCCGCTTCGCCCCCTCGCCCACTGGCTGGATTCATGTGGGCAACCTGCGCACCGCGCTGATGAACTATCTGATCGCCCGAAAGAATGGCGGCCAGTTCATCCTGCGGCTGGACGATACCGATCAGGAGCGGTCGAAAGAGGAATATGCCGACGGGATCAAGGCTGACCTCGAGTGGCTGGGGCTGCATTGGGACCGGGTGGAGAAGCAGTCCCTGCGGATGGAGCGCTACCGGGAGGCGGCAGACACGCTGCGTGCGGCGGGGCGGTTCTATGAGTGTTTCGAGACGCCCACCGAGCTGGACCTGAAGCGCAAGAAGCTTTTGAACATGGGGCGACCGCCGGTCTACGACCGGACCTCGCTGAACCTGACCGAGGCGGAGCGCGCGGCGATGCGGGCCGAGGGGCGCGAGGGGTATTGGCGGTTCCTTTTGAACCAGAACCGTATCGAATGGACGGACGGCATCCTCGGCCCGATCTCGATCGATGCGGCGTCGGTGAGCGATCCGGTGCTGATCCGGGCGGACGGGCAGGTGCTTTATACGTTCGCATCCTCGGTCGATGACATCGACATGGGGGTGACTTTCATCGTGCGCGGGGCGGACCATGTGACGAACACGGCGACGCAGATCCAGATCATGGGGGCTTTGGGCGGCCGCCCGCCAGCCTTTGCCCATCACAGCATGCTGACGGGCGCCGAGGACGAGAAGCTCTCCAAGCGGTTCGGCACCTTGTCGCTGCGCGACTTGCGGGCACGGGGGGTGGAGCCGATGGCGCTGCTGTCGATGATGGCGCGGCTTGGGTCGTCGAAGCCGGTAGAGCTGGCGGGGTCGATGGAGGAGCTGATCGAGGGGTTCGATGTGAGCTCGTTCGGTGCGGCGCCGACGAAGTTCGACCCGGAGGATCTGTTCCCCCTGACCCGACACCATGTGCAGGGGCTGCCCTTTGCGGCGGTGCGCGAGCGGATCGCGGCGCTGGGCGTGCCGGACGCGGAGGCCGAGGCGTTCTGGGCGGTGGCCAAGGGCAACATCACGGTGCTGGCCGATCTTGCCGAATGGTGGGCGCTCTTCCGCGATGGGGCCGAGCCGGTCGTGGACGAGGCCGACCGGGAATTCGTGGCCAAGGCGCTGGCGATGCTGCCCGCGAAGCCCTGGACGCAGGGCACCTGGGGCGAGTGGACCTCGGTTGTGAAGGAAGCAACGGGGCGCAAGGGCAAGGACCTGTTCCGGCCGCTGCGCCGGGCGCTGACGGGGCGGGATGCGGGGCCGGAGATGGCGGATGTGATGCCGCTTCTGCGCAAGGTGCCGACGGTCTGAGCTTGCGGCTGGTCCCCGGGGGCTTCGCGCCCCCCGGACCCCCGCGGGATATTTGAGGACAAAGAATGCACAGGCGCGATTTTGCGCAGGAGGTGCAAATGGCGGGACCGGGCGGGCAGGCGAAGTTTGTCGAGGGGAACCTTTTCCGGCATGTGTCGGTGATGGCGCTGACCTCGTCGGTCGGGCTGATGGCGGTGTTTGTCGTCGACCTGATCAACATGCTTTACATTGCCATGCTGGGGCGGGCCGAGCTGGCGGCGGCGATCGGCTATGCGGGCGCGATCCTGTTCTTCACCACCAGTTTCGGGATCGGTATGTCGATCGCCGTCGGTGCCCTGGTGGCGCGCGCCCTTGGGGCTCGGGACCCGGTGCTTGCCAAAGCGCGGGCGACGACGGGGCTTATCATCGGCTTTGTCTTCGGCTCGCTCTTCGCGGCGGTGGTCTGGCTTGCGCTTGGACCGTTGGTAGCGCTTCTGGGCGCGACCGGTGAGACGGCGGAGCTGGCTGTTCATTTCTTGGCGATTGTCACGCCCTCGCAGCCTTTGCTGATGGTCGGGATGATCGGCGGTGCCATTCTGCGCAGCCACGGCGATGCGCGCGCCGCGATGATGGCGACGGTCTGGGGTGCCCTGGTAACGGCGGCGCTGGACCCGATCCTGATCTTCGGCCTTGGCTGGGAGCTGACCGGGGCGGCGCTGGCCAGCGTCGTGGCGCGCGTGGTGATCGCGGTGATGGCGCTGCAGCCGATCCTGAAGAAATACGGCGGGTTCGACCGGCCTACGGCAGGGCAGGTCGTGGCCGACATGGGGCCGATCTGGGGGATCGCGCTGCCGGCGATCCTGACCCAGGTGGCAACGCCGGTGGGCCAGGCGTTCATCACCCGCGCAACATCGGCCTATGGCGAGGCGGCCGTCGCGGGCATGGCGATTGCCGGGCGTCTGACACCGGTGGCTTTCGGGGTGATCTTTGCGCTGTCCGGGGCGATGGGGCCGATCATCGGGCAGAACTTCGGGGCGGGGCGGATGGACCGGGTCAAGCGCGCTTTCCTTGACGGGCTGATCTTTACGGGGCTGGTGATCGTTCTGGTCTCGGCGGTGCTCTTCGTGCTTCGCGGGCCTATTGCCGATGCGTTCAACGCCGAGGGGCTGACGCGCGATCTCGTCTATCTCTTCTGCGGGCCGCTGGCGCTTTTGTGGTTCTTCAACGGCGTGATCTTCGTCGCGAATGCTGTCTGCAACAACCTTGGGCGGCCGTTCTGGTCGACGGTGGTGAACTGGGGGCGGCATACAGTCGGGACGATCCCGCTGGCGATCTGGCTGGGCGGGGTCTGGGGGGCTGAGGGGGTGCTGATCGGGCAGGCTTTGGGCGGTGTGATCTTTGGCCTCGCCGCGGCCTGGCTGGCGCTGATGGCCATTGCCGCGCCAGCGGTTCAGCCGACGCGCGGGCGGCCGGTGCCCGAACCGGTGCATGCGCCCGAAGCCGAGGCAGTGGCCAGCCCCGGCGAACGGCGGGCGTGAGGCGCCGCGCTGCCGCGCAGAATGAATTGCTCCGAGTCGTTGACAGAGAGCTTCCGTCGCTTGCCTGTTATGGAGGTCGGAATCCCGAGATTCATTCTTATAACCGGTTGCTCGGGCGCCGGAAAATCAACGCTTCTTTCCGCTTTGCGATCTGCCGGGCATGCCGTTGTGCCCGAGCCTGGCCGCCGGATTGTCGCCGAGGAAATAGCCAGTGGTGGCGCTGCGCTTCCCTGGATCGACCCGGCCGCGTTCGCGCGGCGCGCAGTTGCCATGTCGAGATCCGATCTGATCTCAGCGGGCGCCGCGCATGGTTTCGTGTTTTTCGACCGAGGGCTGATCGATGCGGCGGTCGCTCTGTGTCACATTCGAGGGATCCCGATCGAGGATACCTTGGGCGGCTTGAAGCCCTACGCTGATCCAGTCTTTCTCGCGCCGCCGTGGCCAGAGTTGTATGAAAATGACGAAGAACGTCGTCACGGATTTGCTGAAGCGCTTCAAGAATTTGCGCGATTGGAGGCTGCCCTTTTTCGTCTGAACTATGAGGTTCGCCAGCTCCCAAAGGCACCGGTCGGGGAACGTCTCGATTTCGTTCTGAACTCGCTTTCTCGATAGCTTGGGGTGTGCTGATGGTCATGCCCGCTGCTTCCACAGCGCGAACCATATCCCCGGTCACTTCTCCCTGGTCGAATGTGGTCACCCTCGCCTCGCATACCGTCGTATTCCGATTTTCCCTTGCCGCAGACGGGGCCGATGGGCTAACCAAGACGCGTCAGGTTCGGGAGAATCCGGCGGGCCTCATGGCCCATCGGTGCCGAAGGAGCAACCGCCCCGGTAAACTCTCAGGCGCAAGGGACCGTAGCTGACAACGACACTCTGGAGAGTTCCTGGTAAAACCGGGACGCCGAAGGGATAACGATCTCAGGCGCACGTGACGTGCAGGGACAGAGGGGGCATCGAGAGGGTGGGATTGGCCTGCCCGGGCGATGCCGGTATGCTCCGGCCGGAATGAGGGAGGGCGGCGATGGCCGACCTGGAGGACGGGCTTCTGCGGCTGGGGCTTGATGCCCTGCACGAGGAGCTGGGCGGCAAGATGGTGCCCTTCGCGGGGTACCGGATGCCGGTGCAGTATCCGGACGGGGTGCTGAAAGAGCATCTCCATACCCGTGCGGCGGCGGGGCTTTTCGATGTTTCCCATATGGGTCAGGTGATCCTGCGGCCGAAAGGGTCGATGGAGGACCTGAAGCTTGCCTTTGAGGGCTTGATGCCTGTCGATGTGCTGGGCCTGGCCGAGGGACGTCAGCGCTATGGGCTTTTCACCAACGAAGCTGGCGGCATCCTTGATGACCTTATGTTCACAAACCGCGGGGATCATCTTTATGTCGTCGTGAATGCGGCGTGCAAGACGGCGGACATTGCGCATATGGCGGCGGGAATGTCGGGGGTGTCGGTGGAGCCCGCGGCCGACCGGGCGCTGCTGGCGCTGCAGGGGCCGGGGGCAGAGGCGGCGCTGGGGGCTTTGGTGCCGGCAGTCAGCGCGATGCGGGTCATGGATCACCGGGTGGTCGGCGACATCTGGGTGTCGCGCTCGGGCTATACCGGTGAGGACGGGTTTGAGATTTCGGTCTCCGAAGGGCAGGCCGAGGCGTTCGCGCGGAAGCTTCTGGCAGAGCCGGGGGTCGCTCCCATCGGCCTTGGCGCGCGTGACTCGTTGCGGCTGGAGGCGGGGCTTTGTCTCTATGGCCACGACATCGATGAGGGCACGAGTCCGGTCGAGGCGAACCTCGCCTGGGCGATCCAGAGGGCCCGCCGGGCCGGTGGCGCTCGGGAAGGTGGCTTTCCCGGTGCCGCGCGTATCTTGCGGGAATTGGCCGAGGGGCCGGAGCGGCTGCGCGTGGGCCTCTGCCCCGAAGGCCGGGCGCCGATGCGTGAGGGGGTGGAGCTTTTCGCGTCCGATGGTGGGCCGGTCGGCCGCGTCACCTCGGGTGGGTTCGGGCCTTCGGTGGCAGCCCCCATTGCGATGGGCTACGTTACGACCCATTTCGCGGTCACCGGCACCGCGCTGAACGGCGAGCTGCGCGGCAAGCGGCTGCCCCTGACTGTAAGCGATCTTCCTTTCCATCCCACCAGCTACAAGCGTTGAGGCGAGACGATGAAGTATACCAAGGAACATGAATGGCTGCGCGTCGAGGGTGACCTTGTCGTAGTCGGCATCACCGAACACGCGGCGACCCAGCTGGGCGACGTGGTTTTCGTGGAACTGCCCGAGACCGAGACGCAAGTTGCCGAGGGCGACGAGGTCTGCGTGATCGAAAGCGTCAAGGCGGCCTCCGACATCCTGGCCCCGATCGACGGCGAGATCGTCGCGGTGAACACGAAGCTTGTCGACAACCCTGGCCTGGTGAACGAGGACCCGACGGGGGCCGCCTGGTTCTTCAAGCTGCGGGTCGATGATCTGGGCGTGCTGGACCAGTTCATGGACGAGGACGAGTATCAGGACCTGATCGGCTGACCAGACACGATTTTTCTGCGAAAAATCGGATTTTCGGGTTTTCGACGAAAACCCGAGGTCCGGTTGCACAGGACGGAGCGCCATGACCTTCACGCCCACCGACTACAACCCCTACGACTTCGCCAACCGCCGCCATATCGGCCCTTCGCCTGCGGAGATGGCCGAGATGCTGACCGCTGTCGGCGTCCGGTCGCTTGACGAGCTGATCGATCAGACCGTTCCGCCCTCGATCCGGCAGACAAAGCCCCTGACCTGGGCGCCGCTTGCCGAGCACGAGCTTCTCGCGAAGATGAGTGAGGTCAGCCAGAAGAACCGGGTCATGACCCAGCTCATCGGGCAGGGCTACTATGGCACGGTGACCCCGCCCGCGATCCAGCGCAACATCCTGGAGAACCCGGCCTGGTATACGGCCTACACGCCCTATCAGCCGGAGATCGCGCAAGGTCGGCTTGAGGCGTTGCTGAACTTCCAGACCATGGTCTGTGACTTGACCGGCCTCGATGTGGCCAACGCCTCTCTTTTGGACGAAGCGACAGCGGCGGCCGAGGCGATGACGATGGCCGAACGGGTGGCGAAGTCGAAGGCGCGCGCGTTCTTCGTGGATCGGTTCTGTCATCCGCAGACGATTGCGGTCATCAAGACCCGCGCGCTGCCCCTGGGGATCGAGATCATTGAGGACGTGGTCGAGAGCTTGGACCCGTCGAAGGTCTTCGGCGCGATCTTCCAGTATCCGGGCAGCTATGGGCATGTGCGGGACTTCACCGCCGAGATCGCTGCGCTGCATGCGGCGGGAGCGGTTGCCGTAATGGCGACCGATCTGCTCGCGCTTTGCATGCTGAAGGAGCCTGGCGCGATGGGGGCGGATATCGCCATCGGCTCTTCGCAGCGCTTCGGGGTGCCGATGGGCTATGGCGGGCCGCATGCGGCCTTCATGGCGGTGAAGGACGCGCACAAGCGGCAGATGCCGGGGCGGATCGTGGGCGTTTCGATCGACGCGCAGGGCGGCAAGGCGTACCGGCTGTCGCTGCAGACCCGCGAGCAGCATATCCGGCGCGAGAAGGCCACGTCGAACGTCTGCACGGCGCAGGCTTTGCTGGCTGTGATGGCGAGCATGTATGCGGTCTTCCATGGGCCGAAGGGCCTTCGGGCGATTGCCGAGCGGGTGCATTTCCTGACCCAGCGGCTGGCGCGGGCCCTGAAGGCGGCGGGGGCGAAGGTGTCTCCGAAGGCGTTCTTCGACACGATCACGGTCGAGGTCGGCGTTGGTCAGGCGGGCATCCTTGCGGCCGCAAGGGCCGAGGGGTTGAACTTCCGCAAGATCGGGTTGGACCGCGTCGGGATCAGCCTGGACGAGACGACGGACCTCAAGGTCCTGATCCGCATCCTCAAGGCCTTCGGGATCGACGGAGTGCCGCCGCACCGGTCGTCGCTGGGCTTCCCGGAAGAGATGCTCCGGACGACCGATTATCTGACCCATCCGGTCTTCCACATGAACCGGGCGGAATCCGAGATGATGCGCTACATGCGCCGCCTCTCGGACCGCGACCTGGCGCTGGACCGGGCGATGATCCCGCTTGGTTCCTGCACAATGAAGCTGAATGCAGCGGCCGAGATGATGCCGATCACCTGGCCGGAGTTCGGCTCGCTTCACCCCTTTGCCCCACGCGATCAGGCGGCGGGCTATACCGAGGCGATCACCGACCTCTCGGCGAAGCTTTGCGAGATCACCGGCTATGATGCGATGTCGATGCAGCCGAATTCCGGGGCACAGGGGGAATATGCGGGGCTGTTGACGATCCTCGCCTATCACCGGGCGCGGGGCGACCATGACCGGAAGGTCTGCCTGATCCCGGTTTCGGCGCATGGCACCAACCCGGCCTCGGCCCAGATGGCGGGGATGGAGGTGGTGGTCGTGAAGTCCGCGCCGAACGGGGACGTGGATGTCGAGGATTTCCGCGCGAAGGCGGTCGAGGCGGGCGCAAGGCTTGCGGCCTGCATGATCACCTACCCCTCAACCCATGGCGTCTTTGAGGAGACGGTCAGCGACATCTGCAAGATCACCCACGACCACGGCGGGCAGGTCTATATCGACGGCGCCAACATGAACGCGCTGGTCGGCCTGGTGAAGCCGGGCGAGATCGGGGGCGATGTCAGCCACCTGAACCTGCACAAGACCTTTGCCATTCCGCATGGCGGCGGAGGGCCGGGGATGGGGCCGATCGGCGTCAAGGCCCACCTCGCGCCGCATCTGCCGGGGCACCCGGAGACGGGGGGCGACGGGACGGTTTCCGCGGCACCCTACGGGTCGGCGTCGATCCTCCTCATCAGCTGGGCCTATTGCCTGATGATGGGCGGGCCGGGGCTGACGCAGGCCACGCGCGTGGCGATCCTAAACGCGAACTACATCGCGGCGCGGCTTTCCGGCCACTACCCGATCCTCTTCATGGGCAACAAGGGCCGCGTCGCGCATGAGTGCATCCTCGACACCCGCCCCTTCGCCGAGGTGGGCGTCACGGTCGACGACATCGCCAAGCGCTTGATCGACAACGGCTTCCACGCGCCCACGATGAGCTGGCCGGTGGCGGGCACGCTGATGGTGGAGCCCACCGAAAGCGAAACCAAGGCCGAGATCGACCGCTTCATCACCGCGCTCCTTTCGATCCGCGAGGAGATTGCGGCTGTGGAGCGGGGGGAGATTTCGTCGGAGGAATCGCCCCTCCGCCACGCTCCGCACACCGTGGCCGCCCTGGTGGGCGAGTGGAACCGCAAGTACAGCCGCGAGGCCGGGTGCTTCCCTCCCGGTGCCTTCCGGGTCGACAAGTACTGGCCTCCAGTTGGGCGGGTCGACAACGTCTATGGCGACCGCAACCTCATCTGCACCTGCCCGCCGGTCGAAAGCTACATGGAGGCGGCGGAGTAAGCTGCCCAAGATCCTTCCTTAAGGATCTTGGCAAATTTCTTACTCAAGAAATTTGGCTCATGACATATTGTGTCGGTGGCCGGACTTACGGCGTGGGCCTCGGCGCCGGTGTTCCAAGCGCGCCGCCGGGGCGGGTGCCAAGGCCGCCGCCTGAACCTACGCCGCTGGTCTTGGGCTTGGTCAGGTCGGGCACTTTCGGCGGCGCCTTTTCCGTGCCCGGGTTGCTTCCGATGATCTTGCCGCCCACGCCTTCGCCGCCCCGCTTCGCCAGGCAGTCCTGCGCCATCGCGAGGGCCGGCGTGACGCCATCGATATCGAACCCGTCGTCGATGCCCATGCCGAGCATCCGCAGGTACCGGCCGCTGTTCAGGAAATCGATCGTCGCCTGGACCCCGTCGTAGGTGATCCCGCCATAGTTCGCGTCCCAGGCCTCACCGTTGCCGATGGCAGGCAGGCCGGTTTCCATCATCACCCAAAGCTCGAACTGCTGGCCGGGCTGGAAGGTGATGCCGGGTTGCGACAGAAGGATCGACAGCGTGTCGTTCGGGTAAAGGCCGATCCAGAGCTGCTGGCCGTTCACATAGCTGACCGAGGTGTAGCAGTACGAGAACGCCCCCCGGTTGTCCGTGTAGGCGCCGCCGACCCAGTTGCCGGACTCGAATTGCGACCCGGGGATTTCCTGGGCCAGAGCGGGGGAAAGGGCTGTGGTGGCCAACAGGGCCGAGGCAAGAGCAAGAACGCGCATGGGTGGATCCTGAGCAGTTTTCTTCACACCAGAATGACAATGGAACGGTTTCGCAATCAAGTCAGGCTTTCCAGAAGGCGCAGCGCGGGCCATTGACCGGGCAAGGCCGCCGCGCTAGCCCTGCGCCGGATGACCCCGACCCGGCCCCCTTTTCTTGACGGACTTGTCGCTAGCCTGCCCATCGTGATGGGCTATTTCCCGATCGCATTTTCCTTCGGCGTGGCGGCCACCAGGGCGGGTTTTTCGGCGCCGGAGGCGCTTCTTCTGTCGCTGATCATCTATGCCGGGGCCTCGCAATTCCTGGCGCTTGCGCTTCTGACATCCGGTGCGCCGGTCCTGGTTTCGGCCTTTACGCTGATCGCCATGAACCTGCGGCACGTGCTTTACGGCCCGGCGCTGATGCGGGAAGCCGGGCGCGAGGCGTCGGCGCGGCATGCTTGGGCCTGGGCCTTCGGGCTGACGGATGAGGTCTTCGGTCAGGCGCTTGGGTCGCTGGCGCGGGGGCAGAAGTTCTCTGAAGCGCACATGTTCGGCCTTGGGCTTGGGGCCTATGCCAGCTGGCTTGCGGGCACGGCGGTCGGCGCGGTTGCGGGTGGTGGAGCGCTTGAGGGCTGGCCCGCGCTCAGCGCCGGTCTTGGTTTCATGCTGCCTGCGCTGTTCCTGGCGCTGCTCCTGTCCATCCTCAGCCGCCGTCAGCTGCCGGTGATCGCCGTTGCGGGCGTGGTGACGGTCGTCGGCACTATCGTGATCAGTGGCACCAGCGGCATTCTTCTGGGCATGCTCGCCGGGGCGATGACGGGGCTTATCCGCCGATGAACTGGGAGCTTCTGACCGTGGCCCTGCTGGCTGGGGCCGCGAACTGGGCCTTCCGCGCCCTGCCGGTGATTGCCAGGACGGACCGTCTGGCTGCAGGTGGCTGGCTTGAGCGGTTCCTGTCGGCCACCGGCCCCGCCGCGATTGCCACCCTTTTCGTCGCCGCGATCCTGCCCGCCCTCTCGCCCGACCTTGCCCGGCTTCTGCCGGTGATCATCGGAACGGTTGCGGTGGTGGGCGTGTACTTCCCGTCCCGCTCGGTCGTCCTGGCCACGCTCGCAGGGGCCGCAGCGCATGCCGCAACCGTCTGGCTCATGGCCTGAGATGGCGCTTGCGCCACGGGCACGCTTGGGCGACCATGCTTGAAAGAGCAAAGTCCGGCCATGCTAGAGATCAATCCGCAGACAGTGGTCCACGTGATCTTCCTTGCCCGCGAAGGCTCGGTCGGCAGTACCGAGCTGCACGCCTTTATCGACGGGCTGAACGATGACGAGAAGGCCCAGCTTACGGCGGTGGCCTGGGTCGGCCGGGGCGCGTTCGAGCCCGAGGATTTCGACGAGGCCGTGGCCACCGCGACCTCCGAGGCGACAACGCCAACGTCGGACTACCTGATCGGCATGCCGCATCTGGCCGAGAACCTGGAGGCGGGCCTCGATGCTCTGGGGGTGGACGTCGCGGGTGAGGAAGAGGATTTCCTCTAGGTTCGGAACCTTGCGCAGCGGCCTGGCCATACACATCTGCGCGTAAAGCGGAACGTGAGGTGAGTGATGGCTGTAACCGAAGCTGTCAAGCTGACCTGCCCGACCTGCGGGCAGGCGAACCGGGTGCCCGTGGCCCGGCTTTCTGAAGGGCCGAAGTGCGGGATCTGCGGGACCTTGCTTCTGGATGGGCAGGTGGCCGAACTGGACGCGTCGACCCATGACAAGATCACGCGCGGTGATGGTCTGCCGGTCCTTGTCGACTACTGGGCGCCCTGGTGCGGCCCCTGCCGGATGATGGCCCCGGAATTCGCCAAAGCTGCGAAGACCCTGGCCCCCGCGGCGCGGCTGATGAAGCTGAACACCGAGGACCACCCCGAAATCGCCGTCCGTGCCGGCATCCGGGGCATCCCGGCGCTGATCCTGTACCGGGGCGGCCGCGAACTGGCGCGCCTTGCCGGAGCCCGCCCCGCCGCCGAAATCGTCGCCTTCGTCCGCCAGCACACCGGCGGCTAAGCGCGCCCGGCAAACTTGACAACACCCGCATGATGGGCGAGACAACCGCCCTAGGTCATCGGGGCAGTAGCTCAGTTGGGAGAGCGCGTCGTTCGCAATGACGAGGTCAGGGGTTCGATCCCCCTCTGCTCCACCAATGACCGCGCTAGAATATTGTTTACAATAGATAAGCTCTATACCTTGCATCTGTTGCCAGCACTCCTCCCATCATCGCGACTTGGGACTATGCGCCGACTGAGAAGGGAAGCCCCCTCGACTCGACGGCATGGCAACGAGCTTCCTGAGCCTCGCCCTCATTGGATCGGCTACGAGGCTGGCCGCCGTTCCTGAGCAGCTGACCGGACATAGTTGCCGGGGCTAGTGCAGGAAGTACCGAACGGCCCCTATCGGATGAGGTGGATGTATATGGACCCCGCCTGATTGCAACGGTCTGGTTGGCGCTGGTTCGGCCATCAAGTGTCGTGCCAGGCTGGAATCCATAGCAGATACCAGCTTGACGTACGATCAACACACCATGTGCAACCCTGTTTGCCAACGCCGCCGATCCGCAATTCTGTGACTATCCAGCAGTACTGAAATCACGGTCAATCACGGCCTGTCACAAAAGAGTGGTACTTAACCCTTACCCAAAACAACAGTTGCCCAGTGCGGGCGGCCATCCGGGGAGGGCCGCAAATGCTTGCTTCGCAAGACGACGGTGTTGCTGTCGTGGCCCAGCCTTGGAGCATCGGCAGACGGTTCGCTGTTGCTTCCATCATGTTCCTTGGCATCGGACTTCTGGTTTTCGCGACCGCAGGCACCAACGAAGAGGGCCGGGTCTCGGGCGCGGGTTCGACACTCGTGAACCCGATCCTGCAGCGCGTCTCGACGTCCTACCAAAGCTATCTGGCGGCCGACCGAGTGGATGTTGTCAGCCAAGAAGGCCAAAGTGGCGACTGGACCGCCGGGGCCACCGCGCTTGACTATGATCCGGTCGGATCGATTGGCGGGCTGGTGCGGCTGGCCGATCCGGCGGTGACCTTCGCCGCGACCGAAGTTCCGGTTTCGGCCAAGGATCTGGAAGAGCGCGGCCTGGTGCAGTTCCCGCTGATCAACGGCGCGGCGGCTCCGGTTGCCAACCTTGACCTTGCCGGTAAGGCGCTGACGCTGGATGCGGACACGCTGGCGGCAATCTTCGTGGGCAAGATCACGACCTGGTCCGACCCGGCCATTGCGGCGCTGAACCCCGATGTCGCACTCCCCGATCTGCCCATTGCAGTGCGGTATCGGGGGGATGGTTCGGGCACGACCTGGACCTTTACCGGCTACCTTGCGCGGAGCGCGGACTGGACGATGGGCCAGGCTGCACAGGTAAAGTGGCCCGTGGGCGAAGCTGCCGAGGGCAGCCGTGGGATCATCGCGGCGGTGGACGCGACGCCGGGCGCCATTGGCTATGCAGAAGTGGGACAGGCCGGCCGCGCTGGCCTTGACATCGTGAACCTCGTGAACGGTGCCGGCGAGGTCGTCGAGCCAAAGCCGCAGACCATCCGGGCCGCCGTCGGTGCAGGGTTCTGGACGGCAAGCGGCGGCATCTCCACTGCGGTCGCGTCTTCAGGCGGCGACTGGCCCATGACCGCAACCGTCTTTGTCGTCATGCGGCGCGACCAGAATACCGCGCAGAACGACCGCGCCCTGAACTTCTTCCGCTATTTCTACGTCGAAGCCCCCCGTCAGGCCGACGCGCTTGGCTATGTCGCTCTTCCGACCGAGGTCGTCGCAGAGGTCGAGGCCCATTGGGCCACTGCCTTCAAACCGAAATCCTGAATCTGAACCGGCGTAAGCCTTCAATCTGAGGTGTGACCGTGGAAGTCGATCTGTTCAAAGAGATCATCGCTCCCGTGATTGGGGGCTTGGGCATCTTCCTGCTGGGCCTTGAGTTCATGGCCAGCGGCATTCAAGCCCTGTCGGTCAACAAGATGCGCGAATGGCTGGCCAAGATGGCCGGGACGCCGGTCAAGGGCGTGATCGCCGGAACCGTCATCACCGGCATCATCCAGTCTTCGACCGCGATGACTGTCATGACGGTAGGACTGGTGAACGCAGGCGTCTTGGGGCTCCGATCGGCAATCTCGGTGATCATGGGCGCGAACGTCGGCACCACGCTGGGCAACGGGCTGATCGCCTTGCCGCTGGGACCGCTGGGCCTCCTCTTCGGGGGGATTTTCGCCACGGTCTATTGCTTCGCCAAATCCGACCGGCTCCGCAACTTCTCGCTCGCCGCGATGGGCTTTTCGCTGATCTTCTACGGTCTGAACCTGATGACCGGCGGTCTTAAGCCCCTTCGCAAGATGCCCGAAGTGCTTGAGGTCATCCAGTCGCTGGACGCCAGCACCTTTGGTGGCGTGGTCATGTGCGTCCTTCTGGCCGCGCTGATCACCGCGCTGATCCACTCGTCCTCCGCCACCATCGGCATCGTCATGGGCCTCGGCGCTTCTGGTATCCTCTCCTGGGAAACCGCCATCGCCTTCGCCGTCGGTGCCGACCTTGGCACCACGATCACCTCGTGGATGGCCTCGCTGAACCTGTCAAAGAACGCCAAGCGCGCGGCCTACGCCCATATCAGCTTCAACTTCATCGGCGTGACCGTGGTGCTGGCGCTGTTCTTCCCGGCGATCTGGGCGCTCAAGCTGGCCCTTGCCAACTGGGGGATCGATCCGGGTGCCGCCGTCATCGTCGACGGGCAGGAAACCTTCCCTGGCGTGCCGATTGCCGTGGGCGCCTTCTCGATCGTCTTCAACATCTTCAACCTGTTGATCCTCTTCCCCTTCGTCAACACGTTCGAGCGGTTCCTGAGCCGCGTCGGCCACAGCAAGGCGGACGATATCGAGGACTATTCGATCCCGCGCTTCCTGGACAAGAAACTGGTCGCCGACTTTGACGCAGCCCTTCCGGCCGTTCAGCAGGAAGCCCAGCGTCACCTGCGCGCCGGGGCCGTCTTCCTGGATATCGCCAGGGGCAAGCCGGGGGCGCCCAAAGACCCCGGCGAACATCGGGCCGCAACTGATGTCCTCAGCCGTGAGATCCGCGCCTTCCAGTCGCAGCTCTTCCAGGACGGGTTGTCCCGGGATCAGCTGGACCTCGTCGCCTCGCTGATCGAAGAGGTGGACTTCACTTCGGCTTTGTCCGAGTCGCTTTACCAGATCGCGCGCCGGGTGAAGCGCGAACCTTTCTCGGACGCCGCCCGCAAGGTGCTTGGTCAGGGGCTGGAGCGCTTGGACCAGTCGATGAACCGGGTGCTTTTCGACCCCGCGATGCAGCCACGGATGCCCGCCGGTCACAGCGTCGCCCTGGGGTTCGAGGAGTTGCGCTGGCAGGCCCTGCAGACAAGCGAGGTCGCGGCAGGCGAAAAGGGTGCGCTGCTGGCGCTCTTGGGTTCGGTCGAGCGGGCCGAGGGTTTGATCGACCGGATCATCTCCGAACGCGCGTCGGTCGACCGCAGCGGCATCCGCGTGCGGCCCGGCGACCAAACCGGGATCAAACGGTCGGACGGGTCGTCTATGGGTGATCTGGCTCCGGCTGAGTGACCTGCTGGTCTTCGACACCAGTTCAGGATTTGCGGCGATAGCGGTATGGAGATTGGCGGTTGCGGCCCTCCGCAGGCTTTCGGGCCGAGTTGGTTTTGGTCCAAAGCAGCCGCTCGCTCTCGTCGCGGCGAAATCGACTCTGCGCCGGCCGACGGGCGCAAGACCTAACTCTACACCGACAGGTTTGATGGAGTTCGTCTCGGTCCGGCCTCTTCGGATGTCATTGCTGCGTTACGCGTTCTCACTAGTGCTGCATCAGATGTGTGCAAAGGAGAAACGACCATGAACAGACTGCTCAAAGTCGGCCTTGTCGCGGCAACCATGTTTGCGTCGGTATTGACCGCAACCGTGGCCGCCGCGCAGGAGACGATCCGCTTTGCTGTGACCGACATCGACGGGATGGAGGCGCTTCAGGCCGATATGGGCCCGTTCAAGGACGCGTTCGAGAAGGTTTCGGGCCTCAAGGTAGAGTTCTTCGCCGTTTCCGGGCGCACCGTGGCGGTTGAAGCTATGGCCGCCGAGCAGGTCGATTTCGTGCTGACTGGTCCGGCCGAGTATGTCGTGTTCAACGCCCGCATGAAGGCCATCCCCGTCGTCACCTGGAACCGCCCTGACTATTATTCCAACATCGTTGTGCTTGATGGTTCGCCCGAGCAGTCGGTGGCCGACCTGAAGGGCAAGAAAATCTCGTTCGGCGAGATCGGCTCGACCTCGCAACACCTGGCTCCGGCGACGCTTCTGGCTGAAGGTGGACTGGTCTATGCGACCGATTATGAACCAGTGTTCCTGAACCGCAATGTCGCCGTCGAGGCCCTGATCAAAGGCGAGATTTCCGCCATCGGCCTCAACCGCACCCATATCGACTCGATCACCGAGAAGTTCCCTGACCAGAAGTTCCGCGTGCTGGTCAAGGGACCAGACCTGCCGAATGACGTGCTTCTCGCCTCGCCCACCGTCAGGCCGGAAGTCATCGAAACCGTCCGCAAAGCCTTTGCCGAACATGGGCCGGAGCTTCTGGCAGCCGTGACCTCGCAGGAGAACAACGCCAAGTTCCTTGGCGGCGGGTTCACCCCGGATGTCACCGATGCCGACTATGACCAGGTGCGCAAGATGTATGAAAACGTCGGTGTGACCGAGTTCCTGGCCTTCCTCGAGTGATCCCGGAATGAACGTCCCGCAAACCGCGGGCGTCGTCACGGCAGGCTCCACCGCGGTGGGGCCTGTCTTGCATGTGTCGGACCTGGTGAAATCCTATGGCGGCCCGATCATCCTGCAGGGCGTGAGCTTCACGGCCTATGCCGGAGTGTCGCTGGCAGTGATCGGGGCCAACGGGTCTGGCAAGTCGACGCTTCTGAAATGCCTCATCCGGCTTACCGATCCGACATCGGGGCGGATCGAGATGCTGGGGCAGGACGTGGGCGGGTTGAACGCCGGTGAGCTGCGCCGGTTCCGGTCGCGGATCGGCGTGGTCTGGCAAAAGCACAACCTGGTCCCGCGGATTTCGGCCCTGTCCAACGTGCTCCACGGCGTGCAGTCGCGGATGAGCGGCCCGCGAAGCTGGTGGCAATGGGCGGCCCCTGCCGCCGTCCGGGCCGAGGCGATGGCCTGCCTCGACCGCGTCGGGCTTGCTGATAAGGCTCTGCAGCGGGTGGACAGCCTGTCGGGTGGCCAGCAGCAGCGTGTCGCCATTGCCCGCATGCTGATGCAGCGGCCCGAATTCGTGCTGGCCGATGAGCCCGACGCCAGTCTTGATCCGCAGTCGGGCGAAGATGTGATGCGGCTGCTCTCTGACCTTGCGCGGCAGGACGGCCTGACGCTGCTCGTGATCTCGCACCGGCTGGAGCACACGATTGCGTTTTCCGACCGCATCATCGGGCTCGCCGGCGGGCAGGTTACGCTGGATGTGGCCACCGCCAGGGCGGACCCCGTCAAGCTCCGCCGGTTCTTCGACAAGCCGACCGAGGCCGCGCCATGAGCCAGGCCGTTCCCGCCCCGCCCCGGTTCCAGCACCGCTCGCTGACGGAGTACGTGGGGATCGTCATCGTCATCGCGCTTGTGGTCACCTCGATCGCCAACACCGCGCCGCCGCTCGACAGTCTTCAGCGCGGGCTGGCGCGGCTGGTCGCGCCCTCGGGGTTCCTCGCGCAGATGTTCCCGCCGGACCTGTCCCGGGTCGATCACATCGCCTGGAAGCTCCTGGAGACGCTGCAGATGGCCGTCGCGGGGGCCGCTCTTGGCCTCGTCTTCGCGGTCCCCTTCGCGATCCTCGCCACTGATCGCCTGTCGCCGCACCCCATCATCAAGATCGTCGCCAGAGGCCTGATCGCCTTCTTCCGCACCGTCCCCGACCTCGTGTGGGCGATCTTCTTCATTATCGTTGTTGGCCTCGGCCCCGCCGCCGGGGTGCTGGCCCTGATGATCGACAAGATCGGCTTTGCGGGCCGCTTCTTTGCCGAAGCCATGGAAGAGGCCGACACCGGCCCACAGGACGCGCTCCGCGCCATCGGGGCCAGCCGCATGGGCATCATCTTCTCCGCCGTCTTTCCCGCGTGCCTGCCGTCCTTCACCGCGACCTCGCTTTTCGCACTGGAGAAATCCGTGCGCGGCTCGGCGGCGCTTGGTCTGGTCGGAGCGGGGGGCATCGGGGTCGATCTCAAGGTCGCCTTTGACCTTTTCAACTATGACGAAGCGCTGACCATCATCCTGATGCTTCTGATCCTTGTCATCGCGGTAGAGCAAGGCAGCAGCTGGATCCGCTCCAAACTCATCTGAAAGGCCGGAAGATGACAACCGATACGGCGCACCAATACTGGAACGCCCAATGGGCAACGGCCGACGCCGGCTCGAAATGGGCGCGGCCCGAGCCGGAGGTTCTGGCACATGCCGAAAACCTGCCGCCCCGCGCGCGCATCCTGGACCTTGGCGCCGGGATCGGACGGCACACGCTTGCCCTGGCGCGGATGGGGTTCAGGGTCTCGGCCCTGGACGCCGCTCCGGAATCTCTGGCGGCGATCCGCGCAGGGGCCGGGGGGTTGGAGATCGACCTGCATCAGGGCCTGATGACCTCGTTGCCCTTTGGCGACGCCTGCTTTGACCATGTCCTGTCCTGGAACGTGATCTACCACGGCGACGAGACGGTCGTGTCCCGGACTATCGCCGAAATCGCCCGCGTCCTTAAACCCGGCGGTACGTTCATGGGCACGATGTTGTCCGCCCGCCGCTTGCCGGTGGAGCAAACCAAAGCCAAAGGCACCGAAATCTCGCGCAACACCTGGGTCTTCGACGGAACCGGCGACAAGGTTCATCCCCACTACTTCTGCAACGCCCGCGACCTTCTTTCGCTGTTTTCAGGGTTCGAGGTGCTTTCCCTTCACGACCAAATCCACGATACGCCGGGCTCGTGGCACTGGCATCTTCTGGCGGAGCGGCTTGCATGACGACCGGCGATCCAGTGATCTTCGAAGGCGCTTCCGTCATCCTGCCCGGCAAGATCGCTCAGACCTCGGTTCGCATCGCCGACGGGCACATCACGGGCCTTGACGCCCCCCGCGACGGCGCGCGGGTGATCGACGCTTCGGGATTGATCCTTGCCCCTGCGCTGGTGGACATCCATGGCGATGCGTTCGAGCGCCAGATCATGCCGCGCCCCGGCGTCACCGTGCCGACCGAGGCCGCCTTTCTTGAAACCGACCGCCAGCTTGCCGCCAACGGGATCGCCACCGCCTACCACGCCCTGACGCTGGGGTGGGAGCCCGGCCTCCGCTCGGTCGAGACCGGCTGGCAGGTGCACGACACGCTGGACCGGCTGGCAAAGCGCCTCACCGTCGAGAACCGCCTGCAGCTTCGGTGGGAGACGTTCTGCATCGAGGCGATCCCCCTGATCGAGGCGGCGCTGGCCGGACCGCTGACCCCGTCCATCGCGTTCAACGACCACACCAGCATGGCGCTGCTGCATCCCGAAACCGCCCTGCAGGATCGGCCCTTTGACCATGACCCGGCCTTTCCGGTCACCAATATGGACAGCCCCGCCTTTGCCGCCAAGATGGGCGAACGCGCGAAGCGCTCGCATATGTCGACCGGCGATTTCGTCGAGCTGATCCGCACCGTCTGGCAGCGCCGCCCGCAGGTGCCGGCCTGGATCGACGATGTCGCCGCCAAGGGTCGTGCCGTCGGGGCCCCAATGCTCAGCCACGACGACAGCCAGGAAGAAACCCGCACCTATTTCCGCGAGCGGGGGGCACGGATCACCGAATTTCCGATGAACCGGCGCACGGCCGACTTTGCCCGCGCCGGCGGCGACCACATCGTGCTTGGCGCCCCCAACGCCGCACGCGGGGGCAGCCACCTCGGGTCCATCGCTGCCGCCGACATGATCCGCGCCGGCCTTTGCGACATCCTTGCCTCGGACTACTATTACCCCGCCATGCTTGCCGCCATCGCCCGCTTGCGCGCCGATGATGTTGCCCCGCTTGAGGCGCTCTGGCCGCTGGTGGCAGCCGCCCCTGCCCACGCCTCCGGCTTGTCGGATCGCGGGACTATTGCTGTTGGCCTGCGCGCGGACCTTGTCGTTGTCGATTGGCCCGAGGGGAACCTGCCGGCCATCCGCCAGACCTGGGTCGCCGGGCGCTGCGCCTATTCCGCAATGCCATCGGCAGGATGAAGATCAACAAACTGGATGCTTGGTGGCGCCAAGGAAATTGCCTTTAGGCGATCGTGGCGGCCTGGGAAAAGAAGGCGTCCTTGAGACGGCCAAGGTCGGCAAACCCGAAGCGTACACTTCCACCCTTTCGAGAAAAGCGCGGGGGTCGTGCGCCTGGGGGCGATGCTCACTGCGCGCGGTTTTGGCTAACCGGCCCAAAGTGGTCATCCGGTTGCGTTCGACCGCCTCCCAACGGCGGTCATCTATGCTTGGCGCAGAAACGTTTGTGAAATCGATGCATTGCCGCTTCAGAAAAGCACCTGACAGATCCAAAGCGCGAGTTGGTCAGTCTTGGGAGGTCAGTTTGGAAGCACGCTGAGCGCACCGCTGCAATTCTGACAGGGCGTTCAAACAATGATTTCAGCCACGTCGGAGCGTCATGAATGTGTTGCGTTTCTGCGGTCTTTCGGCAGCAGCTTGGTCAACGCGATAGCGACCGATCGATGGCGGATGCGTGCTTCATTGACAGGCATGGCAGGCGCGTCGCCCTGAAGTGGCACCGCGCCCGCAAGCATGCGACGGACACCGCCTTCACCGGCGCACGTATCGTCGAAGGGCTGCGCTGTGGGGCGAGCATCGAGGTGGACATCAACCGCATCGCCGGTGGCGGTTTCGCGATACTGCATGACGACCGTCTCGACCGCGAAACAACCGGCAGCGGGCCGGTGGATCGGGCATCGCGCGAGGTGCTGCGGGGGCTGGTCCTGCGCGACAATGATGGTCATCCGACGGATCAGCCGCTGATGCTGCTGGACGATCTTGCGGCATTGGTGGCGCGTGCTGGGGCACACGCGGACGCCCTGTTGCAGCTTGATCTGAAGACCGGGGCGGATGCACTGACACCGGCGGACATCGCGGCTTTCCGCAAGGCGGTCCTGGCGATGAATGCGCGGGTGATCCTGTCGTCGGGCGATGCGGAGACCGTGGCGATGCTGGCGGCTGCGGCCCCGAGTGTTCTTGTCGGCCATGATCCTTGTGACGACGCGCGAATCGACGTGCTGCGCCGGACCGGCGATTTCGCGGGGTTTGTGTCGGATGCGCTGGCGGAGAGCCCTGCGGCCGAGATGATCTATCTGGCGATCCCGCTGGTGCTGGCCGCGGACGCGCGCGGCTTCGATATGGTTGCCGCCTTCCACGCGGCAGGCAAGCCGGTCGATGCCTGGACGATGGAACGGGCGGATGGCCCGGTGCTGCGGCGGTTGCTCGATCTTGGGGTGGATCAGATCACGACGGATGATCCGGCTGGGCTTCAGATACTGGCGAAGTCGCTCTGAGGTGTCCGGTCAGACGACGAAGATCGGGTTGGTGACGGCGTGCAGGATGCCATTCGCGTCGCGCAGTTCTGCCATGAGGAAGGTCTCCGGCAGCTCCGACAGAACCGTGCGTCCCGATGCGTGAGCTTCCAGAGTATGCTCTTGCAGAACGCCCTTTGGGCCTACAAAGCGCAGCGTCAGGGGCGTTTCGCCGATGGTCCATTGAACATCGGCACGACCGGTCCTTTGGACCTCGCCTCCCATCGGGATGGCCTCGCCCGATGCCGTCTCGGCCGACAGGATCAGCGTCGGCCCGGATGACAGGTAGTTGCGCCCGGCCCGGACTGCGGCAAGGATCGCCGCCTCGGTCCTGTCTTCTGCCGCGACGTTGTTGAAACCGTTGGCGACATCATAGCCTTCCGGCCCGTGGATATCCGACCCGGCGGTGGCCATCAGGCGATGACCCTGACCCAGCCAGCGACGGTAAAGCGCCAGCCCTTCTTCGTTGTAGTCCGACCACGGCCCGCCGTTCCATATCTCCACGATCCCGGCCGGGCCGGGCATCATGTCGGGGTACTCCCACCGGCAACCAGTGCACGCCGGGTCGCCCTCGGACATCGGATGCGCGATGACGAAGAGGTTGCCCTTTGCCATCACTTCTTCAGCAATCATCGGCATGGTCCGCCCGGTGACGGGACCGGTGCGCCATTCCTGCCAGTCGCGGTGGCCCAACGACAGCGCATGGCCGTGGTGTGTCGTCAGTTCCACCCCGCCCATCGTCAGCAGGTCATCGCTGCCCAGCGACAGGACCTCATCGTGACCCGAGACGGTGTTGTGGTCGGTCAGCGTGACGAAATCGAGCCGGTTTGCCCGCGCCCAGGCGACCAGATCGGGGATGTCCCAGGATGCATCCGAATGCCAGCTGTGGGCATGGAGATCGCCCCGATACCAGCCGGGCCCACGTGGGGCGGGCCGATAGGGCGCGCGCCTGGTAGCACTTTCGACCGGACCGATGTCAAATTCGATGTCGAGCCGCCACTGCACGGGGTCAGGGCCAATAACACGGAACGTGTCCATGAAAACGGTCCAGCGTCCCGGCTCGATGACACCGGCGACATAGCCGGGGGTGGCCGCACCGGCGTCGATCACGAAATCCATCTCGGGGTTGTTGTGCCGCGCCCCGCGCGCGCCGCGTGGGCCGAAGAGGCTGAGCGAGATCAGGTTGTCGAAGAGCGTGCCTTGCGAACGTTCCGGTGTTGCCGTGAACCGACCCGACAGCCGGGTGACGCCTTTCGGGACGTCAAAGCCGACCGGGATGTGCGACTTGTGGTCCGCTTCGGTCAGGATGCCCTTGAACGTAAGCGTCATGCCGGTGTCCTCTTCCGTTCGACGGCAACCGGCAGAGGGGCCGCCGTGCCGACGCGCTGGCCGTCGCGATAGACGTGCAGATGCCGGGGCGTCAGGCGGATGTGGGCACCGGCAGTCGGGGCCACGCTGCGCGGGCAGAGCCAGATGAGCCCCGCGCCGCCCGCGGTGACGACATGCACCCGAAGGACCGGCCCGAGATCAATGACCCGGGTGACGGTCGTCTCGATGCCGGTGGCGGAAACCTCGAAGTCCTCGGGCCGACACAGGATCGTCGCGGGGCCATCCGGACAGCGGGTCGTCACCTCCGCCCCGTACCAATTCGCCCGGCCCTTCTCGATCAAAGCCTCGCCTATGTTCATCGTGCCGATGAAGCGGGCGACCGTCAGGGTCCGCGGCTCCATGTAGAGCGCGTCCGGCGCGCCGATCTGTTCGATCCGGCCGGCGTCCATCACTGCGATCCGGTCGGCCAGTTCCATCGCCTCTTCCTGATCGTGGGTCACGAAGATGATCGTGAGGCCGAGGCGGTGCTGCAGGGCCTTCAGCTCTTCCCGCAGGTTCTTGCGCAGATGCGCGTCGAGGGCGGAGAACGGCTCGTCCATCAACAGGACTTTCGGCTCCACCACCAGACAGCGCGCCAGTGCCACCCGCTGCGCCTGGCCGCCCGACAGGTCCGCCGGACGCCGTTTGCCGAAACCGGCAAGGCCGACAAGATCGAGCGCGGCGGCAACCTTCGCGGCGATTTCAGCGTTGGGCAGACCACGCACCCTGAGGCCGAAGGCCACGTTCTGCGCGACGGTCATGTGGTTCCACAGGGCATGCGACTGGAACACCATCGCCGTCGGACGCCGGTTCGCGGGAACCCGCGTCATGTCCTGGCCTTCGATCATGACCTGCCCGTCATCGCTGTCGGCCAGCCCAGAGATCATCCGCAGAAGCGTGGATTTCCCGCAGCCGGAGGGGCCGAGCAGGCAGACAAGCTCGCCTTGGGCCACGTCGAACGTGGCGGCATCGACGGCGCGGGCGGTTCCGAAGGTTTTCGACAGGCGCTCGATCTTCAGCATCACGCACCGAACCCCTGTGCGATGCCCCTCGCGTTCATGAAACGCCGGGTCAGGAGCAAGAGAACGAAACACGGCGCCCAGATCATGACGCAGAGGACCGCCGCGTATTGGACGACGACCTGCGTGGAGAGCTGCAGCAAAAGGAGCGGCATCGTCGTGACCGTCGGCGCGCCGACCAGGAGGGCGGCTTCCACCTCGAAGAGGATGGTGACGAAGCCAAGCACATAGGACGCGGCGAGCGCGGGCAGGGCCTGCGGCACGGTGATCTTGAGGAATACCCTGAACCGCGATGCGCCGAGGTCGAAGGCGGCCTCCTCCAGTGCCGGTGGGATGCCGCGGAACGCCGCCGTGGGGATCCAGATCATGAAGAGGACGGCCGACAGCATCTGGACGATGACGACGCCCGTGATCGTGCCGACCAGCCCAAGCTGCAGAAACACCGTCGCGATGGCCACGAAGAGCGCGAATTTCGGGACGGCATTGGCGGCGAGGAACGAGAACAGGAGGAGCTGCCTGCCCGGAAAGCTCAGCCGCGCAAAGGCGTAGGCGGCGGGCCAGCAGATGAGCGCGGCCAGCGTGGCCGAGATGGAGGTGATGGCGAGCGAGGTCAGGATCGGCGTGACCACGGTTTCCCGCGACAGCATCTCGCCCCAGAACCTGAGGCCCCATTCGGTCGGCAAGAGGCTGGGGTAGCGCCACTTCTCAGCAAAAGCCCAGATCACGACGGTCAGGATCGGACCGAGCATCATCAGAACCATGGCCAGTGCGATCAAGAGGCCGCCGAATGGCAGGGAACGCCGCGTCATGCCCGCGCCCCCCGCGCCATCGTGACGATGTAGATGACGCCGACCACCGCTGCGACCGCAAGCAGCAGAACCGACTGCACCGCCGCCTCGTCGGGGCGCTGCAGGTTGCCCATTGTGCGGGCGATGTAGACCCCCATCATCTCCGGTGCCGGAGGGCCTAGAAGGAAAGGGATGGTATAGCTGCCGACGATCAACAGAAAGACCAGCGCAAAGGCGATCACCAGGGACCGCACGAGTTGCGGCAGCAGGATTTCCGTCAGGATGCGCAATGCCCCCGCGCCAAGATCGCGCGCCGCTTCCACTGCGTGGTCGGAAACCTGTGTCAGCCCGGCGGTCAGCACCAGCACCGGCAGCGGCAGGTTTTCCCAGATGAAGGCGATGTAGGGTCCGACGGGCGTCAGATAGGGCGTGCGGTAGCCGGTGATGCCGACTTGCTCCAGCAGCAGTTGCAAAAGCCCGTTCGGGCCGAGGAACCGGACCAAGGCATAGGAAATGATGATCGCGGGCACGAAGAGCGGGAACAGAGACAGCGCCTGCACCACGGTCGCAATCCGTCCGGTCGAAAACCGCAGGTAAAGTGCGATGCCAAGGGACAGAATCAGCACCGATACCGTGCTGACCAGTGTCAGGATCACCGTGAAGCGCAAGTTCGCCACGCTGTAGCCATCGGCAAAGAACGCGGCGTAGCGGTCGAGGCCAAGCGACGTCACGCCGTCCGCCTCGACACGGAAAGTGCCGCCGATCAGGTAGGCCGTCGGTATCAGGACCAGCGCGCACAGAAGCACCACCGGAGCCGCCACAAGCGCAAGTCCTGCCAGGCCTTCGGCCGCTCCGCTTCCGGTCCCGCGCAGTGGCCTTTGCACGGGACCTGAAAGTTCGCTGACCATCAGTCGCGCGTCAGGTTGGTCGCCACGTTCTTGTACCAGCCGTCATTCATGGCATTCTGCCAGTCGCCCGCCGGAAAGGTCGGGATCGAAACCGGGATCACGTCGATGTATTCG
>NZ_JBOFBI010000326.1:0-1880 GCF_051645465.1 Tabrizicola sp. | reverse complement strand
GTGTCGAACGAGGTGAAAGCCGGCAAGGAACGTGTGGCAGTTCTGCGCGACATGTCCGAACGGGTCGGCATCGCGGATGTTTCATCCTTCGTGACAACCCTCGTCCAGTCGGCAACCTTCGGTACCTCGATCGCCGAGGCGCTGCGCGTCTATTCCGCCGAAATGCGTGACAAGCGCGTGATGCGCGCCGAAGAAAAGGCAAACAAGTTGCCAACCAAGCTGACACTCGGCACTATGCTGTTCTGCGTGCCGGCGTTGCTTGTCATCCTGATTGGCCCCTCGCTGCATGGCATCGCAACTGCCTTCGGTGGTGGAGGGGGCTAAGACTGCATCGTTCGGCACTTCTCGCTTTTCTTTGCGCAAGCATTCTGGCCGCCTGTGGAAACACGGGCGGCCCTGACCGTAACGTGCCATACGGTGCCGATGCCAGCGGCGAAGGGGTGGACGGGCTGCTGGTCGGCCACCGCCTGATGGCCGCGGGTGAATCCGAGCTGGCACTGAAGGCCTACCTGCGCGCAGCCGCCGAACAGGGCATGAACGTCGACGTGCTGTCGGCCATCGGGTCGGCCAACCTTGCCCTCGGGCGGCTCGGGCAAGCCGAACAGATCCTCCGCCGGGCCATGGACGAAGACCCGACATTCGTGCCGGCGATCAACAATCTGGGCGTCGTTCTGATGGAAAGGGGCCAATTCGGCGAAGCGCGGGTGGTTTTTCAGCAAGCTTTCGCCATTGATAGTGGCCAATCGGACTCCATCCGCGAAAATCTGCGTCTGGCTATCGCGCGGACGGAAGGGGTGGTGTATTCTGACAGCGAAGAAGAACCAACAATGTCTCTCGTGCGGCGGGGACAGGGGCAATACGAGCTTCTGACCGAGCTGTAACGCGGGCACCGAGCAGAACCGAGCAGTCAGAAGGACGCAAAAAAATGCGCCATCCGGTCGTTATCGCCCTCGCTCTGGGGGGAATATCCATGCTTTCCGCTTGCAACAGAGGCGACTCCGACGCCGAGGTGCAGCGCGCCGTGCAAAGCGTGAACGTCATCGACGAATCCAACCTCAACGAAGTGATGCTGACGGTGGGCGACCCTGACGAGGCGGTCGCCTATTTCAGCCGTGCCGTCGGCGACAACCCCGACCGGATCGATCTGAAGCGGGGACTCGCGAAATCGCTGATCCGTGCAGGCAAGCCGACCGAGGCGATCTCTATTCTGACCGCAGTGACGCAAAGCCCGGAAGCGACGCCGGAAGACAAGGTGATGCTCGCCGACGCCTTCATCCGCGCCAATGAATGGGACCGGGCCGAGGCCACGCTGAACGAAATCCCCCCCACCCACGAAACCTTCGACCGCTACCGCCTCGAGGCGATGGTGGCGGACAGCAAGCAGAACTGGGACAAGGCCGACAGTTTCTACGAAATCGCGGCGGGGCTGACGACGAAACCCGCGGGCGTGCTGAACAACTGGGGCTTTTCCAAACTGTCGCGGCAGGACTATTCCGGGGCGGAAAAGCTGTTCGTGCAGGCGCTGACCTATGACCCGCAGCTTTTCACCGCGAAGAACAATCTGGTGCTCGCCCGCGGCGCGCAGCGCAAATACGATCTGCCGGTGGTCGACATGACGCAGACCGAACGGGCGGAGCTGATCTACACGATGGCGCTGACGGCGATCAAGCAGGGCGATGTGTCGGTCGGCAAGAGCCTTCTGGCCGAAGCCATCGAAACCCATCCGCAGTATTTCGAAGCTGCCACCCGCAGCCTCGAAGCCCTTGAAGCCTGATCCATGCTGACCTTCATCCAGGCTACGGCCTTTGCCCCCTTCGTGCTGGCAATCTGCGTCTGGGTGGCCTGGTCCGACATGGCCACGATGAAAATCCCCAACAACG
>NZ_JBOFBI010000325.1:0-44723 GCF_051645465.1 Tabrizicola sp. | reverse complement strand
CTGCTCGCCGAAAACGGCCAAAGCTACTATGTGGCCTATGTGTCCGAGCAGAACCTGGTTCCCGACGAAACCGGCGAGCCTGTCGATCACCCCGACCTTGGCGATCTTTTCGGCGATTTCGAAGATGGCCGCTATCCGGTGACCTTTCAGCTCAATTGACGCTTACCAGTTGCTAACCCTTTGCCCCTTACCTTGCAGGCAACTCAAGCCAAGGGGTGCCACATGCAATTGCACACACAGACCAGAACCAACCTGATCTCGGTCCAGGTGATCGAAGACCGGATCGACGCCGCCACCGCCATCCAGTTCAAGGAAAAGATGCGCGATGCGACTGAAGGCGGGCCGGGCCGCGTGGTGCTTGACCTTGCGCGGGTACAGTTCCTCGATTCATCGGGCCTCGGCGCTATCGTTGCGGTCAAGAAGCTTCTGGGCCCCGATCGGGTGCTGGAACTTGCAGGCCTGACCCTGACGGTCGAAAAGGTCTTCCGCCTTACCCGGATGGACACCATCTTCATCATCCATCCATCGCTCGACGTGGCCGTTGCACATGCAGCCAGCGCCTGACCCGAAGCTTCTGGCAAACGATCTGCATCTGGTCTTCCCGGCCGATCCGGTTTCGGTCCGGACGGGCCTCGCGCGGCTTCTGTCGCTGCCACCGCTCGCGGACCTTCCGGCCGAAGATCGCGGCACGGCCGAGCTTGTTCTGGCCGAGGTTCTGAACAACGTCGCCGAACATGCCTACGCCCAAAGCACGGGTGCGGTAGAAGTCTCGCTTTCGCCCTGGACAGACGGTCTGGCATGCCTTGTCCTGGACCACGGGGTGGAAATGCCCGGTGGCATGCTACCGCAAGGCGGCCTGCCCGGCGGGCCCGACACAGCGCTTGAGGACTTGCCAGAAGGTGGCTTCGGCTGGCACCTGATCCGGACGCTGACCCGCGAGCTCACCTATGCGCGGGCGGGCGGGTGCAACCGGCTTAGCTTCATCCTGCCCACCGGTAGACAGGATCTCTAAAGTTCTTCGGTCCTGCCGCAAGAGCACCATCTTCACGCACCGCCGCTGCCCGAAAGCCGGGCGATCTTCGCTCCCGCGGCACATTGCTGCACCCTGGCGTCCGGATCCTCAGTCCGACCTCTCCCGGATGTCGGGGTCCCTGCCTCTTGGCTTCGCGCCCCGCGCGGCCTAGCCTGCCCCCAGTGATCCCACCCAGGCGATCGCAAGGGGACAATATGCGCGACCTTCACCTTCCCGGCCGCTCGGCGGTCTATGCCCGGAACGGCATCTGCGCCACATCGCATCCGATTGCCGCGCAAGTGGCGATCGACATCCTGAAATCCGGCGGCAACGCAGCGGATGCCGCCATCGCCGGGGCGCTGGTCCTTGGGATCGCAGAACCGCAGATGACCGGGATCGGCGGGGATTGCTTTGCCCTCGTGAAACCCGCGGGGACGGAGGAGATTCTGGCCCTGAACGGCTCGGGCCGCGCGCCAAAGGGCCTCGACCCCGCAGCGCTTCGCGCCCAAGGCCTGACCGCGATCCCGATCCAGGGGATCGAGGCCGTCACCCTCCCCGGCGCCATCGATGCCTTCTGTCGCCTGAACGAAGACTACGGCCTCAAATCGCTGGCCGACATCCTCGCCCCCGCGATCCGCTACGCCGAGGAAGGCATTCCCGTCGCCCCCCGCGTGGCGTTCGACTGGGCCGAAGACGTCGCCTGCCTGAAAGGCGCCGCCCGGGCGTTCTACAGCATCGGCGGCCAGGCCCCGGCGACAGGCCAGATCTTCCGCGCCCCCGGCCAGGCCGAAGTCTTCCGCCACATCGCGCAAAAGGGGCGCGCGGGGTTCTACGAAGGCGAAGTGGCCGAGGACATGATCGCCTCGCTCCAGGCCCTCGGCGGCAGCCATACGCTCGACGACCTGAACGCCACCCGCAGCGACTGGACCATCCCGGTCGCCGGGACCTACCACGGCATCGACCTCATCGAGCATCCGCCAAACGGCCAGGGTGCCACGGCGATCCTGATGCTCAACATCCTGAAACACTTCGACCTCGCCGCGATGGCCCCCTTCGGCACCCAGCGCGCGCATATCGAGGCCGAAGCGGCAAAGCTCGCCTACGACGCCCGCAACCGCTTCATCGCCGACCCCGCGCACACTACGCGCCTCGACCACATGCTCAAACCCGAAACAGCCGCGAAACTCGCCGCCCTGATCGACCCCAAACGCGCCATCCCCGCAGCGGCCCCTCTGGCCGAAGCCGTCCACAAAGACACGATCTACATCACCGTAGTCGACCGCGACCGCATGGCGGTGTCACTGATCTACTCGGTCTACTGGGGCTTCGGCTCCGGCTTCGCTTCCACCAAATTCGGCATCAACTTCCAGAACCGCGGCGCGGGCTTCACCCTTCAGGAAGGCCACCCGAACGAGGCCGGCCCCGGCAAACGCCCGATGCACACGATCATCCCCGCCATGCTCCGCCGCAACAACCGCGTGATCATGCCCTTCGGCGTCATGGGCGGCGCCTACCAACCCTGCGGCCACGCCCGCTTCGTCACCAACCTCACGGACTACGGCATGGACCCGCAGCAGGCCATCGATGCCCCCCGCTCCTTCTCCGGCCCCGAGGGGATGCAGGTCGAACGCGGCTACCCCGACCAAGTCCGCGCCGAACTGGCCGCGATGGGCCACCAGGTCACCATCCCCGACACACCCCTTGGCGGCGCGCAGGCGATCCTGATCGACGGCGACATCCTGATCGGCGCCTCCGACCCCAGAAAGGACGGCTGCGCCCTTGGCTACTAAGATCGACCGCCCCGCCATAACCGCCACCATCCGCGCCCTGACCCATGGCGAGACGGACACCGTCGCCCTCATGGCCACCGTTGTCTGCGAGATCCACCACGCCCACCCCTTCGCCGACTGGACCGGCTTCTACCGCGTCGTAGCACCCGAGCTCCTGAAGATCGGCCCCTACCAAGGCGGCCATGGCTGCCTCGTGATCCCCTTCAGCCGGGGAGTCTGCGGCGCCGCCGCCCGCACCGGCCAGATCCAGAACGTCCCCGATGTCGAGGCCTTCCCCGGCCACATCGCCTGCTCCTCCAGTACCCGGTCGGAACTCGTCCTCCCGGTCTGGAACGGGCGCGGAGACCTCCTCGGAGTCCTAGACCTTGATAGCGACACCCCCGCCGCCTTTATCAAGGAGGATGAGGACTGGCTCACCCCCCTCCTCGCCGAAGTCTTCAAGGACGCCACCTGACATGCACCGCCTCCTCTGCGCCCTCACCCTCGCCCTGGCTCCCATGGCCGCCCAAGCCGAAACCGGCCCGCCGACGGCTGAGGAGGTCGCAACCGCCAAAGCGGCCTGCGCGGTAGAGGTGAGGCAGGACTGCCTCTTCGCACTGGCGGTCGATGCGGCGCTGGCAGAGACTCGCACCGCCCAGATCCCTTATCACTTGAACCAGGTCGCCATAGTGCAGGCCCGGACCGGCGATGTGGTGGGCGCAGACCGCACATTATCTCTCACTGAGCCCGAAGAAGGCGCACTCCTTTCACTCGGTCGCTGGGATGAGGCTTACGAAGTCGCAAAACTCCAGTTCCCGAACATGATCGTCGAACAAGGAACTCCCGAAGGCTCCACCAAGAACGGAATGGTGCGGGCCATGCTGAAAGCGGGTGAGGAAGAACTGGCACTGTCCACCGCGCTTTCAATTCCCGAAGGTGGGTACCGCGAACGCGACGAGGCCCTTCGTGTGATCTTGGACCACCATCTTTCGGAGCAGGACTTTATTGCCGCGCGGGCGGTTTTCGACCGAATGCAAGAGCGGTTCACTCGCGACCAAGCACTTCTTTCGTTGGTCGAGGCACAGACTGCGGCCGGGCTCACGGCAGAGGCGACCGCAATGCTGAACCAGACAGAAGACCCAAGGACCCAAGCCCAGGCGCGACTGGTGTTGGCGAGGGCGCTGGAAGAAATGGGCTCAACCGAAGCCGCCAAGGCGCAGTTCGACCTGATTTTCGCCAGTGCGAACGGGAAGGACGGGCTACAGGATTGGGGCCTTTCAGTACTGATCGACGCGGCTGATCTTGCCCTTTCGCTTGGCGAGACCGCCGTCGCCCGGCAGCATGCGGAAGCGGCATTTGCAGTTATTGATCAAGATAGGAAAAGTTCTAGACCTGCGCACATCCGCAATGCTTCGAACCCGATCAACCTGATCCGTGTCGCAACCGTGCTTCAGCTTGCCGGTTCCTTTGACAAGGCCGCTACACTCTTTGCCGAAGCGGCCTTGCCACCGCGCCAACCCGAAGATCGTGATCGGAAGGTGGCGAGACTGGCAGAACTTCTGCTCTCACACCTCCGCTTGCAAGACCGAGAAGCTGCCGATGCGACCCTTCAAGAGTTGCTGTTGATTGGCGACGGAGCGGCTGCATGGGCAGCGAACGAGCGCCTCCGCGAAGTCGGCCTTGCCCTTGTTGATTACGGGTTTCCTCTGGATGCGCAACGGATTGCCGAGCAGCTTGAGACACTTCCGTATGCTGGCGGCAAGTCCTACGCGATTTACGCCGCGCTTCTCGCCAAAGACCCGGCACTTGCTCCGTCGCTGCTTCCCGGCATCCGCAGCAGCTATCTGCACATAGAGGTCTCCATTGGCTTCGCGCAATGGCTCCATGCTTCAGGCCAAGACGCGAAGGCGCAACAGATGTTGCAGTCTTTGGTCATCGATCACGCAGGGCGCAGCAAGGACGATTATCCACTTCCCTCTGATCGGACCCGGGCGCTGTCAGAAATAGCCAAAGCGCAGGCCAATCTGGGCTTCGCTGACGATGCCGCAGCCACTCGGCTGCGGGGCCTGGCCTTTGCCGACATGAACATGATCCCCGGCCTCCGCGTCACGGCCCTCCTCTCCCTCGCCGACAGCTTTCCGTGATCCTGTGCCACTCATCATCTTGATCTCTCACCCCGCCGGAGGCAGGTAGACAACATGACCACCATCACCCTCCTCGACGGCGGCATGGGCCAGGAACTCCTCGCCCGCTCGGGCGATGAGCCCACACCCCTCTGGGCCACCCGCGTGATGCTCGACCACCCCGGCCTCGTCCGTGACATCCATGCCGACTACTTTGCGGCCGGGGCCACCATCGCCACCACCAACACCTATGCCATCCACCACGACCGCCTGTCCCGCGTCGGCCTCGACCCCATGTTCCACGCCCTCCACCTCCGCGCCCTGGCCGAGGCGCATGAGGCCCGCGCCGCCCACCCACACACCCGCGTCGCCGGTTCCCTCGGCCCCCTCCAGGCCAGCTACCGCCCCGACCTGACCGAGCCCGTCACTGAGGCCGCCCCGAAATACGCCGAGATCGCCCGCATCCTTGGCCCTCATGTCGACCTGATCCTGATCGAAACCGCCGCCTCCATCGAGGCCGCCGAGGGTGCAGTCATCGGCGCACAAGCCGCCCACAAACCCGTCTGGCTCTCCATCTCCGTCGACGACCGCGACGGCACCAAACTCCGCTCCGGCGAGCCCGTCGCCGACCTCCAACGCCTCCTAAAACACCCCATCGAAGCCCTCCTCGCCAACTGCTCCGTCCCCGAAGCCATGGCCGACGCCCTCTCCGCCCTGAAACCCCTAGGCAAACCCTTCGGCGCATACGCCAACGGCTTCACCCACATCTCCGGCAACTTCCTGAAAGACGCCCCCACGGTCAAAGAACTCACCCACCGCCACGACCTAACCCCCGAGAAATACGCCGACTTCGCCCTCCAATGGGTCGCCCAGGGCGCCACCATCGTCGGTGGCTGCTGCGAGGTTGGCCCCGCCCACATCCGCCACCTCCGCGACCGCCTGACAGCCGAGGGCCACACGATTGTCTAAACCCTCCCTCATCCCCGATTTCGACTACTTCCCCCCGGACACGCCCCTGCAGTTCCTGCACGAAGACCCCCAGGTCCTTGTCCTCGACAAACCCGCGGGCCTCCTCTCCGTCCCCGGCAAACTCGCCAACCGCGAGGATTGCCTGATCACCCGCCTGCAAGCCGCCCGCTGGGACGCGCTCCTCGTCCACCGGCTGGACTGCGACACCTCCGGAGTCATCATCTTCGCCCGCACCAAGCAGGCGCAAGGCTTCCTCGGCCAGGAATTCGAACACCGCCGCGCCAAGAAGACCTACATCGCCCGCCTCCACGGCCAGGTGGCCGAAGACCAAGGCACCATCGACCTCCCCCTCGCCAGCGATTGGGACTACCGCCCCCGCCAGAAGGTCGACCCTACAGGCCGCCCCGCGCAGACCGACTGGCAGGTCATCGACCGCACCGATACCGAGACCCGCGTCCGCCTGACCCCCCACACCGGCCGTAGCCACCAGCTCCGCGTCCACATGCTCGCCCTCGGCCACCCGATCCTCGGCGACCAGATCTACGCGCCCGAAACCACCCGCGCCCATCCCCGCTTGATGCTTCATGCCGAAACACTCGCGCTTCACCATCCTGCGACGAAAAACTGGATCGCGTTCACAGCCCCGATCCCATTCTGAAATCCTTTAACTGACTTTCAAGTTCCGTGCTTAACTCTGGCCCGAACAAACCCGGGGGCCGGAATGCTGTCCACCATCTTCACCCTGCGCTACGCGCTTATCACCTGGCCCGCGATCCTTGTCGTCGCACTCGGCCTCCTCATGGCCATCTTCCCCGGCCAGATCTGGTGGCTCCTCCCCGTAGCGCTCCTCTGTGCAGGCTCTGTCGCGCTTGGCTTTCACGACCTGCACCAGACCCGCCATGCGGTCCTGCGCAACTACCCGGTCATGGCCCACCTGCGCTTCATTCTCGAATCCATCCGCCCCGAGATGCGGCAGTACTTCTTCGAAGGCGACAAGGACGGCGCGCCCTTCCCCCGCGACAAGCGCGCCATCGTCTACCAGCGCGCCAAGCGCGACCTCGACAAGCGGCCCTTCGGCACTCAGTACGATGTGTATGAAGAGCAGTACGAATGGCTCCACCATTCCATCGCCCCGAAACCCGCGCTGGACCACGCAAGCCTGCGCACCGTCGTCGGAGCCACGACCAAACAGCCCTATTCCGCCAGCCTTCTGAACATTTCCGCCATGAGCTACGGCTCGCTTTCCGGCAATGCGATCCGTGCGCTGAACAAGGGGGCGAAGGCAGGCGGCTTCTTCCATGACACGGGTGAGGGCGGCGTCTCCCCCTACCACCGCGAATTCGGCGGCGATCTGGTCTGGGAACTGGGCTCCGGCTACTTCTGTGCCCGCGCTGCGGATGGCAGCTTCGACCCCGGGAAGTTCGCCGAAGTGGCCTCGGACCCGCAGATCAAGATGGTGGAACTGAAGCTCTCCCAAGGCGCGAAACCCGGCCACGGCGGTGTGCTTCCAGCGGCCAAGATCACCGAGGAAATCTCCCGCATCCGCGGTGTTCCGATGGGCGTGGACTGCATCTCTCCGGCCAGCCATTCGGTCTTCTCGACGCCGGTTGGCCTCTTGGAGTTCATCGCGAAAATGCGTGACCTATCCGGCGGCAAACCCGCAGGGTTCAAGCTCTGTATCGGCCATCCGTGGGAGTTCATGGCGATCTGCAAGGCCATGGTGGCGACCGGCATCACCCCCGATTTCATCGTCGTCGACGGGAAAGAAGGCGGCACCGGTGCAGCACCCCTGGAGTTCATGGACCACGTCGGCATGCCTTTGCGTGACGGCCTCAGCTTCGTCCACAACGCGCTTGTCGGCATCGGCGTCCGCGACCGGGTGCGCATCGGCGCCTCCGGCAAGATCACGTCGGCGTTCGACATGGCCCGGGTCCTGGCACTGGGGGCCGACTGGTGCAATGCCGCGCGCGGCTTCATGTTCGCGGTCGGTTGCATCCAGGCCCAATCGTGCCACACCGGCGAATGCCCGACAGGTGTGGCCACGCAAGACCCACTCCGTCAACGCGCCATCGTGGTGCCCGACAAGGCCGAACGGGTGGCGAGCTTCCACCGCAACACGCTCCATGCGCTGGCCGAGCTTGTTGCGGCCGCCGGTCTTTCCCACCCTTCCGAACTGATGCCCCACCACTTCCTGCGCCGGGCCTCGTCGGACAAGGTGATCTCGCTCGCCGAGCAGTACGAACAGTTGGCCCGTGGCCAGCTGACGGCAGATCCCGCCTCCTCGCCCAGGTTCGCCGAGGCCTGGGCGCTGTCCACCGCCGACAGTTTCGCAAGGGCGGGCTAAATGGCCCAGACCCACCCTCCTCGTTCGACTTCGTCTCCTCGTCGGAACGCGTGCGAGGAGTGCACGAAGTGCATCGACGAGCGGTCGCACAAGACCCGCTTGCGCCTTGGCCTCTCATAAAGGTCGTCAGCCGGGCGGGGTGATCCGGCCCTCCGACACCGGCACGGCACTGCCTGCAATGCGGACCTCGGTCAGCCTGCCCCCGACCACCTTTGCGGTCATGCCGATCTGGCTTGCCCGGCCCATTTCCACGCCCTGATGCAGCGACAGGCGCGTCTCGCCTTCGGGCAGAGCACCCGAAGCCAGCAGCTGCGCCGCGAGGATCGCGCTTGCCGATCCGGTCGCGGGGTCTTCCGGGATGCCAGCAGTCGGCGAAAACATCCGGGTGCGGAAGTCGCAGTCCTGACCCTTGGCATAGAGAAAGATGCTGTCCACCCCTGCCGCGCTGATCACTTCAGACCATGCGGGCTCGGTCGGTCTGGCGCGGGCCAGCGCCACCAGCGATCCGACCGGAGCATAAAGGAACCGCGGCCCGCCTTGCCAAACGCCGGGACGATGCGCGCCAAAGCCGATCTCGTCGGGCTTCAGCCCAAGGGCCGCTGCCATCCGGTCTGCTCTGGCGACCTCTGCGCCGGTCACTCCGTGCGGGACGACCGGGGCGATGAACTCAGCCCGCGTCACGTCGCCCCGCCGCCAGACGCGGACGGGGACAAGGCCCGCCTCCTCTTCCAGCAGGACATCCCTGGCGAAGTCACCTGGGCCTTCTGCGGCAGTCGCAAGATATATGGCGCAGCCGATGGTCGGATGGCCCGCAAAGGGGATCTCGGCGGTGGGAAAGAAGATGCGGACCCGGGCGGTATGGGCGGGGTTCGCGGGGCGCTGAACAAAGATCGTCTCGGACAGGTTGAAGTCCCGCGCGATGGTCTGCATCCGGGCGGGTGTCAGGTCGTCGGCGTCAAGGACGATGGCCAGCGGATTGCCCGCATAGGCGCTATCGGTAAAGACATCATAGGTGTAGAAATTCAGCACTCCGGGCATCCCTGGCTTCGTGCGAGATTCTTGCCAATGCGTTAACGGCAACGCATGAAATACATATAGATCAATATCTTGCCTGAAGTGGGCACCGTGCCCATCCTAGACCAGCATCCCCCCGTCGCTGTCATCCCCCGCCTCTTCCAAAAGCCGGTCGAGGTCCGGGATCGAAACATGCCGGTTTCCTTCCAGGCTGATGACCCCATCCTTCTTCAGCGCACTGATCTGCCGGCTGACAGTCTCCAGCGTCAGCCCCAGATAGTCCGCCATCTCCTCCCGCGTCAGCGGAAGGTCGACCGACAGCATCCCCTTCGCCCGCCGCAGATGCAGCGCCGCATCCCGCCGCGCGATGATCGAGATCAGCGAAGCAATCTTCTCCCGCGCCGTCTTCCGGCCCAGAAGCAGCATCCACTCCCGCGCCGCATCCAGTTCGTCCAGGGTCATCTCAAGCAGCCGCTGAGCGATGTGGGGGGTCGAGGCCATCATCTCCTCGAACGGCTTCTTCCGGAAGCAGCACATCACCACATCGGTCGTCGCGGTCACATCGAACGCCGCCGTCGGACGGCCCGGTCGACCCACGAAGTCCGAGGGCAACAGAAGCCCCACCATCTGCCGCCGTCCATCCTCCATCGTCTGGGTCAGCGTGGCGATGCCGGTCACGACCGAGCCGACGAACTCCATCCGGTCCCCCGACCAGATGATGGCCTGCCCGGCCTGGAAGCTGCGGTAGTACTTGATCTGCTCAAGGACCCCAAGCTCGTCTGCATCGCAGCGGGCGCAGACCGCCCGGTGCCGGATCGGGCAGTCACCACATTGAACATGTGCGAAGTGATCGTGCATGCCGCTTCCCGCTGATTGATCTGCGTCCAGACTTCCCTCTAACCGAGGCTAGTATGAACCGCACCTGGATAGGGGTCCAGAACATTGGCCCCGGCGGACCTGCTCAGCTGCGCGCCAGCCGGGTGAGAAGTTCGATCTGCTTCGGCAGGCAGACCGAGCGAAGGTCATACTTCTCGCGTGCCAGGGCCCGGGCGGTTTCTCGCATCTGCAGGTAAGCCTCGGCGCGCGCTAGAGCGTCAGTCAGAGCCGCAGACCAGCCGGGGACATCGAAGAAGTCGATGAGCCGTCCGTTCACACCATCCTGGATCACCTCGGCCACCGGAGCGGTGTTCGAGCCGATGACCAGCGTACCCGCCGCCAGCGTCTCGACCATCGACCACGACAGGACGAAGGGATAGGTCAGATAGGCATGCACGCGGCTGACGTGGATCAGATCGACCAGCCGGTCATAAGGCACCCGGCCGGTGAAGTGAACGCGGGTTAGGTCCAGGCGGTCTTTCACTTCGTCCAGGATGACGTCCTTCCACTTGCCGCCGCCTTTCGGGGCCTGGCCATAGCTGACCTCGTCCCCCCCGACGATTACCACCTGCGCATCCGGGCGGGCGGCCAGCACCTCGGGCAGGGCACGCATGAAGATGTGGTAGCCGCGGTAGGGTTCGAGATTGCGGTTCACGAAGGTCAGGACCTCGTCGCCTCGTTTCAGCTCGCGCCCGTCGGGCAGCACGAACCGGGCATCCGGGTTGGGGGTCAGCCGGTCGCAATCGACCCCGTCAAAGATCACCTCAAGCTGGCGGCGCAGAAGCGGGGGATGCGTGCTTGCCTGCCACTCGGTCGGCGATACGCCCCGGTCCGCATGCACCAGGGACTGCGCCATATAGGCCGCCCTGCCCTGCGCGATCATCACCTGATCGAAACCCTTGGACTGAAACTCGGCGTCGAAGCCCGTATCCGCACCGTGGCCGCGATAGTAGAACTCGGCGAAGACGAGAAGCTTTGCTTCGGGCCAGACCTCCTTGAGAAAGAGCGTCTCGCCCCAGCCGGAATGGCCGTAGATCACGTCCGGAACATAGCCTTCGGCGCGCATCCTTTGGGCAAAGCGGGCGACCGAGACACCCCGGTCGCTCATCATGGTGAAGTTTCGACCGAGCCGGGTGGCCTTTGGATCCACCGTTTGTGCTTTGTGCGTGTATCGGAGAAGCGGTACTGCCGAGGTGTGCTGGTTCGTGGCATCGGTGATGGCGCGCACGTCATGGCCAAGGCGCTGCATCTCGGGCGCAAGATGCAGGAACTGGCCGGGAAAGTTCTGGTGGACGAAGAGAAGCTTCAAGGTCAGGGTCCGAAGGCGGCGGCCATCAAAGCTTTCGTATAGGTGGATTGAGGGTTGGTAAACACGGCCTCGCAATCGCCCGCTTCGACCACATCGCCATTCTGCATGACCATGACCTTGTGCGCCATTGCGCGGATCACCCTGAGGTCATGGCTGATGAAGACGTAAGCGAGGCCCCATTTCCGCTGCAGCTGACGGAGCAGTTCGACGATCTGGACCTGCACAGTCATGTCGAGGGCCGAGGTCGGCTCGTCCAGCACCACGAGTTTCGGGCGCAGGATCATCGCCCGTGCGATGGCGATGCGCTGGCGCTGGCCGCCCGAGAATTCGTGCGGATAACGGCTCATTGTCGTGGGATCGAGGCCGACTTCGCGCATTATGTCGGCCACCATCTCGGTGCGATTGCGGCCCGGATCGACGCCATGAACCCCCAATCCTTCGGCGATGATCTGTTCCACCGTCATCCGGGGCGAGAGGCTGCCGTAGGGATCCTGAAAGACGATCTGCATATGCCGCCGCATCGCGCGCATGGCCTTGCGGCCCTTCGACCGGTAGAAAGCCGCGATCCCCTCTTCCAGTGGTGTTTCTAATCGGTCGGAAAGCGGATTGTCCGCCCGCCGCGCCGCGGCCTCGTCCCAGGTTTCGTCCAGGCGGCTGACGTCGCGACCGAGGAAGACGATCCTCCCGGTCGAGGTGATCAGGCGCAGGATCGCAAGCGCCAGCGTCGTCTTGCCCGAGCCGCTTTCGCCGACAATCCCAAGGGTTTCGCCTGCGCGAACGGTCAGGCTGGCGTCGTTGACCGCTTTGACGTGACCCACGGTCCGGCGCAGAAGGCCCTTCTGGATCGGAAACCATATGCGCAAGTCTTCGACCCGGACAATCTGGTGCGCGTCTGCCGGCACCGGATCGGGGCCACCCTTTTGCTCGGCGGCAAGAAGCTTCTGCGTGTAGGGGTGCTGCGGATTTGCGAATATCTGCGCGGTCGGCCCCTGCTCCACGATCTCGCCGCCCTGCATCACGCAGACCCGGTCGGCAATGCGGCGGACGATGCCGAGGTCATGGGTGATGAAGAGAAGGCTCAGGCCTTCAGACCGCTTCAACTCGGCCAGAAGGTCAAGGATCTGGGCCTGGATCGTCACGTCCAGCGCCGTGGTGGGCTCGTCGGCGACCAGAAGCTCGGGCCCGTTCGCCAAGGCCATGGCAATCATAACGCGCTGGCGCTGACCGCCTGAAAGCTGGTGCGGATAGGCGCCCAGACGGCTTTCGGCGTCCCGAATGCCGACTTTGCCGAGCAGTTCAATGATCCGATTGCGCGCCGCATCGCCCGAAACGCCCTGGTGAAGCGCCAGGCTTTCGGCGAGCTGCTTTTCGATGGTGTGCAGCGGATTGAGGCTGGTCATCGGCTCCTGGAAGATAAAGCTGATGTCGTTGCCCCGGATACGACGAAGGTCACGCTCGCTGGCGCCGACCATCTGGCTGCCTTCATAGGTGATCGAGCCTGCAATCTCGGCATTGTCAGAGAGAAGCCCCACGGTCGACAGCGCAGTCACCGATTTGCCCGAGCCGCTTTCGCCGACCAGCGCCACGGTTTCACCCTTGGCCACACTGAAGGACACACCCTTCACGGCCTCGATCAGCCGCCCATCCTGCCGGAAGGTGACCCTCAGGCCCTTGACGTCCAGAACGCTCATCGACTGCGCCTCATCTGAACGTCTTCCGTGGGTCGAAGGCATCGCGCACGCCTTCAAAGATGAAGACCAGAAGGCTGAGCATGATGGCGAAGGTGAAGAAGGCCGTGAAGGCCAGATGCGGCGCCTGCAGGTTCTGCTGCGCCTGGCGGGTCAGCTGGCCAAGCGAGGGAAGGTTCGCGGGCAGGCCGAAGCCAAGGTAGTCAAGACTTGCAAGCGTGCCGATGGCCCCGGTGATGGCAAAGGGCAGAATGGTAAGCGTGGCCACCATGGCATTGGGCAGAAGATGGCGGAACATGATCTGCCAGTCGGACACTCCAAGCGCCTTTGCGGCCCGGACGTATTCGAAGTTCCGGGCCCGCAGAAACTCGGCCCGGACGACGCCGACGAGGCCGGTCCAGCCAAAGAGCACCATCAACCCGACCAGAAGCCAGAAGCTTTTTGCCCAGACCGCGGTCACGATGATGATGACGTAAAGCGTGGGGACCGAATTCCAAAGCTCGATGATCCGCTGGAAGATCAGATCGGTCAGCCCACCGAAGTAGCCCTGCACTGCCCCGGCAGCAATGCCGATGATCGTGGTGCAAAGCGTGACCAGCAGCGCGAAAGTGACGGAAAGCCGGAAGCCATAGATCACCCGCGCCAGCACATCGCGCGAGGTGTCGTCCGTGCCCAGCCAGTTCTGCGCCGATGGCGGGCCGGGCGCCACACCACCCGTGTCGACAATCGTCTTGAAGCTGTAGGGAATGACCGGCCAGAGGATCCATCCGGCGTCAACCGGCTGGCCAGCGGCAGTACCCTTGGTTTCGGCTTCCGCCTTGATGCCGTCAGGATCGTCCCAGCAGTCCAGAGACCCCGCCGCCACGATCAGGCATTGCACTTCGGGAGTGGTGTAGTTCGCCTCGGTCCTAAGATCGCCGCCGAACGCCACCTCGGGGTAGAACTTGAAGACCGGCATGTAGTAGCCGCCATCGTATTTCACCAGGACTGGCCGGTCATTGGCGATGAGCTCGGCGCAGAGCGAAATCCCGTACAGCACCAGAAGAAGCCAAAGCGACCAGAAGGCCCGCCGGTTGGCCTTGAAGTTCCGCCAGCGGCGCTGGTTCAGAGGCGAAAGGGCCATCACCCGCGCCTTTCAAAGTCGATCCGTGGATCGACGAAGACGTACATCAGGTCCGAAAGGATGCCGACGATCAGCCCGATCAGTCCAAAGGCGAAGAGCGTGCCGAAGATGACCGGATAGTCGCGTTCGACTGCCGAGCGGAAACCAAGCTGGCCTAGGCCGTCCAGCGAGAAGATGACCTCGATCAGCAGGCTTGAGCCGAAGAAGACCGCCAGGAACAGGCCCGGAAATCCCGCGATGACGATAAGCATGGCATTACGGAAGACGTGGCCGTAAAGCACGCGGCCCTCGGACAGGCCCTTGGCGCGGGCGGTCATCACGTACTGCTTCTTGACCTCGTCAAGGAAGCTGTTCTTCGTAAGCAGCGTGAGTACCGCGAAGGACGAAATCAGCTGCGCCGTCACCGGCAGCACGATGTGCCAAAGATAGTCGGTGATCTTTCCGAAGAACGACAGCTCTTCCCAGTTGTCGCTGAAAAGGCCGCGCAACGGGAACCACTGGAAATAGCTCCCGCCCGCGAAGACCACCATCAGAAGGATCGCGAACAGAAAGCCGGGGATCGCATAGGCGGCGATGATGACGCCACTGGTCCAGGTGTCGAAACTGGAGCCGTCCCGCACAGCCTTCCGGATGCCCAGCGGGATCGAAATGAGATAGGCTATAAGCGTCGACCAAAGGCCAAGGGTGATTGAAACCGGCATCTTCTCGATGACGAGGTCGACGACCGAGATCGACCGGAAGTAGCTCTCGCCGAAGTTCAGGGTCAGGTAGTTCCCCATCATGATGAAGAACCGCTCGACCGCCGGGATCTTTTCCTTGCGGCATTCCGGGGCGGTGATAGAGGGTTCGCCGGTGAAACCTTTAGCGCAGACGATGCGGGCGAAACCGAACTGCACCTCAAGCCTGGCCAGAAACTCGGGCGGGAGGCCGCGGGCGCCGACATAGCCCTGGTCGCCCTCCTCCTGAACCCCGCCCCCTTCTGTCCCGGCAAGATTCTGGATCGAGTCGCCCTCGCCTTCCAGCTGGGCCTGGATCTGTTCGATCGGCCCACCGGGGACAAACTGGGTGAGTGCGAAGTTGATGACCATCACGCCAAACAGCGTGGGGATCACCAACAGCAAGCGGCGAAGGATGTAGGCGCCCAAGTCCCTGCCCGTTCTTTGTTATTTCAGCACGCCCTTGGCCTTCAGGGCATCGGCTTTTTCGGGGTTGTACCACCAGATCGACAGTTCGCCAACAGCATATGGCGGTAAGGTCTCAGGGCGTTCGTACATGTTGTAGTAGGCGACCCAGTTATCCTTCTTGTAGTACCGCGGCACGATGATCCTTTGTGAGCGCAGGATACGATCCATCGCGCGGATGATGGTATCAAGCTCCTCACGGCTGCTCGCCAGATCGACTAGAGCCAAAAGCTTGTCTATCGCCGGATTTCCATAGCCCATCCGGTTACGACTGGCATTGTCCTTCGTCGTGGAAGACCAAGCTTGTTCCAGTCCGGCAAGTCCTTCCGGCCCGCCATTCACCACCGTAGTCGGCAGCGCGTCGAAGTCAAAACTCGGCGGACCGGCACGTTCTTGCACCTGGGGATCGTCAAGGATGTCAAAACTCGCGTCTACACCAAGGGCGCGCAGGTTTTCGACATAGGCGCTCATGACCGGCAGAAGGTCGGCACGAGAATGGAACATTTCCATCCGCAAGGTCTGGCCCTTGGCATCGCGGCGCATGCCATCGTCGCCCGCGATCCACCCTGCCTCGTCCAGCAACGCCGAGGCCGCGCGCAGATTCCTGCGGTCCAGCGCAGTATCCGCTAACGAAACCGGGGCCATCACCGCTTCATCGGTCAGGATGCTGGCGGGCAAGAGGCCCTCGTCAACCATGGGCTGCAACAGCGCCACTTCTTCCGGTGTCGGCACCCCTGTCGCGGCCATTTCCGAGTTTTCCCAGATCGAGTTGATCCGCGTGAAAAGCCCGTAGAACAACGCCTTGTTCGACCATTCGAAGTTGAACGCCAGACCAAGCGCCTCACGCACACGTGGGTCCTGGAATTGCTCGCGCCGCAGGTTGAAGATGATTGACTGCCCACCGGCAATGTTGCCCGACGGAAGCACGGCCTTCACCACATCCCCCGCAGTCACTGCCGGGAAGTCATAGTCGCTGTCCCAGCGCTTCGGCAGGGTCTCGGTGCGGAAGGTGTAGACGCCCGCCTTGAACGCCTCCATCGCTGCGTTGTCGTCACCGAAGTATTCGATGCGGATCCTGTCGAAATTGTTCTGGCCGATGTTCAGCGGGTGCTTTTCGCCCCAGTAGTCCTCATCCCGCTTATAGATAATCTGCTGACCCGGCTTGAAGCTTTCCAGGATATAGGGTCCGGTGCCAAGGAACGGCTCAAGGCTCGACTTCTCAAGGTCGCGATTGTTGGCCTCGTAGTGCGCTTTCGAGAAAATCGTCGTGCCGCCGGCTTGGGCAGGCATATCACGGAAGGGCGTCCCCGGAGTGAACGTGAACTTGACGCGGTACGGGTCAAGAACCTCGACCGACTGGAATTTGGCGTTGGCGACACTGCGAAACTCCGGGATACCTTTGTCGCGGAACAGTTCATAGCTGAAGAGCACGTCTTCTGCGGTGAACGGACTGCCATCCGAGAACTTGACGTCCTTCCGGAGATTGAAGATCACCCAGGATCGGTCCTCGGGATACTCCATCGTCTCGCACAAAAGGCAGTAGGCCGCACTGACGTCGTCCAGCGTGCCCCCCAGGATGGATTCGTAGAAGATCGAGGACAGCGCCGCTGGATTGCCCGCGATGGCATAGGGGTTGAACGAGTCAAAGCTGCCGGGCGCCCACTGGCTCATCTCGCCACCCTTCGGCGCATCTGGGTTCACGTAAGGCAGGTGCGTGAAATCCGCGGGAAGCGCCAAGTCGCCGAAGGTGGAGATCCCGTGCGACTTGATCACCGTCTCGGCGCGCGCCGGAAGAACCGTTGCTGCCAGTGCCAGGATCAGGGCCCCCATAGCCCAAATCGGGCCAAGGCCCGTCCGCGCCACCTTTGTCCGTGCGACCGCCCGCTTCTCTACGCGCATACGCCAACCTCCCGTAGTTCCGACTGCATCATTCATTTATGCTAATTCAGGCTTTGTCGAGCCAACAAGCCGCGATTGCCATGCGCGATTCCGTGAATTGCCCAAAAACAAAGCCGCCCCGAAGGGCGGCTTGGCAACATGGCTGGTTGTCAGATCAGGGTTTGGTGGCCAGGAAGGCGATCACGTTGGCACGATCCTCAGGCTTCGGCAGACCGGCAAAGGCCATTTTGGTGCCCGGCATGTACTGCTTGGGGTTTTCCAGGAACCCGTTCAGGTTCTCGGGCGTCCAGCTTTCGGAGGTTAGTGCCAGGATCGCTTCGGAATAGGCAAAGCCCGCTGAGGCTGCTTTTGCCTTGCCAACAATGCCGTTCAGATGCGGGCCGACGCCGTCGGCGCCGTCAAGCTTGTGGCAAGAGCCACATTTCTTGAAAACCGCCTCACCTGCTACCGGATCGGCCGCCGCCATCAGCGTCGCAAAATCCGGGCCTTCCTCGGCGCCCTCGGCTGGAGCTTCCTCGGCGCCGGTGTCGATCGTGTAGGCCTGGGTCAGCTCGCCTTCGCCATGTTCGCCGCCGTGCCCTGTCGCACCGACATGGTACAACGACTCCCCCGCCCAGCCCACCAGCATCAGCACGAGAAGCGACCCGCAAACCGCGCCCACTGTCTTGGTCATCGTCATCGTGTCGAACATGGTGCACCTATCTGGGGTCTCGTTCCGGGCCGTATCTATCCGCTTCCACCGACCGGTTTCAAGGTGTAGACGCGCGACCAATCGCCCCGCGGGGCAGGTTTTCGACACGGAGACAGACCGAGATGACCGGCCGCATCGCATTTCAGGGGGAACTCGGCGCCTATTCCCACCAGGCCTGCAAGCAATCCCGTCCGGAGATGGAGGCCGTCCCCAGCACCACATTCGAGGAGGTCGTCGAAAAGGTCGCCCGCGGCGAGGTCGATCTCGGCATGCTTGCGGTCGAGAATTCGACCTATGGCCGGGTGGCGGATGTCCATTCGCTGTTGCCGAAGTCGGGCCTGCACATCGTCGACGAAGCCTTCGTGCGGGTGCATGTGAACCTTCTGGGCGTTCCGGGCGCCAAGCTCGGCGACGTGACCGAAGCGCATGGCCACGTGGTCATCCTGCCGCAATGCGCGGGCTTCCTGAAAAAGCATGGCATCTGCGGCAAGGTCAGCTCGGACAATGCCCGCGCCGCCCGCGAGGTGGCAGCGGCGGGGGACAAGACCAAGGCCGCGCTTGCCAGCGAACTTGCCGCCTCGATCTACGGTCTTGACGTTCTTGCCCGGCATATCGAGGACCAGGCCAACAACACCACGCGTTTTCTGGTGATGTCGCGCACGCCCGACCACTCCCGTCGCGGCGCGGCAGGGATGATCACCACCTTCACGTTCCGGGTCCGCAACATTCCGGCGGCGCTTTACAAGGCCATGGGCGGGTTCGCGACCAATGGCGTGAACATGACCAAGCTGGAAAGCTACATGGTCGGTGGCACCTTCACGGCGACCGAGTTCTATGCCGACATCGAAGGCCACCCGGAAGACGCAAACGTCGCGCTTGCGCTGGAGGAGCTGAGGTATTTCACCTCGGAAGTCCGGATACTTGGTGTTTACCCGGCCGATCGCGAGCGGGGCTAAGCTCAGGCCTGGCTGCGGTCGTAACGTTCCTTGATCCGCGCACCAAGCTTGCCAAGCCGCGATTCAAAGCGCGAGACGACCCGGCCTTTGGCCAGCCGCATCGTATTGATGAACAGCCGCGCCGCCAGCGTCTTAGGCTTGATCTCGACGTCTGACCGCAACCGGCTGCGCCGTGGCGACAGGACCATGACCTCAAGACTGATGGTGCCTTCCGCCGAAGGGCTGTCGACCGCAAACCCCAACCGCTGATCAGGTTGCAGGTCCTCGATCTTGATCAGTATTTTGCGTGACCTGCCGCGAAAATGCGCCCGGATGCGCCATGCGGCGCCCACTCCCGTCTGCGGCGAACCCTCAGGACGCTCGACTTCCACCCCGTTGCGGACCGCCTCACGCTCCCAGCTCACATGATCGATCAAGGATGCAAAGACGAAGGCTGCAGGCACTTCAAGGTCAGTCTTCGCCGTCAGTTTCATCGGTACTCCAAAGCTTGAGCGTCAGATCGCGCCAACGGGATAGCAGGAAGGGCGGCTCAATCAAGCCGATCCGCAAGCCAGTGGCGCAGAATGAAATGTGCAATTGCGCCTTTCCGGGCCGGCCGGATCAGCGGATGCCGCCCCGCGAAGACCGTGACCAGTTCTTCCCGCGTCACCCAGAGAGCCTGCTCCAGCTCTTCAGGATCGACCTTGATCTCGGCAGTGGTCGCCTCTGTCCGCGCGCCGATCATCAGGGAGGCCGGGAAAGGCCAGGGCTGGCTGGCAAGATAGGAGACCGCGCCGCAGGTCACTCCGGTTTCCTCAAGCACCTCGCGGCGTACGGCGGCCTCGATCGTCTCGCCCGGTTCGACGAAGCCCGCCAGAAGCGAGAACATACCCTCAGGCCAGCCCGGACTGCGACCAAGCAGCACCGAGTTGCCGCGGGTGACCAGCATGATCACGACCGGGTCTGTGCGCGGGAAGTGCTGGGTGGCACAGGCCGGGCAAACCCTCTGCCAGCCACCCTGCGCAACTTCGGACGGCGCTCCGCATGCGGAACAGAACCCGTGGCTCCGGTGCCATTGGACCAGGGCCTTGGCGGTTGCCACAAGTTCGGCGTCCCTGGCGGTAAGCTGGGCAAAGACACCACGCAGCTCGACAAAACCCGCCTCGCCCGCCATCGCCGGGTGTCTTTGCACGGTGGCGTCAAAGAACCCGGCTTCCGGCGCGTCGGCCCCCGCCTCGGGCGACCAATCCGACAGATCGGCCGCAAAGCGCGGGACACCATCGTCAACCCCAAGGAAGACAGGCGGCGCGGCAATCGCCAGGACCGGATGGTCATGCTCGACCCAAACCGGCTGATGATCTGTCATCATCGGTTTGCCGCGCCAGATCGGCAAAACACTCCCGTGCTCCAGCGCCTTCGCGAGCCCGACAGCATCGTGCCGCAACGCTGCATGCCGATCCAGGCCCGAGCCTCCGAAGGTTACCGTTTCTGCAATTTGCATGGCGTTCTGGCTCTCGATAGGTGACGTGTGCTGCCGGGCAGAGTCAGCCACCCATTCGGCGAGTTCAATTCCGCAGATGCCAAGCTCTGCAACCTCCGCGCGAATAACGTCAATTCGCCACAACATTGACACAAGCCGTCCGGAAAAACACACGCATAACGAGTATCAATGCGCGGTCTGCCCGCAAGGCGTGTTAACAGTTCCCAGTTCTCGGTCAGACCAGTGGACGTCGAATGTACCCAGTTCCCGTTGTGTCAGTAGCAAAGCGGCGCAAGACCCGCAACGCCCCGGCCGAGCATTGCGTGACGCAAAAGAATCCGTCGCACGGGACGCCATCTTCCCAACCGCAGGCGTCGCTTCGACTGATCGCCACAAGTGACCTGCATGCAAGCCTCATGCCGTACGACTACTGCGCGAACCGGCCGAACTCCAGCCTGGGTCTTGGCGCCATTTCGCAGCAGATCGCCGATGCGCGCGGCGAAGCAAGAAACTGCCTCCTTTTTGACAACGGCGACTTTCTGCAGGGAAGTCCGCTTGCCGACTATGCGGCAAATGTCCGACGGCGGCGATCACATCCGGTGATTACCGCGTTCAACGCGCTGAGTTACGATGCCATCACGCTTGGCAACCATGAATTCGACTATGGCTTGCGGTTCCTTTCGCAAAGCCTGGCTGACGCAAGGTTCCCGGTGGTCTCGGCCAATATCGTCACACGCCGCGGCAGAAGCCCGGCCAGGGACGAAACCCTTGTCCCGCCCTTCACGATTCTGCGCCGACGGATCTTCGATCACGACGGGCGGGTACATCTCCTTCGCGTGGGGGTGATCGGCTTTGCACCGCCACAGATCGAAGATTGGGATCGCGATGGCCTCAACGGCCGGATCTGGAGCCGCGATATCCTGGCGGCTGCAAAGGCCTGGCTGCCCCGCCTGCGCGCGAGGGGGGCCGACATCATTGTGGCGCTTGCACATACTGGCATTGGCGCCGCCAATCCGAATGACGGCACCGAGAATGCGGCCACCGCCCTTGCCGCACTGCCCGAGGTTGATGCCGTTGTGGCCGGGCACAGCCATCTTACCTTCCCCGGGCCCGGCTTTCCGGCATCGCCCGAGATCGACCCCGTGCTTGGCCGCCTTGCCGGCAAGCCTGCGGTCATGCCCGGCCATTCCGGCAGCCACGTCGGAATCATCGATCTGACCCTCGAGCATCGATCATCAGGTGGCCGCCGCTGGCAGGTCATCGAGTCTTCCGCCCGGCTGGGGCATCGTAGCAGCAACCCGGCCGTTGCAACGCCCTCGCTTCACCAGGCGCTTGCCCCCGATCATCGCGCCGCGCTGGCGTGGTCGCGCCGCCAGCTGAGCAAGACTTCGGTACCGCTCCACAGTCATTTCGCCACGATTGCCCCTTCCGCCGCCATCGATCTTGTGACTGCTGCGGCGGCCGACCACGTCCGTGCCGCGCTGGCCGACACGAGTTGGGCGGCTCTGCCGCTGCTCTCGTCCGCCACGATGTTCCGCGCGGGGGGGCGTGGCGGCCCGGCGAACTACACCGACATTCCACCAGGCCCTTTGCGGATGCGGAACCTCTCGGACCTCTACCCATTCCCGAATTCCCTGGTCACCCTGCTCCTTACCGGCGCCGAGATTGCCGAGTGGCTGGAAGGATCGGCTGCGGTCTTCCGGCAGGTGATGCCCGGTTCGACAGACACGCCGCTGCGGAACGAGATGGTCCCCTCCTTCGTATTCGAAGTGATCCCTGATCTGTCCTATGCCATCGATCTAAGCCAGCCCGCGCGGTATGACGGTCACGGCATGATCGTGAACCCAGGCGCCCGGCGGATCACCGGACTGACCTACAAGGGCCGCCCGGTCGATCCTGCGCGGAATTTCCTGCTCGTCACCAACAACCATCGTGCTGCGCGCCTTCGCCTGAATGAGCCCGTTGCCGACAACCGGGCAGTCTTCACGGACGGATCTCGTGTTCAGTCGATCCTTTCAACCTATGTCCAGCGGATGGGTAGCGTCGGCGCGCCACCACGCCGGAACTGGCACTTTCTGCCGATGCCAGGCACGACCGTGTCCTTCGCCGCGGGGGACGGGGCAGCCGCACACCTTGCCGAAATCGCGGCCTTCCGTCCCCAGCAGCTTCACCGGGACAGCGACGGCTTTACCCACTACCGGCTGCATCTCTGATCGGCTATGGCTCCGCCCAGGCGCGGAGGCCCGGATGTACGACGCAGTTCTTTTCGACCTCGACGGCACGCTGATCGACACGGAAAGCGTCGCCCTCGCGACCGGCCTTGCCGCTTTTGCCGCGCATGGACATGCGGTCGACATCGCCTTCATGCACGGCCTCGTTGGCAAGGACGAACCGACCGCCGCCCGCATCATCCGCGCGGCCCTGCCAGATGTAGATCTTCACGCAGTGAACCGGCACTGGAGCGCAGGGTTCAGGGACAGCGTCGACAACCGGCTGGAACTGAAACACGGCACGCGCGAGCTCTTGCCGCTGATGGCTCGTCCCCTCGCGGTCGTTACATCGTCCGGCCGCGAAAGCGCACATCGCAAGCTTGGCATCGCCGGGATTGCCGCGGCTTTCAGCCATATCGTCACGCTGGACGACGTCCGGGCCCCAAAGCCCGACCCCGAGCCCTATCTGCTGGCCGCGTCGCTGCTGGGCGTCCCGCCGTCACGTTGCCTGGTGTTCGAAGACAGCGAGCCTGGCGCCGAGGCCGCCTACCGCGCTGGATGCGTGGTTGTGCAGGTGCCCGATGTCGTACCCAGCAAGGGCCAATGGGCTCATCACCTGGCGCCCGACCTTCTGACCGGCGCGAGGATGGCCGGCCTTATCTAAGGGGGTCGCCTGTTCCGTCAGCGGTTCAGGCCGCAGTCTTGCGCAGCTGCCGTTCCAGCTTCTCTGTCCAAAACGCCACCCCGCCCTGGAAATCGTCGGTGGTGGCCAGCGCGAGTTCGGCCATATCGTCTTCCAGAAATTGCCGCGAGCCGATGTAGCGCCGCTTCGGGTTTGCATCGTGCCAGGCGATCGCGCCACCTGGCGCCAGGATTGCATGGGCAAGCTCGGTATCCTGGCGCACCCCTTCCCGCGAATGGTCTCCGTCGATGAAGACCAGATCCATCCGGCCGTGCTCTTGCACAAAAGCTTCAGGGTCGATCTTGTGGGAATCGCCGATCAGCTGTGTGAACCGGCCGCGATGCTCCGGGCCAACCAGTGCTCCGACCTCTGAAATCCTGAGCTGGTCATTGTTGTATTGCCGCTTCGTCGGGTTTTCGCTGGCGAAGGCAATCGATGTCACATGCGCGTCCGGCAGCAGACGCAACAGCATGTCCGAGGACGCCCCTTTGAAAGTCCCAATCTCGAAAACGCGCTTGGGCTGGCAATGCAGGGCGGCAGCGACCAGGGATTCGACGTCAATGCGGTGCATCATGCCCTGCGAGTTCGCGTATGCGTGCTCGATCACATCCCGGGCATCAGCTTGCTTCTTCTTGCCGACTTTGAGCAGACCGAACCAATCACCATGACGCTGCAGCACCGCTTCCTCCGATCTTAGTTCTGGTTGATCCGGATTGCCCGGTACTTCCACCATGTTTCCGACTGTGGGGTCTACCGAGCCAAGCCCAGCGAGACAATAGGTCCGGATAACAAAGTCAGATGCGGCCAGTTATGCCTTGCGCGCGTGCAGCTCGCAAAGGCAGGTCACCGGCTCGCCATGGTCGCGCTGGATTTCAGCCTCCGGGGCCAACCGGTCCATCGCCCGGGCCAGGTCGATGTCAAGCTGCGTCAGCCCCTTGGCAGAATGGGTGGTCAGCGTGACGTCGACGACGTTGTAGCGGTTGGTCCAGTCGGGGTGGTGGTTCAGCTTCTCGGCCACCAATCCCGCACGGGTCATGAAGCCCCAGGCCTCCGAGAAGCTGCGGAACTTCCAGATCTTTCGGATCGCATCTTCACCGGGCACTGCCGCCCAGCCAGTCTCGGCCAGGGGCGGCAACAGGGCCTTGCGGTCCGCTTCGGGCAATAGCTCGTTCATGGTGTCCTCGCGGGAATAAGGGCGTTGTCCTTGGCCTCGGCGGCAAGCCGGGCGGGTCGATCCTTTATCCGCGCCCAATAGGTTGCCAGCACATCGTTGGTCGGGATCGTGCCGAACTGCATACCCCACCCGATCTGACTGCCCAGCGATACGTCGGCAGCAGTGAAGTGCCCGTCGGCGATATAGTCATGCTTGGCCAGATGCCCGGTCAGGGTTGCGACCACGTCAGCAAGGTCCCCATAGCCGACGCGCCGCTTCTCCTGCGGGCCCGAGGTCAGCCAGCCGAAGGACGAGTTTACCACCGCCTGCTCAAGCGGTCCGGCCCCGAAAAAGAGCCAGCGAAAGAATGCCGCCTTGTCGTCTGCCATCAGCCCGGCTTTGGGGAAGGTCATCGCGAGATAGGTGCAGATCGCCGCCACCTCGGTCACCACGGCCCCGTCATGGACCACAGTCGGCACCTTTCCCATGGGGTTGATCGCGAGATAGTCGGGCGCTTTCATTGTCGTGCCAAAGTCGAGGATGACCGTTTCGTAGGGCTCACCCACCTCTTCCAGCATCCAGCGGGCGATCCGGCCACGCGACATCGGGTTTGTGTAGAAGGTCAGCATCTGCGACTCCCCGCTTCGCTGCAGACTACTCCCGCGCCGCGGCCCTGCGGAAGGGGCCATAGGCCGTCAGCACCTCGATCTCCTCGCCCACGGCGCGGCGCTCGGCTTCCAGATAGCGCGCCACGGCATCGCGGAAACTGCGGTCGGCGATCCAGTGGAGCGAGTGGGTCTCGACCGGCAGATAGCCGCGGGCAAGCTTGTGCTCGCCCTGCGCACCGGCTTCAACACGTTGCAGGCCGTTCACAATGGCCCAGTCGATTGCCTGATAGTAGCAAAGCTCGAAGTGCAGACAGGGATAATCCTCGATGCAACCCCAGTAGCGGCCATAAAGCGTGGTCCGACCGATGAAGTTCAACGCCCCGGCGACGGGCCGGTCGCCGTTGAAGGCCAGGACCAAAAGCATGTCGTCGCGCATGGTCGCGTGGAACAGCTCGAACGCCTTGCGCGTCAGGTAAGGCGTGCCCCATTTCCGCCCGCCGGTGTCCTGGTAGAACGTCCAGAACGCGTCCCAATGCCGGGGTTCGATCTGATCGCCGGTCAGTGCCCGGATCGTCAACCCATGACCGTGCGCCGTCTCGCGCTCCTTGCGGATCATCTTGCGCTTGCGGCTGGAAAGATCGGCGAGGAAGTCGTCGAACGTCGCATAGCCCCGGTTCTCCCAGTGGAACTGCTGGGTCACGCGGTGCAGCGTCCCTTCGACACCCGCCAGCGCCTCGGCCTCTTCCGCCGTGCAGAAAGTCGCGTGAAGTGACGAGAGCCGGTTCTGCCCCGCAATCCCGATCGCGGCACGAAGCAGGGCCTCTTGGTGTTCGGGCGCGCCCAGGAACCGGCGGCCGGTAGCCGGGGTGAAGGGCACCGCGATCTGCAGCTTCGGGTAGTAGCGGCCCCCTGCCCGTTCAAGCGCGTCCGCCCAGCCGTGGTCAAAGATGTACTCGCCCTGGCTGTGGGTCTTCACGTAGATCGGCGTCGCGGCAACCGGCGCCCCACCGTCCCGCAGAACCAACGGCCGCGCCTGCCAGCCCGTAACCTTGCCAGTCGAGCCGGAGGCCTCGAGCGCGGCAAGGAAGCGGTGGGTCATGAAGGGATCAACGGCCCGCCCCGTCGCCTGCTCGGGCGCCGCGACCGCATCCCAGTCGGCGGCGGGGATGTCGGCAAGGTTGTCGTGAAGCGTAAGGTCGGCCATCGGTACTTTCGCGGCTGATGCGGCCGGGGTTCTTCCCCAGCCAATTGGCTACCCGCAGGAGTTGCGTCAAAGGAAAAGGTGGAGGGCCTTTCGCGCCCGTCAACCCGGAAGCTTTGCGGGGTAGCCTTCAAATGTCACGTTCTCGGCAATCCTTCTGGCTTCCGCCTCGGCTTTAGGCGACCGGATCGTCCAGCACAGGACTCTCGCGCCTTGCGCTTTCAGTTGGGCGACGCGGGGGCGGGCGAGGTCTGCGGCCTCATGGCTGATGAAGCTGGCGCCGGTGGCGTCGTAGTCGGGGATGTCGCGCAGTCGGTCACAGGTTGCGGCGGGAAGCGGCGCCCAGTCATCGGGATCGTAGGCGCAGGTGGTCAGGCCGCGCGGGATGGCGGGGGCGAGGCGGGCCATGTGCGCGACGCTGTGCGGGTTGAAGGACATGACGGCGACGGGGCCTTTGTAGTCGTTGAGGTGGGCGGCGGTAGCGGCCTCCAGCTGGCCATCGGTGTCGGACATGCTCAGCGACTGGTCCTTGATCTCGATCAGGAGGGGGACTTGCCCTGCGACGAGGGCGAGGACCTGATAAAGCGTCGGGATCGGGTCATCGGCGTCCTTCAGCGTGATCCGGTTGAGCTCGGCTGCCGGGCGGGCGTTGAGGGGGCCTTGTTCGGCGGTGAGGCGGTCGAGGTCTTCGTCGTGGAAGACCATGGGGACACCGTCCTGCGAGAGTTGGAGGTCGATCTCGATCCCGTAGCCTGCCTTGACCGCAGCCTGGATCGCGGCGGCGGAGTTCTCGATCCGACCCTGCGCCCGGTCATGCAGGGCACGGTGGGCGATGGGGGTGCGCAGGAAGGCCTCGGGCAGCGGGACGCGGGTCATTTGAGCTCGAAGATCGCCTCGATCTCGACGGCCACCCCCAGGGGCAGGGAGGCGGCGGAAACGGCCGAGCGGGCGTGGCGGCCGGGGTCGCCCATGACGGCGACCAGGAAGTCGGAGGCGCCGTTGATTACTTTGGGCTGGTCGGTGAAATCGGGGGTCGAGTTGACGAAGCCTGTCAGCTTCACTGCCCGGCTGACCCGGTTCCAGTCCCCGTCGCAGGCTTTCTTCAGCTGGGCCAGAAGCGAGATCGCGCATCTTTTGGCGGCCTCGGCGCCCTGTTCGAACGAGAGGTCCTCACCCAGGCGACCCTTGATCAGGCCGCCTTCGTTCTGGCTGATCTGGCCGGAGATATGGACCAGGGTTCCGGCCTGGACGAAGGGCACATAATTCGCCGCCGGGGCCGGGGCATCGGGGAGGGTGACGCCAAGCTCGGCCAGGCGCTTGTCGATGGGGTGCATGGGGCTCTCCGGTTGGGCTTCAGGGGGAAGGTAGCCCGGGGGCCGCAAGGGGGCAAGGGCGGGTGGGCACGGTGCCCAGGTTTTTCAGACCAATGTTATCAATGGCTTGCTTGAGGGGTGTTTACGAATTGGAAAGGTTTGCGTGTGGTGCAGTACGTAGGAAGAGCGCAAGAGCTTGCTCAGCTTCTTACCGGACAGAGCGGGCAATACATGAGTATCGCCCGCCATTTTTCCGTGCTTTTCAGTTCGAAACGGCGTTCGCCTCGACCAGAGTGCTGGCCACGATGTCGTACCATTCGCCGGTCTCGCGCATTTCGGCCAGGCCGCGATTCAGCATCTGGATGTATTCCTTGCCGCGCTCGTTCGTCACATGCGTCGCGAAATGCAGCGAGGCGATCTTGATGAGATATGGATTCTGCTGGATCTTTTCCGTGGCTCCGGCTCGTTCCATCGAATCTACTGCACTTTCGATCTCGATCGACATGACATCTGCTTCGCCGTTCAGAAGCGCCTCGACGCAACCATCAGCGTTGCGAGGCTGAACATAGGTCACAACGGGAGGCGACAGTCCTTCTACCTCCAGATCGGCGGTGGCCCAGCCGTCCGGACGACAGATACGCGCACCGTTCAGTTCTGCAAAGCCACGGATCTCGCCGAAGGCGTTGTCGGGAAGGGAGTAGAGGCCGTACACAACTTCATAGACCGGATCCGACAGCTCGACCTCGTTGCAGCGCCGGACCATATCGGCGGACAGCAGGTCCATCTTCGAGCAGTCGATGCCGTCCCAGCCGATCGACAGATCGAAGGAGTGTGTGGGCAGAAGCACATCAAGATGCGAGTCCCAATCATCGACCCAGTCGAGCCTGGTCTCGCGGTCGTTGCCGCCGCGCGTAAAGGCGACGAGACCCAGCCTTGTCAGCACTCCGCCGTCCTTGAGGCGCGTGTCGGTGAAGGGGAACCAGCCGTCGCCAGCCACCAACCTGATCGCCGGGGTATACTCGGTGGTCTTGACGCGGGTCTTTTCGAACAGTTTGGTTTCCCGTTCGGTGATGCTGCTCAGCTCTGTGTCCGGCCGCAAACGGCCATCAAGGCAGGGCAAGGCCAGCTGGGTTCCCGCGGCCAGCGCGTTCGGCGACGCGGCGATGAGATCACGGTTGGCGTTGAATATCTGCTGGTAGTCGTAGGTTCCATAGGCGATGTTCGAGATCGCGCCCAGCGTGTCGCCTTCCTTGACGGTATAAGTGGTACACGCCTCTTGTGCCGATGCCGGGGCCGCCAAGAAGCCTTGCGATAGGGATGCCAGCACGAAGACGGCCCCCGCCAAGATCGCGTAGCCCCGCATTCTCCGTCCCTCTCCGTCGGTTTGCCCCGAAAGTGCCCAGCAAGCTGGTGTGGCGATCTTTGCGCATCTCGAAACAGTCAACTGACCCACCGTCCGCTCGGGCCCAACGAAGCTTTCAAAACGACCAATCATGTGCCTTCCGCGACCTCCACAATGCAGACCTGAAACGCTAAGGCGACAAAATCGCCATGTGAAACGTCATTTTGGCAATTGATCTTGCGTCTTACGGGCAAAATGCCGGATCGATCGGGCATATAGCCAAACCGGGATCGAAGAGCTTTGGCGGGAGACGGGGGACGGACAGAACCCTTTGGGCAAGTGCGACGTCGAAGAGATCGTTCACCCAAGTGCCTGTGCGGGATTGGGACCGAGCAAAGCACTGATCGCAGAAACAATCCGGAGCTCTGAGCGGCCCCCGGACCGCAAGCGGGCGGCTTGCGGTCAGGGGCGGGCGCTTAGGCCCAGGGACGAAGCGTGGCGTTCTTCGCCTCGTAAGCGTCGATGGACGCGGCCTTTTCCAAGGTCAGGCCGATGTCGTCGAGGCCGTTCAGAAGGCAGTGTTTCTTGAAGGCGTCGACCTCGAACGCGAAGACCTTGCCATCAGAGGCCGTTACCGTCTGGGCCTCAAGATCGACGCTGATCCGGGCGTTTTCGCCTTTGCGGGCGTCGTCCATCAGGTGGTCGACGGCCTCCTGCGGCAGGACGACGGGGAGGATGCCGTTCTTGAAGCAGTTGTTGTAGAAGATGTCGGCGAAGCTGGTCGAGATCACGCAGCGGATGCCGAAGTCGAGCAGCGCCCAGGGGGCGTGTTCGCGCGAAGAGCCGCAGCCGAAGTTGTCGCCGGCGACGATGATCTGGGACTTGCGGTAGGCGGGCTGGTTCAGCACGAAATCGGCGATCTCGGCGCCGTCCTGCGTGTAGCGCATCTCGTCGAAGAGGTTCTTGCCGAGGCCCGACCGCTGGATCGTCTTCAGGAACTGCTTGGGGATGATCATGTCGGTGTCGATGTTCACAAGCGGCATGGGGGCGGCGATGCCGGTGAGGGTCGTGAATTTGTCCATCGGGCGATCTCGAAACGGTTGCGTTGCCGGGACGGCATACCCGCATCAGCGCGAAACGACAACAGGGCCGAACTGGACAAACCGCTGCTTCACTGCATAGTGCGCGATGTCTTTCACAGTACAGGCACATTTCGATGACCAAGCCGCGCGTCCTGATCCTGGCGGAACAGTGCAATCCGCTATGGCCGTCGCTTCCGATCGTTGGCTACAAGTACGCGCTTGCGCTTGCCCAGCATTGCGACGTCCGAATCGCGACCCAGGTCCGCAACAAGCCCGCGATCACCGACGATGGCCGTGCACTGGACCGCTTTGACTTCATCGACACCGAGTACATCGCCGCACCGATGGAACGGTTCTCGACCTTCCTGCGCGGCGGCAATCAGGTGGCCTGGTCGACCGGCATGATGATGGCTTATGCGCCTTACATCGCCTTCGAGCGCGATGTCTGGAAGCGCTACCGCCGGGCGATCGAGGCGGGGGAATATGACCTGATCCACCGGATCACTCCGATGTCGCCGACCCTGCCAAGCTATATTGCCGGGCGGGGCGGCCTGCCTTTCATGATCGGGCCGCTGAACGGCAACCTCGACTGGCCCCGGGCCTTCTTGAGCGAGCAGAAACGCGAGAAGGAGCGGCTGCGGGGTCTGCGCGATCTGTACAAGTACCTCCCCTATGCCAAGCGGACATATACGAAGGCTGCGGCCGTGCTGGCGGCCTTTCGGCATACGGTTGCAGATATCTCCTGGACGCCGAGCGAGCGGATCGTGTCGTTCCCCGAGATCGGCTTTGACCCGGAGGTCTTTCCAGCCGGGCGCCCGCGGGCGCCCTTCGCGGGCGACGGGCCGCGGACCTTTCTTGATGCCGGGCGGCTCGTCCCCTACAAGGTGCCGGAAGTGGTGGTGCGGGCCTTCGTTGGTGACGACCGGTTCAAGCCGCACCGCTTGCGGATCATCGGTGACGGGCCGGAGCGCCCCCGGATCGAGGCGATGGTCCGTGAGGCGGGCGCGGGGGATCGGGTGATCTTTGAAGGCACCCGGAGCCAGGCAGACGTCGCCGCCGCGATGCGCGACTGTGACGCCTTCGTTTTCCCCTCGATCCGCGAGCTTGGGGCCGGGGTGGTGATCGAGGCCATGGCCTCGGGCATCCTGTGCATCGTGACCGATTACGGCGCGCCTGGGGATCTGGTGGCGAACGGGCGGGGCGTGGCGATCCCGCTTCGGCCGCTGGACGATCTGGTGACGTCCTGCCGCGCCGCGATGCTGGCCGCGATGGATCGGCCCGATGAGCATGCAGCCATGGCCAAGGCCGGTCAGGACCACGCGCTGGAGCACTACACCTGGGACGCGAAGGCCCGGCGAACGGTGGAGATCTACCAGGCTGTGCTGTCCGGAAAGGCGCTGACGGGGCTCAGCCCTTATTGACGGGGTGGCGGAGGGTTGCCCCCGCCACCTGAGTTTCAGACCATTTCGCCCATCATCTGACGGACGTCGGTCAGGTGCCCGGTGATTGCCGCCGCCGCCGCCATTGCGGGGGACATGAGGTGCGTGCGCCCGCCGCGACCCTGGCGGCCCTCGAAGTTGCGGTTGGAGGTTGCCGCACAGCGTTCACCGGGGGAGAGCTGGTCGGGGTTCATGGCGAGGCACATGGAGCAGCCCGCAAGGCGCCACTCGAAGCCCGCGTCGATGAAGATTTGGGCCAGGCCCTCTTCCTCGGCCTGGGCGCGGACGAGGCCGGAGCCGGGGACGACCATGGCGCGCTTTACCGCGATCTTCTTGCCCTTCAGGATGGCGGCGGCGGCGCGCAGGTCCTCGATCCTTCCATTGGTGCAGGAGCCTATGAAGACCGTGTCGATCTTGATGTCGGTCAGCTTCTGGCCCGCGGTCAGGCCCATGTAGTCAAGGCTGCGCTTCGCGGCGTCGACCTTGCCTCCGGTGAAGCTTTCCGGGGCGGGGACGGTGCCGGTGATCGGAAGGACGTCCTCGGGGCTGGTGCCCCAGGTGACGACGGGGGCGATGTCCTCGCCCTTGATCGTGACGACCTTGTCGAAGTGGGCGCCTTCGTCGGTGTAGAGGGTTTTCCAGTAGGCCAGCGCTGCCTCCCACTTGGCACCTTTCGGGGCGTGGGGGCGGCCCATTACATAGGTGAAGGTCTTCTCGTCGGGTGCTATCAGGCCCGCGCGGGCGCCGCCTTCGATCGCCATGTTGCAGACGGTCATGCGGCCTTCCATGGAAAGCTCGCGGATCGCCTGGCCGCAATATTCGATGACATAGCCGGTGCCGCCTGCCGTGCCGGTATGGCCGATTACGGACAGGGTGATGTCCTTGGCAGTCACGCCGGGACGCAAAGACCCGGTGATCTCGACCTTCATGTTCTTGCCCTTGCGCTGGATCAGCGTCTGGGTGGCGAGAACATGCTCTACCTCCGAAGTGCCGATCCCGTGGGCCAGCGCGCCGAAAGCGCCGTGGGTCGCAGTGTGCGAGTCACCGCAAACCACGGTCATGCCGGGGAGGGTCCACCCCTGCTCCGGCCCGACGATATGGACGATGCCCTGCCGAATGTCGGTCACCGGGTAGTAATGGATCCCGAAGTCCTTGGCGTTCTTGTCAAGCGCCGCGACCTGGATACGGCTGTCCTCGGTCATGGTCGCCGCATTGGCGCGGTCTAGCGTCGTCGGCACGTTATGGTCGGGCACCGCGATGGTCTTCTCCGGCGCGCGGACCTTGCGGCCGGTCATCCGGAGACCCTCGAACGCCTGGGGGCTGGTCACTTCGTGGACGAGGTGGCGGTCGATATAGAGGAGGCAGGTGCCGTCCTCGGCCTGGTGGACGACGTGATCGTCCCAGATCTTGTCATAGAGGGTACGCGGAGCGGTCATGGCTCTCACCTATCGTTCGGGATGGCTTTAGAGGGGCAGGCGGGCGCGCCAAAGCGCAGGCACGCGTCAGGCGCGGGCGAGGATCGAGCGGGTCATACCGAAGAAGCGGGCCGGAAGCCGCGCGTGATCGGTGATGTTGAAATAGATGAACCCGGACATGCGGCGCATATACGCTCGAAATCCCTTTGAGGCAAGCTATCTGGCCTTTGGAAACGACAGGAGGCAGCAATGCGGAAGGTGGTGCTGGCAGCTGGTCTGGGGGTGGCGATGGTGGTTGGGGTTGCGAAGGCGGAAAGCTACAAGGGCTATGAGATGCCGCCCTATACGGTCGAAGCGACCGAGGGCGCTTATGAGCTGCGCAGCTACGGGTCCCATCTGGTGGCCGAGGTCCGCGTCAGCGGCTCACGCGATGGGGCGATCAGCGCCGGGTTCCGGGTGCTTGCCGGTTACATCTTCGGCGGCAACGACCGTGGCGAGAAGATCGCGATGACTGTGCCGGTCGCACAGACCCCGGTGTCGGATGGCGAATGGACCGTTCGTTTCATGATGCCCTCGGCCTTCCGTCCGGCTGATCTGCCAAGCCCGGAGGCCGCGTCGATCCGCTTCGTTACGGTCGATCCCGAACGGCAGGTGGCGCTGTCGTTCTCTGGCGCGCGGGGGGACCGGGTTCTTGCTGCGAAGGCCGCCGAACTCCGCGCCTGGGCCAAGGAGCGGGGGCTGACGATCACTGCAGGCCCGCACTACTACTTCTACGACGGACCGATGACCCTGCCCTGGAACCGCCGCAACGAAGTTGCCTTTACGGTGGATTGACCGATGAATCGCTTTGTCCCCAACATTCTCTGTGCCGATGTCGACGGAACCGCCCGGTTCTACGAGCGTCTTATGGGAATGCACCGGCACTATGATTCGGATTGGTTCGTGATCCTGTCGCACACTGGGATGGAGGGCCTTGAGTTCGGCCTGCTGCAGCGTGACCATGACATCGTACCGGCGGAGGTTCGATCCAGACCGGCAGGCATGATGATCACGTTCGTAGTGGCCGATTGCGACGCCGTCCATGCGATCGCGAGCGAACTGGGTACCAGTGTCATCGAACCACCGACCGACATGCCCTATGGTCAGCGGCGGATGCTGCTGCGCGATCCGGAGGGGACGGTTTTGGACGTGAGCTCGCTGATAGCGCGCCGCTAGTTTTGGCAAACCGCGCAAACTCGACGCGCATCGGGGGGCCATGCTACATGCGGTTTCTGGCCTAGGCAGTGCGGAGACAGATGATGCAACCGGTGACCGTCCTTGTCGTCGGCCTTGGCAACATGGGCGCAAGTCATGCCAGCGCCTATCACCGCAATCCGGGCTTTCGCATCGTCGGTCTTTGCTCGCGCACCATCCGGTCAAAGCCGATCCCGGAGGAGCTGCGGGGCTATCCGCTGTTCGAGGACTATCAGGACGCGCTTCAGACGCTTACGCCTGCCGCGGTGTCGATCAATACCTGGCCCGATACGCATGCCGACTTTGCGATCCGCGCGATGCGGGCGGGGGCGCATGTCTTCATGGAAAAGCCCATCGGCACGTCTAATGCCGAAGCCGAGGCGGTTGTTGCCACCGCAGTCGCCACCGGGCGGAAGTTGGTGCTGGGCTACATCCTGCGGGTTCATCCGTCCTGGGTGAAGTTCATCGAGATCGGGCGCACGCTTGGCAAGCCGCTGGTCATGCGGCTGAACCTGAACCAGCAATCCTCAGGGCCTGCCTGGATCGGGCACAAGAACCTGATCGACAGCCTGACCCCGATCGTCGATTGCGGGGTCCACTATGTCGATGTGATGTGCCAGCTGACCGGCGCGAAGCCTGTCCGCGTGCATGGCATTGGTGCGGCCCTATGGGGTGAGGTGGCGCGGCAGAACTATGGGCATCTGCATGTCACCTTCGATGACGGATCGGTTGGCTGGTATGAGGCCGGCTGGGGCCCGATGATGAGCGAGACGGCCTACTTCGTGAAGGATGTCATCGGTCCCAAGGGCTCGGTCAGTCTGGTGCCGGATGACCGGCCTCGTGGTACTGGGACGGGGCTTTCGGGCAGTGCCGACATCGAGAAGCACACGAAGACCGACGCGATCCGGCTGCACCATGCGGATGTCGGGCCGGACAAGCATTTCACCCGGGCGGATGAGCTGATCTCGATGGAGGACGAGCCGGGGCACCAGGAGCTTTGCGACCGGGAGCAGGCGTTATTCCTGAAGGCGATCCGGGAGGACCTTGACCTGACCGAGGCGATGGCGGCTGGTGTGAACTCGCTGCGGATCGTGCTGGCGGCCGAGCAGTCGATTGCCGAGGAGCGGGTGATCCGGCTGGACTAGCCGCGGTCGGTCAGCCGGATGTAAAGTGCTGTGACGGCGAGGATGATCGCGCCGTAAAGGATGCGGCGCCCGCCTTCGGGCATCTGGAGAAGCGTCAGCATCGTGGCGAGCACCGTCAGGATCAGCGCGCCGATGATCGTGCCGCCATAGCCGCCACGTCCGCCGAAGATCGAGGTGCCGCCAACCACTGCCGCCGCGACCGAGGGCAGGTCGAGCGGCAAGGCGAGGGAGAGCGAGGCGGTCTTGTTCTGGCCAAGGTAGAGAAGGCCGGTCAGCCCGGCGATCACGCCGGAGAGGGAGTAGAGCGCCAGGTGGACCTGCCAGACGCGGACGCCCGACAGCCGCGCCGCTGCTTCGTTCGATCCGATGGCGTAGATGAGCCGCCCGAAGCCGGTCCGGCGCTGCATCCAGAGAAGGAAGACGGCGAAGGGGAGGAAGAGGAAAAGCCCGTTCGGCAGCCCCCAGGTGCGGCCGGTGCCGAGCCAGACGAGGAAGGCCGGGTACTGCGCTCCGGTCGAGATGACGAAGCGCTGGTAGACCAGGAGGCAGCCGGTGACGATGAGGCCGGTGCCAAGCGTCATGATCAGCGGGTGAACGCGGGCGAAGGCGATGCCGATGCCGTTCATGAGGCCGACGAGAAGGGCGCAAAGCATGGCGATGCTCATGGCGGCAGGCGCGCCGATGATGGGGGTCAGCGTGGCGGTGAGGTAGGCGGCGACCGTCGCCACGGTGCCGACGGACAGGTCGATACCGCCGGTCAGCATGGTGAGCGTCTGGCAGGCGGCAAGCATGGCGAGCGGAATGGCGAAGCGGATGGTGTTGCCGATCCAGCGTTCGTTGACGATGCCGGGCTGCATGATCTCCAGCACGACGACAAGGCCGATCAGCAGGCCGACCAGCGGGATGAGCGGCCAGTCGACCATCAGGCGCCCTAGCCGTGCGAGCGGGGTGGTTTGCGTGGTTGCCTCAGTCATGCCGCGCCCCCCGCATTGCCAGAACCCCGCCGAACATGACGACGGCCACCATGATCGTGCCTTCGATGATCGCCGCGACGTTCGGGTCAACCGATAGGAGCGTCAGGTCCATCCGGACCAGCCGCAGGACGAAGATCGCGAGGATCGGCCCGACGATACCGCCGCGACCGCCGCCGAGGACCACGCCGCCCAGCACGACCGCCGCGACCGAGGTGAGGAGGTAGGGTCCCGGGATCGGCTCGCCGATGCCGGTGCCCATGGTCACGGCGAGCCCGCCGAGGGCTGCGAACAGCCCGCAGATGGCGTAGGCGACGATCCGGGTTGGTCCGACCGGCACTCCGGAGCGGAAGGCCGCAAGGGGATCGGAGCCGATGGCGTAGATGCGGAGGCCGAGCTTGGAGCGGCGGATCGGAAGCCAGATCGCGGTTACGGCTATGGCCAGGACGACGACACCGCGCGGCAGCCATTCGGTGAAGGCCGGGGGGATGCCCGGCAGGGTCACGCCGCCCACGACCAGCGCCCGGAGCCAGGGGGCCGCAGCGCCTCCGGGCGCGTTCAGGATCAGAAGGGCGACGCCCTGCCAGACGAAGAGCATCGCGAGCGTCACCACGATGTCGGGGACGCGGGTGATCACGATCAGCGCTCCGTTCAGCGCGCCCATCGCGAGGCCGAGGGCGAGGACGCCGATCACGACCAGCACCGCCTGGCCGTCGCTTGCCCCCTGCATCAGGACGGCGGCAGTGACGCTCGCCACCGCCATCATCGCCGCGATGGAGAGGTCGATGCCGCCCGCGATGACCACGACCGCCATGCCAGCGGTCGCGAGCGCAAAGGGCAGGGCCGAGCGTGCGAGATTGTCGAGGCCCGAGACGCCGAAGCCCGGCTGGATCAGCTTGGTCGCGACCAGAAGCAGCGCCAGAAGCACCGCAAGTCCCAGGGTCCAGCCGTTCGCTTCGACCAGCCGCTTCATGCCTGGCCTTCCGTCTGTTCGGTCAGGCCATAGGCCGCGCGCATCAGCGTTGGCTCGTCGGCATCGGCTGCGTCGATGACGTCGACAACTTGCCCGCCGAAGATGACCACGGCGCGGTCGCAGGCCAGCCGCACCTCGGCCAGTTCTGACGTGTAGTAGAGGACCGCCGCGCCCTGATCGGCCAGTTCGCGCACGAGGGCATAGATCTGCCGCTTGGTCCGGATGTCGATGCCCCGTGTCGGGTCGAAGAGGAGAAGCGTTTCGACCCCCTTCGCGATCCAGCGGGCGATGGTGACCTTCTGCTGGTTGCCGCCGGAGAGGCGCCGCACCTCACCTTGGGCGCGGGTGTCGATCTGCAGCCGTTCGACGGCCGCGCCGACCCGTGCCGCTTCCTTTCGCTTGGAGGACGCCCCCCAGTTCCGTAGTCGCGCGAGAAGCGGCACTGCGATGTTCTCACGGACCGACCGCTGCATGAACAGCGCGTGGGCGCGGTCGCCGGGCACCAGCGTCAGCCCGGCAGCGATGGCATCGGCGGGGTGGTTGAAGCTGACGGCGCGGCCGTTCACCTCCACCCGGCCCTGGCGTGCCTTGCGGTTCCCGGCGAGGATGTCGAAGAGCTCATCCTGGCCCTGGCCTTCCAGCGCCACGACGCCCAGCACTTCACCCGCGCGAAGATCGAAGGACACGTCGCGGAGCCTTGTGCCGGTGGCCAGCCCTTGCACGGCCAGGCGCGGAGGGCCCTCGGCCGCCGTCTTCACGGCCCTCGCCTCGCGCGTCTGGGCCGCGACGGGGCTGCCAAGCATCATCTCGACGATCCGCTCTTCGATCCCCGGTTCGATCTTGAGGTCACCCACCGTCAGCCCATCGCGCAGGACCGTGGCCCGGTCACAGAGGGCCGCGATTTCGTTGAAGCGGTGGGAAATGTAGATGACCGACCGCCCGGCATCCGCCTGCGCCCGCACGACCGAAAGGACCCGGTCAACGAGGTTGGTCGGCAGGGCCGCAGTCATCTCGTCGAGAAGAAGAACGTCCGGCTCGACCGCAAGCGCGCGCGCCAGGTCAAGGATGCGGAGGCTGGCGAGCGGGAGCTGCTTGATCGTGGCGTCCATCTGAAGATCGGCAAGCCCAAGCTCTCCGACCCAATGACGGAACCGGTCAACCGGCGTATCGCCCAGGCGCAGGTTGTCGGTGACGCTAAGGTCTGGGATCAGCGAGGGTTCCTGGTAAACCGGCACAAGACCCGACCGCCGCGCTCCCGCAGGAGAGGAGATGGTGCTGTCCTCGCCCCTGATCCGGACGTGACCAGCGTCGGGCTTCAGCGCGCCTGTCAGGATCTTCACGAAGGTCGATTTGCCCGCCCCGTTCGCCCCCATGAGTGCGACGATCTGGCCGCGGGCCACCTGAAGCGAGGCGTCGCGCAGCGCCACCACAGCGCCAAAGCGCTTGGCAACCCCCTTGGCGTCGAGAACTATCGCTTGCGCGGGGCTGTCGGTCATTTGCTCGTTGGGGTTGGGCAAGGGCTTGGGTGCCCCCGAGCGCTGGTCGGCTCGGGGGCGGTTCTTCAGCGGCGGATCAGCTTACTCACCCGGGCCCTTGCAGGCGATGATCTGGTCCATCGAGTAGTTCGTCCAGCCGGGGATCGATACGCTGACCGGCCATTCCGGCGACAAGTTCGGGTTCGCGGCGGCGGCGAGCTTGGCCTTGCCCTCGTCGGTCACGTTCTCCCAAAGCTCGGGGTTCACGAGAACCGTCTTCTCGGCGGGCATCTGCCCGTCAAGGATCTGGACCGCCAGCGCAACACCCGCGCCGCCGACCGAACCGGGGTTGGTCACTGCGGCGCCCATCAGGCCCTCGACGCTGGACAGCTGGCCCACGAAGCCCGCGTTGTCGGCGCCGACGATCGGCACCAGCGGCGCACCGCTTTCGACGAAGGCATCAACGATCACGTTGTCGATGCCCGAGGTCCAGACGCCCTGGAACGGAATGCCCGAGGCGATGATGTCGTTGATCTGCTGCTTGCCCTGGTCCTGCTGCCAGCCGGTGAAGACCTCCTGCGCGACGGTGATTTCGGGGAACTCGGCCATCGCCCGCTTGAAGCCCTTGTCACGGTCGTTGTCGGCCCCGGCACCAGCCGCGCCGCGCATGTAGACGACAGCACCCTTGCCACCCATCTGCTCGAAGAGCCACTTGGCGCCGAGGTAAGCGTATTCTTCCTGGTTGTTCGACAGGATGTAGGCCGAAGGCTCGGTCACCGCCTGGTCAACCGCGACCACCACGATCCCGGCGTCCGTTGCTTCCTTGATCGCGGCGTTGATCCCTTCGGCGTTCGACGGGTTCACGACGATGGCCTGCACGCCCGCCTGGATCAGGTTGCGGATGTCTTCCAGCTGGCCCGCGGCGTCGGTGTTGCGGTGCGCGATGTTCAGGCTTTCGACCTTGCCCGAGGCCAGCGCTTCGGCCTTCATCGCGCAGATCATCTGCTCGCGCCAGCCATTGCCCTGAACGGTGTTCGAGATACCGATCTTGTATCCCTCGGCCATCGCCGCACCAGCAAGGCCCAGGGCCATGGCCATGGCCAGAGTAGCACTTCCAAGCAGCAGTCTTTTCATGATGATCCTCCCAGATTGTTGTAGTCGTTTCCTCTTTTTTCCGTCCTATACCACGAAGGGGCGAAGGACGTCTCTTGCCAGCACGAAGCCGCGCTTCACCCGGTCGTCAGGGCTTTCGAAATTGCGGTCCTCGTGTTCGATGATGATCGGCCCGTCATAGCCCGCCCGGTAAAGGCCCGCGAAGAAGCCGGGCCAGTCCACTTCGCCAAGGCCGGGCAACCGGGGTATCTGCCAGCCCATTCCTGCCGACAGGATGCCGTGATCGTAAAGCCCATCACGGTCGATCATCATGTCCTTGGCGTGGACATGCACCATCCGCGCTCCGAATTCCCGCACGAAGCGGGCTGTGTCGATCATCTGCCAGACTAGATGGCTTGGGTCATAGTTCATGCCGACAGCATCGCCCCAGGTCTCAAAGATTCGCCGCCAGATGCGGGGAGCATAAGCGATGTTGTGCCCGCCGGGCCATTCGTCGTTGGAAAAGATCATCGGGCAGTTTTCGAAGGCCAGGGTCACGCCCTGGTCACGCGCGTGGGCGACGATGGGGGTGATTATGTCGACGGCACGGGTCCAGTTCTGGTCCACCGTCAGGGTGCGATCACCGCCGACGAAGGTGTTCACAACGCCCACGCCCAGCATGCCCGCCGCGTCGATGACTTTGAGGAGGTGACCGATCACTTGCGCCCGGTGGTCGGCATCGGCGTTGAGCGGATTGGGGTAGTAGCCAAGGCCCGACACCGACAGGCCCTTCGCCGCGAGCATCCCCATGATCTCGGACCCGCGGGCCTTGGTCATCGTCTCGACCGGCAGGTGGGCGGTGCCTGCGTAGCGCCGCTTTTCTCCTCCTGCGGAAGGCCAGCAGGCGATCTCCAGCGCCTGAAAGCCTTCGGCCGCGGCCCAGTCGGCCACTGCCTCCAACGGCGTCTCGGCAAACGGTGCGGTCAGAATTCCCAGCTTCATCCGGTCCCCCTACCCTTCAGCCACGTCGACCCAGGCCCCGCGCGCGGCACTGGCCAGCACTGCGTCGCAGAAGAGCATTTCGTAGTGCCCGTCGTCAAACGTCGCCCAGGTCGAAGCCGGTCCGCGCCCGCCGTTGGCCACGTCAGTGTAGACCTGCCGGAAGAGGGCGTGGAAGGTATCGGCGAAGCCTTCGACATGCCCGCCCGGCAGGGCTGCGGCCGCTGCTCCGGTGGCGTTCATCAGGCCCGGATCGCGCTGCAGGATCTGGTTCGGGGCGTCGCGGTGGCCGATCCAGAGGTGGTCGGGGTGCTCCGCGTGCCAGGCTGCCGAGGCGCCGGTGCCTGCGATTTCCCAGGACATCGCGTTCTTGCGGCCCCGGCTTATCTGGCTGGTCGACATCACTCCCCTGGCCCCGCCGGGATAGCGCAGAAGGATCGTCGCCGCATCGTCGGTGGTGATCGCCCGTGCCTTGGTCGCGCCCTTCGCGGCGGAGAAGGTCTCGACCGGGCCCAGCGGTTGCTGCCGGACGGGCACGAAAGTTGCGAGGTCGGCCATGACTGAGGTAGCCTTCAGGCCGGTGATGAACGAGGTCAGGTCGACCCAATGCGTGCCGATGTCGCCGACCGAGCGCAGGACGCCGCCTTCGTCAGCCTCCAGCCGCCAGTTCCAGTCGGTGTCCTTGGCCAGCCAGTCCTGATGATAGTGCCCGCTGATAAGTCGGATGTCGCCGATGCTGCCGTCCGCCACCATGCCCCGGGCCTGCTGGTTCAGGGGATAGAAGCGCGTGTTGTAGCAAACGGCGGCGACCTTACCGCTCGCCCGCGCCATCGCGACCATCTCGGCGGATTGGGCCGAGGTCATGGCCAGCGGCTTTTCGCAGACGACGTGCCGCCCCGCCGCAAGGATGCGCTTCACCTGATCGAAATGGGCGACGTTGGGCGAGGTCACATGCACCACCTGAACGGCGGGATCGGCCAGCAGTTCGTCAAGCGAACCGTAGGACTTGAGCCCCAAAGCGGCCGCGCGGGCTGCACCCCGCTCCGCGCTGGAGCCTAGCACCCCCGTGACCCGAACCCCCAGCCGCCGCAGCGCACCCAGGTGAACCGTTCCGATGAACCCGGTAGCGACGACCGCCGCGCCGATCTGGTGGAGGTCAGGCAATCGAATACCCCCCGTCGATCGCAAGGCAGGTGCCGGTCATGAACCCAGACGCGGCAGATGCGAGGAACAGGACCGGTCCGGCAATGTCATCCGGCTGGCCCCAGCGGCCCATGGGTGTGCGCAAGTTCACTGCCGCCACATGCGCCGGATCGGTCCGGCTGCGCGCCGACTGTTCAGTCACGATGAAGCCCGGCGCAACCGCGTTGACCCGAATTCCGTCCGCCGCCCAGGCGATGGACAGCGACTTGGTCAGTTGCACCACCGCCGCCTTGCTCGCGCCATAAGCCGGGTTCCGGGGGCTGCCGAACATCGCGTACATCGAGGCAATGTTGATCAGCACGCCCTGCGCGGCCTTGAGATGGGCATGAAACGCTTCGGCCATCCGGAACGTGCCGTGCAGATTCACGTCCACCACGCGCTGAAAGAACGCAGGCGCCATCTCTTCGCCCCGCGCAGTGATGGCGGCGCAGTTCACCAGCACGTCCAGCTTGGGGGTGGCCTTTGCCAGTGCCTGGACCGCCGCGCCGTCCGTCACGTCAAGCTGCACGTAGGCGAACCGCCCCTGATCCTCGGGCGCAGGCTCGGCCTCTGCCCCGGTGATTGCGACCTTGGCCCCGGCATCCTGGAACGACCGGGCAATCGCTGCGCCAATCCCGGCCCGGCTGGCGCCGACGACCAGCACTTCGGCCCCCGCGAAGTCGAAACGGCTGTACCCCATCGCATCCTCCCCACGCGATCCTTGATCAGCGTGCGATTCGATGCAATGGAATTTTCATTTCTTGAGATTTCAATTATTCTCGACCGCGCTCAGCCGTCGCCCCAGCCCGACGATCAGGGCCTGGCACACGACCATCGCGGGCACCTGGCTGCGGAAATGGCCAAGCCGGGCCTCGTTCACGTACAGCACATGTGTGGCCAGTCCCGCCACCGGGCTGAGGGCATTGTCGGTGATCGCCAGCACCTTGAGGCCCCGCTGCGCAGCCAACTTTGCCACCTCCACCGTCTCGGGCGTGTAGTCGTCGAAGGTCATTGCCAGAAGCGTGTCGCCCGGCCCCATGGCCTGCACCTGCATGACCCGCATCGCGCCCAGATTGTCGACCAGATGCGCCCGCCGCCCGATGCTGCCGAACCCGTAGACCGCATAGGCCCCGAGCCCAAAGGCCCCCCGTGCTGCTGCCACATGCACTACGTCGCTGGCTGCCAGCACCTCGACAAAGGCTGCCAGCGCCTCACGGTCCAGGGCTTCCTCAATCCGGAGGAGGGATTGCACCGCCGCCTGAACGAAACTGCCGAAAACCTGTCCAGGCTGGTCGAGATCGGCATCCCGGATACCCGGCTGCGCCAGGCGTTCGGCATAGGGCAGACGTGGGCCGAGCAAGCGTTCGCGGAAGACCAGCTGCAGGTCGGCAAAGCCCGCGAAGCCCAGTTCCTTGGCGAAACGGGTGATCGTTGCGGGGGGGACATTGGCCTGCTCGGCCAACCGGACCAGCGTGGTTACCGCCACCTCTTCAGGGTGGTTCAGGAAGAACTTTGCGACCTGCGAAAGCCTGCGGCTAAGCGTGCCGGCCCGCGCGGCCAGATCGGCGCGGAGGCCGTCGAAATCGCGGGCGGGTGCGGGTCTGTCTGGCTTGCGCTCCATCGTTCAGATCGCCCCTGCCACTTTCTGCTCCAGGTCGATGACCGCCCCGCTCATCGGGATCGAGGCCTCGCCCAGCAGAAACACCGCCAGCCGCGCGCATTCCTCGGCCTTGACCAGCCGACCCAGCGGCAGCGCTGCCGCTGCGGCCGCCTCCCACTCCGGACCCCGGCCCATCACCTCGGCCTGCATCCGCCGCTCCGCCTCGGTCGCGACCCAGCCGAGGTTGATGCCGTTCACCCTTATGCGGTCGGCCATGTGGGCGTGGGCGGCGTTCTTCGTCAGCGTCTGCATGGCGCCTTTGGTGGCCGCATAGATCGCCAGCTCGGGGATCCCGCAATGCGCGTTCATCGACAGGATGTTGACGATTGCACCCGGCGCTTGGCGGGCGCACATGTCCGCGATGGCCGCCTGCATCAAGAGAAACCCGGCGCGGGCGTTTATGGCGAAGAGGCTGTCCCAGACCTCCGCGGTGCCGGTGACGAAAGACCCCCGAGTCGTAAGGCCCGCCGCGTTCACCAGACCATCAATCCGGCCAAGCTTTGCCGTGGCCTCGGCAGCCACGACAGAAGCGGCCTCGGGCTTGGAGAGATCAACTTCGACAACCGCCACCTCGCCTGCCAGCGTGGATCGCACCTGCCGCGCTCCGGCCCCATCACGGTCGACCAGCACCAGGCCGCCCACGCCTTCGTCGGCCAGCGCCTTGGCAATCGCCGCCCCGATGCCCTGGGCGGCGCCGGTCACGATTACGGCCTTGTCTGCCAGCCCCATCTGCATGCGTTTGTCCCACCCGGCTCCCCGCCTTCCATGCTGACGGGATTGCGCGTTTCCGGCAAGCCCGGCCTGAACCGAAGCCTAACCGTTTGTCATGGCGGGATATTCTCACGGAAAATCAGCCGGGGCTCGATGAAATGCTCGGGCAGGAAACCGGTGGTCGAGGCTATGGCGGACAGAAGCCGGATCACCGTCTGCTCGGCAATCAAGCGTGCGTTCTGGTCGACGACAAGGTCGATCACATCCTCGGCCAGCGCACGGCGGGTGACATCGGAGAGGTCATGCATGATGACGAAGGGGCGCCTGTCGCGGGGCAAGCCGGACAGGGCGCGGGCAATTCCGGATCGCCCGCCGCCCATGCAGTAGATGCCCACCAGATCGGGATGTTCGGCCAGAAGCGCCC
>NZ_JBOFBI010000324.1:0-7231 GCF_051645465.1 Tabrizicola sp. | reverse complement strand
GCCTCCGCCCCACCAGCTTCCCCGTCTTCCTCAAGGAAACCGAATTCCGCTTCAACAACAGGCGCGAGGACCTCTACAAAATCCTCCTCAAAGCCTGCAGACTGAAACCCCTCAGGACACTCAGCTAGGGTAGACCCTTGCCCAAATATCCCCGCCGGAGGCACAACCCGAGCCGGTTGCGCGCCAGCGCAGAGACGAGACAAAAGGTCTTCGCGCGGAACGCGCTCAATTTGCTTCGCGTCTGATCAGTAAAGCCGCTGCTTCGCCTTCGCCACGCTGAACCCATGCCCTGCCGCGTTGGTGCAGGTGATCCCGGTCTTGGCTGAAACGCACGAGAGCCCGCCAAGCGACACTGCCTCGCCATAGGGCAGAACCGGGTTTCTGCGGTCGACCACCGTATCTCCGACACACGCAAGCACGCCCCGACCCTCGGCCCCGACAGCAAACGAGCTGCCCCAGTCCAGATCGCACCCCGCCGGCCGCTTGGTGTAGCTCGGTGTCAGCTCCTGCAGATCGCAGCGCGCTTCGGCGTTGTTGTCCCAGGTGTAGATCGAGCAATGAATATTGCCGGTGGGTGACTGGAAAGTCAGCAGATCATTGGCCAGCGCGGGGCCCGCAAGGCAAACGCAAGAGACAAAGAGAACCGCCTTGAAAACCATTTTCAATCTCCCGATCCAGATCCGGCCATGTGCCCGCCTGCAGGAGAGCCTGCCAAAAGAGCCAGCCGTCAGCAAGTCAGGTGCTCCCAACCAGCGCGACCCACAAAACCGGGTCTGCCTGTCGCCGTGCCTATGCCAAAGGCTGCGCCCGCTCGACCAGCCGCGCAAAGAAACTCGCCCCGACCGGCGCCGCCTCGTCGTTGAAGTCATATGCCGGGTGATGCAGCCCCGCCCCCGGCCCGGTCCCGAGGAACAGATACGCCCCCGGCCGCGCTTCCAGCATGTAGGAAAAATCCTCCGACCCCATCTCGCGGTTCGCCCGGGCGTCCACCGCCTCAGGCCCCACGACCTCGGAGGCGACGGCGGCGGCGAAATCCGTCTCGTCCTCATGGTTGATCGTCGCAGGGTAGCCCCAGTCATAGTCGACCCGCGCCTGGACGCCATAGGCCGTCGCGTGGCCTTCCACGATCTCATGGAACCGCTTTTTCAAAAGCGCGCGGACATCCGGCTTGAAGCAGCGGATCGTGGCGCAGAACATCGCCTCTTCGGGAATGATGTTGCTCGCGGTCCCGGTGTGGATCTGCGTGACCGAAATCACCACCTCTTCCAGCGCATAGACGTTCCGCGGGATGATCGTCTGCACCGCCTGCACCATCCCCACTACCGCGACCACCGGGTCCACGCATTCGTGCGGCGTGGCCCCATGCCCGCCCTTGCCGGTGATGTAGACAAAGGCCGTATCGACCGACGCCATCAACGGCCCCGGCGTCGTATGGAAATGCCCGAAGGGCACGTTCGGCGCATTGTGGATGCCGTAGACCTGGGCGATCCCGAACCGGTCCATCAGCCCCTCCTCCACCATCACCTGACCCCCGCCCCCGTCCTCTTCCGCCGGCTGGAAGATCAGCGCCGCCGTCCCGACAAAATTCCGCGTCTCGGCCAGATATTTCGCGGCACCAAGCAGCATCGTGACATGCCCGTCATGCCCGCAGGCATGCATCTTGCCCTTCACTTTCGAGGCATAAGGCGCGCCCGTCACCTCTTCGATCGGCAGCGCATCCATGTCGGCCCGAAGCCCGATGACCGGACCCGGCCCTTGCCCCCTGATCAGCGCCACCACCCCGGTTTTCGCGATCCCCTCATGGATCTCGTCCACCCCGATCTCCTTCAGCCGCGCGACAATCCAGGCCGCCGTCTCATGGCAGTCGAACGCAAGCTCCGGATACATGTGCAGATGCCGTCGCCACCCCTTCATTTCCTCGGCGTAAGAGGCGATACGGTTCAACACGGGCATGGCTTGGGTCCTTGAGGGCTCTGGATCAGCCTTTGACCAAATCGCAAAACCCCGGTGGCCGCAATGACTCATCCCCACCTTGACCGCCGCGAATCGGATCGTCTGGTTCACGATTCCGCGGGCGGCCTCGACCGCCTTCTGGAAATCATGGCCCGCCTCCGTGACCCCGCCACCGGCTGCCCCTGGGACATCGAGCAGACCTTCGCCACCATCGCCCCCTACACCCTGGAAGAAGCGCACGAGGTCGCCGATGCCATCGACCGCCAAGCCTGGGGCGAACTGAAGGGAGAGCTTGGCGATCTCCTCTTCCAGACGGTCTACCACGCCCGGATGGCCTCCGAGGCCGGGCATTTCACCTTCGCCGACGTCGTCACCGCCATCTCCGACAAGATGCTCGCCCGCCACCCCCATGTCTTCGGCGACCAAAGCCGCGACAAGACGGCCGAGCAGCAGACCAAAGACTGGGAGGCCGCCAAAGCCGCCGAACGCGGCCAGGCCAGAACCCTCGACGGCATCGCCCAGTCGCTTCCCGCCCTCACCCGCGCTCTGAAACTGCAGAACCGCGCCGCCCGCGTCGGCTTCGACTGGCCCTCGACCGACAAGGTCCTCGACAAGCTCACCGAAGAGGCCCGCGAAGTCGTCGAAGCCCGCGACACCCTGTCCCACACCGAGCTTACCGAGGAAATCGGCGACCTCCTCTTCGTCATGGCCAACCTCGCCCGCCACCTGAAGGTCGACCCCGAAGCCGCCCTCCGCGCCGCCAACGCAAAGTTCACCCGCCGCTTCGCCCGCATCGAGGACTGGCTGGCCGAGACCGGCAAGCGCCCCGCCGACAGCGACCTCGCTGAAATGGACGCCCTCTGGAACCGCGCCAAGGCCGAGGAAAAGGCGCAACGCTGACCCCCGCCGGGCACGCAAACCAACGCCAGGTCCAAGGCGTCCCCTCCCCTGCCAGGGGGAGGGCCAGGGAGGGGGTTCATCAAGACGGGCAAGGGTCATCGCCAAGGGTCAGCCCGAACGCAGGACCCAATTGCCGACTATTTCACTCAACCTCTTGACCCGCCCCTTGAGTCACGCTTTAAGCGATCGCATAAACCTGACTAAAGGACTCAACCATGCTACGCCTTTCCCCCCTCGCCCTCCTCGCCCTGACGACCCCGGTCCTTGCCCAGGAAATCAACGTCTACTCCCACCGCCAGCCCGAACTCATCCAACCCCTCGTCGACGCCTTCACCGCCGAGACCGGCATCAAGGTCAACGTGGCCTTCGTCGACAAGGGCATGGCCGAACGCCTCCAGGCCGAAGGCGACCGCTCGCCCGCCGATCTCGTCCTCACCGTCGACATCGCCCGCCTGATGCAGATCGTAGACGCCGACGTGACCCAGCCGGTCCAGTCCGACGTCCTCGAAGCCAACATCCCCGAAACCCTCCGTGACCCGAACGACCACTGGTTCGGCCTCACCTCCCGCGCCCGCATCGTCTATGCCTCGAAAGACCGGGTGCAGCCGGGCGAGGTGACCACCTACGAAGACCTCGCCTCCGAGAAATGGGCGGGCCGCCTCTGCACCCGCTCGGGCCTCCACGACTACAACATCGCCCTTCTCGGCGCCGTCATCACCCACCACGGCGAGGAAGCCGCGACCAAGTGGGCCGAGGGCCTGAAAGCCAACCTCGCAAGGAAACCCGACGGCGGCGACCGCGACCAGGTGAAAGCCATCGCCGCAGGCGAATGCGACATCGCGCTCGGCAACACCTACTACATCGGCCAGATGCTCGCCGACCCCGAACAGAAGGCTGCCGCCGAAGCCGTGACCATCGTCTTCCCGACGTTTGAAGGCGGCGGCACCCACCTCAACATCTCCGGCGTCGCGATGACCAAGTCCGCCCCGAACAAGGAAAACGCGCTGAAGTTCATGGAGTGGCTCTCCTCCGACGCCGCCCAGAAGATCTACGCCGACACGAACAACGAGTTCCCGGTCAAGAACGGTGTCCCCCGTTCTGACCTGGTGGCCAGCTGGGGCGAGTTCATCCCCGACTCGACCCCGCTGGCCGACATTGCCACCGCCCGCGCCGCCGCGCTGAAGATCATGGAGACGGTGAACTTCGACGGGTGATCCCCTCGCCCCCCGTCACCTCCACCATCCTGTCACCCCCGCGAAAGCGGGGGTCCAGACATCCGCTGACGCAGGATCCCCGTTGTCACGGAGATGACAGCCGGTAGGTCGGGCTTCAGCCCGACTCTTCCGTCCCGTTGGGTGCGCATTCATTGCGCACCGCTTCGCAGTATCACAGGTGGGGTTCCACCCCGCCATCAAGAGCAGACGATTGAGCCAAATGCTGGCGCGCGCGCGAGCAGCCGGACGGAACACCGCCCTACTGCTCGTTCTCCGCCCTTCTTCCAAGCTCCGCCAACTGCCGCTTGAATGCTTCAACTTCTTCAGGAGTCATGGTTGCAGCACAGTATTCTTCGTCCGACATCAGGTCCTGAATGAAGGCATCGAAACTATCGGCGACCAAAACGGGCTCGAAACGCGCTCCCCGTTCGGGATCGTCTTGGATCGCATCTGGGTCAAGGGAGTAGACCGCTCCGGTTTTCAGATGAAGCAGCAAAGGTTCGCCGGTTCCACAGCTGGCAAACACCAGGAAATCCGACACTCCTGCCGCACGATCACCGATGTCATACCACTTCGCCAAGTCCCATCTGTCGCGAAGGCTGAAATACTGCGGCCCGTCATGAAGGCCATACACGTGATGCAGATTGGCGCCCGCGCCATCAGCATGAAAACTGGCCTTTGCGAACTCCGCACCATTGTACTGAAGCAAGTACTCTCGGTACTGGCTCGGCAGGTCTGCTCCAATCTCGTACTCGAAACGCATAAGATCGTCCTCGGCAACTCGGCCGAAAGGGTTGGGTTTTTCAATACTGTTTGGCGCAAATCTACTCATTCTGCCTAACACATCCTTGCAACGTTCAAACGACGATGGAGCACTTCATCCGCACAAGCGCCCTCCCCCTCACCCCAACGCGCGCTTCACCGCCTCCGGCTCCCGCTGGATCACCCGGAGCAACGCCGCAGCCGGCCCGCTGACCCGCCGCTGCCCCTGCTCCCACTTCCGGTACCCCGACAGGCTCATCCCCATCAGCGGCGCCATCTGCGCCTGAGTCAGTCTCGCCTTCTCCCGCACCTCACGCGGAGAGACTGGTTCGTGCAGCACTGCCGGCCCCTCCCCCTTCGCATGGGCAAGCGCCTCGCCCATCGCCCGGATCAGATCGTCGCCAAAACCGCTCATCTCTTCCCCTTCCTGGTCGCCTTGATCGCAGCCGCCAAAGCCGAAACCGCGCGCCTTTCGTCTGGCGTCAGGTCGCCCTGATCGTTCTTCGCATAGGCGAGCAGGGCGTAAAGCGGCATCGTCTCATCCAGATAGTAGTAGATGATCCGCGCGCCTCCCCGCTTGCCCCGCCCCGATGCTGCAAAGCGCAGCTTGCGAACCCCGCCTGTCCCTGGAATTTCATCCCCTTCCAGCGGATACTCCGCCAGAAAGTCGATCAACTCCCGCTTCTCGTCCTCAGTAAACAGCTTTTCCGTCTGGCGGGTGAAGATCGGCGTTTCCGCGACCGACTGCAAGGTCATATATAGCCCATTGGGTTACATCATTCAACCCCGCCAGTATCACCCGGTCATGGTTAAGAACTCCCGAACAAAAGGCTGCCTACCCCCAATTTCCCTTCCCCAAATATCCCCGCCGGAGGCCCTCCCGAGCCGGTTGCGCGTTCTTCACGCGCAGAGGCGAGACAAAAGGTCTTCGCGCGTCAGCGCTCAATCTGAAAACCGCCCGAGCCCCTCAAGCCTCCACCTCCGGATGCCACCACTTCGGCCGCGCGCCCTTGTAGGAATGGCTCTCCGGCTTCAACTCCTTCAGATGCGGCTTGTCGAACGCCCCGGTCAGCAGCGCCACCACCGGAGCATCGTCAACGGCCCCAAGCGAGCTCCCACAGACCGGACAAAACGCCCGCGAGGATTTCTCCGACGACCGCCAGACCGAGGGCGCCCCGCCAGTCCTCACCGCATGAACCCCGTCCACATCATCCCCAGCCCGATCATCGAGCCCGCCCATCCCAGCGCCAACAGCCAGCCGCTCAGCCCGGACCAGCGCAATCCGCCCTGCGGCGGTTGCGCCTCGGGCTCGGTCTCGATCCCCGCGATGCGCAATCCCTTCCGCAACCAGGGGAGCTTCAGGCCGAACCACCCAAGCGCAGTACCGATCCAGGCCCCGATCAGCGCCTTTCGCAGCGCCCGGGTCAGCTGCTCGATCCCGCTCGCCTTTACGACGGCCGACGCGATCAGCAGAACCGCCACCCCGGCAAGCCCGATCCAGTACCTCCGGTCCTCGCCAAGCCAGACGTCGACCAGCCATTCCGTCCCGAAGACCGCCGCCGCGATCATCACGACCGAGTACAACAGAAACATCCCGCATCCCCCCAAAGCCGTGCCACGGCCGCTGCCAGACCTCAGCCTAGCGATTGCGGGCCGCCGGGAAAGGTCCGCAATTCCCGCCCCCTGGGCCTAGCCCCCAAACTCTTGCCAAGACGTTAACGTCCGCAGCCAACCCACTGGACACGAACGCTAATTCAACTCGGTCCACCGTGGACAGATCACGCCATGAACTTCACCGACAGCACCGTCGGCAGATGCCGGGCAACTTCCTCCCAGCTCTCCCCCTCATCGCCCGAGAAGAACACCGACCCCGAGTTCGTCCCGAACGCCACCCCGCACGGGCTCGCCCCGTCCGAAGCCATCCCCTGGCGGAGCACGGTGAAGAAGCAGTCCTTCTCCGGCAGCCCTGCCCCCTTCCCGGCCCACGTCTCCCCCCCATCCACCGTCTTCCAGACCAGCGCCCGCCCGCCTACCGGATACCGGCCCAGTGAGTCCCCGTTCAGCGGAAACACCCAGAACGTCCCCGCCTCGCGCGGATGCGCCGCCACCGGGAACCCGAAGGTCGAGGGCAACCCCTCCGTCACCTCCTCCCAGACGGCCCCTCCATCCCGAGACCGATACACCCCCTGATGGTTCTGCATGTAGATCAGCCCCTCCTCCGCCCCGAACGCGAGGTTATGGACGCAACTGAAAATCTCGTCCTCCTTCCGGATCTCCTCATCCCCCCAGAACCGCTCCAGCGCCCCCGCCGGCCCCGCCCTATTCCCCCGCCGGTTCCGCATCGCCCAGCTCTGCCCCCCATCCCGGCTCTCAAACACTCCCGCCGAAGAGATTCCGACCCA
>NZ_JBOFBI010000323.1:0-2477 GCF_051645465.1 Tabrizicola sp. | reverse complement strand
CAGGCCATCCATGCTTGGTTCGACTCCTCAAAAGCCCATTCCGCCGACTTTCGCCACCGAGCCATGTTTCACCATGCCGCTGGAATCTGGCTCTCCGAGACCGTCTTCGGGCCGACGATTACCCTCTCCACGGGCCGCGTGATCCCGACACGATGGGTGGGCGAGCAGCATGTCCGCGAGGATCTGGGGTTCATTCCGAGCTTCGCCGACTGGGTCAAGGCAATCCGGCCCGAACCCTGGATGGGCCGGTCCGAGCGGATCGAGGCACTCGTCGATCCGCATATCGCTTCGCCCGTGGTCGAGGTCTGCTGAGATGACCGATCCAGCCTATCAACGCCTCGGCCTGCCCTCGGCAGCGTCGCCCTACGCCGTCCTGCGCGCGGCGGTCCGGGCGCTGCACCCCGACACGCGCGCAGTTCGCGGCTTCCGGGCCGCGCGCAAGTGCTTCTACCGACAGATGCTCTGCGCGCATGCCACGCGACAGACGGCGGGCGACGATCCGGCCCGCTGATCATTCCCGACCACCCCCTCATCCCGACACAGCGCCCGGCCTCTTGGCCGGGTCTTCCCCATTCAGGAGGTTCCCATGGCGGATTACTTCACCCATTTTTCGTGCCTGCTCGACGTCGGCACCCCCGACAAAGCTGCCCGCGCGCTCGCCCTGTTCCAGAGCTTGCGCGAAGCCGATCAGGACGCCGACGACCCGGAGATCGCAGGTTTCGACATCGTGCGCCAGGACGCGCCCGAGGGTAGCGCCCTCTGGATCCATGATGACGACCACGGCGATGTCGAAGCCGTCATCCGCTTCGTTCTGCGCCTTGCAGAGGAGCTCGACCTCACCGGCCTCTGGGGGTTCCAGTATGGACTGACCTGTTCCCGTCCGCGCCTCGACGCCTTCGGCGGTGGCGCGCATGTCATCGATCTTGGTGCCCGCAAGTCCATCGGCTGGACCAGCACGCAAGAATGGCTGGCCGCAGCGCTGAATGGGGAGGGTTTCGATGCCTGAGGTGATCTGCACCACGGTCTACCAGTTCCCCGAACTCTCGGAGGCCGCCAAGAAAAAGGCGCGCAGCTGGTATCGCGAGCTTGGCCCCCACGACTATTGGTGGGACGCGGTCTACGAGGATTTCGAGCGCGTCTGTGAGATCCTGGGGGTCAGCCTCAAGACCACGCCCGTGCGCCTGATGGGCGGCGGAACACGGGCCAAACCCTGCATCTGGTTCTCGGGGTTCTGGAGCCAGGGGGATGGTGCGGCCTTCGAGGGGTTCCTTAGTCACGCCAAGGGCGCAACATGGAGCATCAGGGATTATGCCCCGCAGGACACGACCTTGCATGGCATCGCCGACCGGGTGCAGGCCATCCAGCGGCGAAACTTCTACCAACTCGCCGCCGAGGTCAGCCACCGCGGCCGCTATTGTCACGAGTACACCATGTCGATCGATGTCACTCGGGAAAGCCCGAGGGGGCAGCCGCCGACCGACGACGCCGAGGAGATCGTGATCGAGGCGCTGCGCGATCTGGCCCGCTGGCTCTACCGCCAGCTTGAGGCTGAATACGACCACCTCACCTCGGACGAGGTCATCGAGGAGGGGATTATCATCAACGAGTACACCTTCACCGAAGCCGGGCGCCGGTTCGGATGAGAGCGTAGGAGGTTCATTTGATCTTTACAAATAGGCCATATGAACTATGTTGAGAGCGATGGAGGAAGACATGCAAGTCGCAGAGAAAATCCGGGAACCCGCACAGATCAACGCGGTCGCGTTGAAAGCCTATACCCGGGTGGTCGATGCTTGGGGTCTTAGCCTCAAGGAAGCGGCTGGCCTTGCCGACATGTCGGAGAGCACGTGGAAGCGCGCCAAGAAGCCGGACTTTGCGGGGGAACTGACGAAGGACCAGCTGCTGCGGCTCAGTGCGGTGATCGGCATTTACAAGTCGCTCGAGCTCTACTTCTCCGAGCCGCTCGCGCGAAGCTGGTTTACCCGGCCGAACACCGGTCCGCTGTTCGGGGGCAGCCGTCCCGTCGACACCGCCATCGACGGGGGTTTGCCGCAGATCGTGGCGGTGCGGACTTATCTCGATGCGTTGCGTGGTGGCGCATGAAACAGACCGAAATTTCTGATCGCGGTCTCGTTCGTCTACTGCCCGCCACCTACCACAAGCCGCCATCCCTGCGCGGTCTCGTCGATACCGATGACGAGATGGAGATCCTTGCAGAGATCGAGGGCCTGACCAGCGGCCGCCTTCTGGCCGAACGTGGCCGCAATCCCCATCTGGACCCGCGCGAGCTTGCCTGGCAGCGCCGGAGCCGCGATCTGCGCATCTACGGCGAAAGTCATGTCAATGCCGCCTTCACCTATACCCGCGCCGGCGGAAACCGCTTCAACACCGAGGAGCGCGGCGCCTGGTATTGCTCATGGGATGTCATGGTGTCTGTCAGCGAAGTGGCCTGGCACCGCACGCGCGAACTCGGATTT